>CAMLIZ010000180.1 GCA_946480245.1 uncultured Pseudomonadota bacterium
CGATCAGGCGCTCGAACCAGGCCAGCTTGTAGTCGAACTTGGGGCCGGGCTGCGGATTGCCGTTGGGCAGGTAGATCGAGGCCACCACCATGCCGTCGACCTCGGCCTCCAGGTAGCGGCTGTGGCTGTCGTCCGGGTCGCCCGGCAGGCCGCGCCGCCGCTCCTGCGGCTGCGCATCGCGCGCCAGCACGGCCACGCCGTTGAAGCCCTTCTGCCCGTGCCACACCGCGCCATAGCCGGCGTCTCGCAGCGCATCGACCGGGAAGGTCTCGTCGGAGGTCTTGAGCTCCTGCAGGCAGGCCGCGTCGGGCTGCGCTTCGGCCAGCCACTCCAGCAGGCGGGGCAGGCGGCTGTTGATGCCGTTGACGTTGAAGGTAGCGATCTTCATGGGGGCAGCGCGCGGTGGGAGTGGAACGACATCGCAACATCGTAGCCGCAGGCTGGCTGACAATGCGCCCATGTCGCCCCTGCTGGCCGCCGCCCTCGATGAAGCCCGCCTGCTGGCCGCCGAACGCCGCTGGCAGCTGCCCGACGAGCCCACGCTCGCCGAGGCCGAGCGCCTGCTGGCCATCGCTGCCCGCAACTGGCGCGCACCGACCTCGGTGCAGGCCGAACCCGACGGCGCGCTGATGCTCGAGTGGGACGCCGGCGCACGCGGCTGGCTGCAGCTGCGCGTGCGCGGCCAGGGCCAGCTGGCGCACAGCGCTGTGATCGAAGGCGACGACTACGAACAGACTGAAGCATTCGGCGAGCAGCTGCCCGACTGGGCCGACACGCTGCTGCGCCGCCTGCTGCTGGCCGGCCACTGACTCCCCCAACCCAAGAAAGGCAATCCCGATGGGCAACTCGAACGAATGGGCCAAGCTGCTGCTGCGTGTCACGCTGGGCGTGCTGATCCTGCTGCACGGCATCGCCAAGCTGCAGCACGGCGTGGGCTTCGTGATCGGGTCGGTGCACAAGGCCGGCCTGCCCGAGCCGGTGGCCTACCTGGTGTACGTGGGCGAGGTGATCGCTCCGCTGCTGCTGATCGCCGGCGTGTGGACGCGCGCGGCGGCGCTGGTGGTGGTGGTGAACATGGTGTTCGCGGTGTACCTGGTGCACACCGGCCAGCTGTGGACCCTGTCGCAGACCGGCGGCTGGGCGCTGGAGCTGCAGGGCATGTACCTGGTGGTCGCGCTGGCCGTGGCCCTGCTGGGCGCCGGGCGCATCAGCCTGGGCGGTGCAGGCGGGCGCTGGAACTAGCGATCAGCCGCGCACGAACAGCGCGTGGCCCAGCCAGAGGCCGGCGCCGGTGAGCAGCAGCGACCCGGCCAGGTGCACCGCGGCGGTGAGCAACGCATAGCCGGGCTCACCGCGCTGCAGCAGCGACACCACCTCGAACGAGAAGGTCGAGAACGTGGTGAGCCCGCCGAGGAAGCCGGTGATCACCAGCAGGCGCCACTCGGGCGGCAAGGTGTTGTTGTGCAGGAAGAACGCGCCGGCCAGCCCGATCAGCAGGCCGCCGCCCAGGTTGGCGGCCAGCGTGCCCAGCGGCAGCCACCACACAATGGCATTGAGCCATATGCCGAGCGCCCAGCGCAGCACCGCGCCAAGCCCGGCGCCCGTGAATACCGCAACGAAAAGTGAAGGGCTCATCGTGTGGCGGGCGAGTATATCGGGGGGCTTGCTTGCAGAATGTTCGCTCATTGCCCGGGAGGCACTCATGAGGAGATCCACTCGAAGCGGCCTGCTGGCCTGCGCCTGGCTCACGGTCGCGCTCGCCGGCTGCGGGGGCGGCGGCAGCGGAGGCTACAGCTCGAGCACGCCCCCGCCACCCGCACCCGCGCCGGCGCCTTCCGCACCGACGAGCGCCGAGGGCGTGTACCAGGGCACGCTGTCCGGCTCGGCCAGTTCCGCCTTCCAGATGCTCGTGCTGGAGACGGGCGAGTACTGGCTGCTGTACGGCAGCATCACGAACAACGCGTTCGTGGGGGCAGGGTTCGTGCGCGGCACCGGCAGCACGAGCGCGGCCCCCACCGGAGTGGCGTTCATCTCCAGCGATGCGCTCGACTTCGCGACGACGCCGCCGGTGGCAGGGTCGCTCTCCGCGGTGTACAACGGCACGAGCCTCGACGGCACCCTGAGCGGGTCGGGCGGAGCGGTCACCTTCAACGGCGCACTGCTGACCACCGGCAACTACAGCTACGCAGGTGCTCCCTCGCTGAGCGACCTCGCCGGCACCTGGCAACTCAACAACAACAGCCTGGCGATGCAGGTAGACGCCTCCGGCGCCTTCACGGTCACTCAGGGCGGCTGCACGGTCAACGGCAGCTTCGTGCCACGGCCCAGCGGCAAGAACGTGTTCGACGTGACCATGACCATCGGCGCGGCGCCCTGCAGCGACCCGGGCGGCGCGCGCACCGGCATCGCCATCACCTACCCCACGGGCGGCGGCCAGCAGCAACTGATCGTGCTGAGCACCGACACCGCCAACCCACCCACCACCGGCTCGGCCTGGGCGGGCACGCACTGACGCGGCCGGCGCATCAAGCCGCCGGCGCCACCACCGCCTTCAAGGCCTCGAAGCACAGCGGGTCGAGCGCGGTGCCCACGGTGCCGGCCATCATCTCCAGCGTGCGCGGCACCGGCACCGCCGCGCGGTACGGCCGGTCGGCGGAGATCGCATCGAAGATGTCCGCCGTGGTGATGATGCGCGTCTCCAGCGCGATCTCGTCGGCCTGCAGGCCGCGCGGATAGCCCTTGCCGTCCAGCCGCTCGTGGTGGGCGCCGGCCACCCGCGCCAGCTCCTCGAAGGCCGCGATGCGCGACAGGATCTGCTCGGTGTACGCCGCATGCGCGCGCACGGCCGCCCATTCGTCGGCATCCAGCTGGGCCGGCTTGTCCAGCACGGCGTTGCTCACGCCGAGCTTGCCCACGTCGTGCAGCAGCGCGCCGCGTCGCAGCCAGCGGCGGCGCGCCGGTGGCAGGCCCAGCACGCCGGCAATGCCCTCCACATAGCCCGCCACCCGCGCGCTGTGGCCGCTGGTGTACGGGCTCTTCGCATCCACCACCTGGCCGAAGGCCGCGGCGATGTCGTCCAGGTAGTCGTCGTCCAGCGCCACGCTGAACTGGCCGGGCTCCAGCGCCTGCACGGCCTGGTCGATCGCCGGCGAGCGCAGCGTGGTCCAGAAGCTGTCGTGCCGCGCCACGCGCTGCAGTGCGCGCACCAGCGCGGGGTCGAACCATTGCCCGGCACGCCGGCGCGCCTCGGCCAGCGCAGCCTCGGGGCCGTCGGCGGTGTGGAAGACGTCCACCACCTGTGCCAGCAGTGCGATGCGCGCGTTCAGCGGAATCGCCTCGCCGGCCAGCCGCTCGGGCTTGCCCTGCCCGTTCCAGTGCTCGTCGAGGCTGTGGATGCCATGCGCCACCGCATCCGGAAAGCGCAGCTGGCGCGCGATGTCGGAGCCCCGGGTGCAGCGTGTCTGGATCATCTCCTGCGCGATCTGCGGTCCGTTGCGCAGGATGTTCATCGTGGCGCGCAGCCGCTCGCGCAGCCCGGCGTGCATGCCGGTGTGCGTGAACACGAAGCGCAGCACCTGCGGCAGGCTGTCGCCCACCTGTTTGAAGTCGTGCTTGAAATGCAGGTCGTCGGCCAGGTAGAGCTCGCAGATGCGCGCCGCGTTGCTGCTGCAGCCCAGGTCCTTCAGCAGCAGCGTGTAGTACAGCGCCCATTGCGCGCGCTCGTCGAGGCCGATCTCGGCGCCGATGTGCATGCCGATCCAGCAGCAGCGCACGCAGTGGCCCTTCGGTTGGCCTTCGGTGATGTCCAGCGCATGGCTGAGCGCGGCCATCAGCTGCGACAGCCGCAGCGCATCAAGAGAGCTGGGCGGGGCAGAGCTGTGCAGGGCGAGGCGGTCCATCACGGCGCTATCGGCCGCGCGGCGCCGCACTTAAGCGGTGTCGTGCCGCAGGCGCTCGTCGCGTGTGCGTTCGGGCGCGGCGCGCTGCACGCGCTCGCGCACCGTCGGGTCGTCGCGGCGCTGGCCTTCGTAGCGCTCGCCCTTGAGCTTGCCCTGGCCCGCGTGATGCTCCACCAGCGCGTTGATCTCCGAGCCGAGCAGGATCACCAGGCCGGTGATGTACAGCCACAGCATCAGCACGATCACCGCGCCGATGCTGCCGTAGGTGGCGTCGTAGTTGCCGAAGTTCTGCACGTACCACGAGAAGCCGAGCGAGGCCGCCACCAGCAGCGCGCAGCCGAGCGCGCTGCCGGGGGTGATGTACTTGAACTCCTGCTTCACGTCGGGCCCCAGGTAGTACACGAGCGCGAAGCCGAGCAGCACGCCCGCCACCACGATCACCCAGCGCAGCACCGCGAAGAACAGCAGCAGCGCGATGCTGGAGCCGAAGTGCGTGGCGATCCACTGCTGGATCACGCCGCCCAGCACGATCAGCGAGAAGCCGCCCAGCATCAGCAGCGCGAACAGCACGCTCAAGGCCAGCGCCAGCGCGCGCGCCTTGAAGAAGTTGCGCGCGTCCTTCACGTCGTAGGTGATGTCCAGCTGCTGCATCACCGCGTACATGCCGCTGGACATGACCCACAGCGTGGCGATGATGCCGAACGACAGCAACCCGCCGCGCTGCTCGCCCGTGACCTGCTTGACCACGTCGGCGAACATGCTCGCGGCGTCGGCCGGCATCGCCTGCCTCAGCAGGTCCATGATGGCCTGGTCCAGGTGCGGCACCGGCAGGTACGGGATCAGCGCCATCACGAAGATCATGGCCGGGAAGATGGCCAGCGTGAGGTAGTAGGCGAGCGCGGCCGCACCGTTGAAGATGTTGTCGTCGTTGATCTCGCGGTACAGCTCCTTGCCGAACTGCACCACGGACACCCCTTGCAGAAAGAACATCGCTACCTCGCCGCGGCACTCCTGGTCTGCCGATCGCGGGCAAGGGGCGTTCCCAGCGTCAGGCGGGCGGCTGGGCGCGCATCTTGGCGTGCACGTAGGCGCCGTGCGGGATGTACAGCAGGTCGGCCACCCGGCGCATCACGTGGTTCTCGTGCGCGCTCAATCGGCCGTCGGCATAGGCCACGCGCCACATGTGCTCGATCACCTGCAGCTTCTGCTCCATCGTGAAGCCCTCGTTGACGCGCGAGGTGAAGGCGTAGAAATCGACCGCCTCGGCCGACGCGCGCTCGGCCAGCTCCAGCAGGCGCCGGGTTTCGTCGTCGGCCAGCGCGAAGTGCTCGTGCAGCGCGGCGATGACGGCGCGCCGCTCGTCGTCGCCCAGCGTGGCGTCGGCGCGCATCACCTCCACCAGCAGCACGGCGGTGGCCAGCTGCAGCGCATGCTGCGCGTCGGCGTGCGCCTGCCCGGGCGGCGGCGGCAGCACCGCATTGAACAGGTCCTTCAGGGTATGAAGCATGGCGGCAAGGGTAGCAAGACCCTCACGCCCGCCGGGCTAGCTGTGCCAGCAGCGCGCGCGTGGCCTGCTGCACCGCCTGCGCTTCGTGCACGCTCACCTGCAGCCGGCGCTCCAGCCAGGGCAGCGGATCCTGCGCCGGCGGATCGGGCGGCAGCGCCAGCGGCAGCGGCGCGGGTTCGGGCGCGGGCGCGCCGGCTGCAGGAGTGGCCAGCCGCGCCTTCAGCTGCGCGTCAGCGGCCTGCAAGGCGGCGCGCGCCTCGGGCGTCTGCAGCGCGGCGGCGCGGCGCACGCGCATCAGCCGCACCAGCGACAGGTGCGCCATCAGCCGGTGCGCATGGTCCAGCAGCTGGGCCAGGTCATGCAGCGGCAGGCGCACGCGCTGCGGCTCGGGCCCGCTGCGCTGCAGCGCGGCCGCCAGCCAGCCGAGCGCGTCGTAGGCCTGCAGGCGGGCCAGGCGCTGCTCGACGCGCGCCGGCTCGTCGGGCTGCAGCGTCTGTGCGCCGTAGCCGCGCAGCGCATCGAGCGCGCGCGCCACCGCACGCGGCAGGCTGCGCCGCTCCCACGACGGCAACACGTAGCTGAAGCCCCAGGCCAGGGCGGCGCCGATCAGCGTGTCGGCCAGGCGCTCGGCGATCGCGAAGCCGCCCTCCGGCGCCACCGCATGCGCCTGCAGCAGCGCCATCACGGTGGCGGCCACCGCCGTGACCAGGTAACGCACGTTGACGAAGGCATGCGCCACGCCCACCGCGACCAGGAACGCCAGCGATTGCAGCAGCGGCAGGGGCGCCAGCAGCAGCACCACCAGGCAGCCGATCACCGTGCCGGCCACGCGCGCGTTGCGGCGCGCCAGCGTCTGCTCCAGGTTGCCGCGCAGCACCACCGCCACGCTCAACACCAGCCAGTGCGGGTGCGACGCCCACGGCAGCAGATGGCCCAGGCCGAAGGCGCAGCTGAGCGCGAGCGCGGCACGCAGCGCGTGGCGCAGCACCGGCGACTGCAGCCGCAACTGCGCGCGCAGCGCCGCCAGCGGCCAGCCCTCGGGCGCGACGAAGCGCTGCAGTTCGTCCACCGGCAGCGGCAGCGGCTCTTCGGCGCCCAGCAGCAGCGCGTGCAGCTGCATCACCTCGTCAGCCAGTTGCTGCAGCCGGTTGGCCAGCAGCGGCAGCACGCGCACGCGCTCGTCGGGCGGCGCCAGCGGCGCGTCGGCGAAGGTGTCGCGCAGGTCGAGCGCGGCAGGGGCCGGCGGGCTGCCTTCGCGCAGCGCGCGCTCGGCCTCGTCGAGCGCCACGGCCACCTGGCGCAGGCCGCCGGCCAGGCGCTCGCGCACCCAGGTGCCGGCGCTGTCGTCGCCCAGCAGGTCGAGGTCGAGGCGGCTGGCCAGCAGCACGTCGCGCAGCTCGATCACGTGCAGCAGCATGGCGGTCTTGCGCCGCGCCTGCCGGGTGTGCGAGGCGGCGAACATCAGGTCGCGCGCGCTCTGCAGGCGCTCGGCCAGCACCGCCTCGTCGCCGATCCAGGTGCGCAGCTGGCCCTCCGCGCCGGGGCCGTGGCCGCCGCTTTCGAGCAAGGCGGCACGCGAGCGCAGCAGCCGCGCCATCGCCTCCATGGCCGAGCCGAGCGTGAGGGTGCGGTAGCGTCGCTGCAGCACCTGGGTGGCCAGCGCCGACCAGGCGAAGAACGCCAGTGCGCCCGCCGCATGCCAGCCCACCAGCGCCGCCGTGGGCACCGAGCGCGGCACCGCCATCGAGAACACCAGCGACAGCACCGCCGCAAACGAGGCCGGCCCGGCGCGCGGGCCCCAGGCCAGCATCATCATCGCGGCGAAAGTGACGGCCGCGATGCCCAGCGCGAGCGCGGGCGGCCACGGCGCCAGCAGCCCGACGACCAGCGCCGCCAGCGTGGCGCCGCAGCCGCCCATTGCCACCCGCTGCGTATTGCGGCGCACGGTGCTCACCACGTCGGCCAGGCTGGCGCACACCGCGCCGGCGATCGCCAGCTGCGCCGCGGCAGCACCGGCCAGCGCGGCGATCAGCGCGTGCACCAGGGCCACGCCCAGCGCGACGGCCATGCCGTTGAGGGCGTGTGCAGGCAGGCGAAGCAGCAAGCGTGGCATGCGCGCGAGCATAGACGGGCCTGTGGGCGGCAAGCTACGTGCGAGCCGCAGCACTGGACTGGGCGCCATGGCCGCTGTACCGTGCGCAGCGCTAGATGCCGAGAGGGGGCTTGCCGGATGATTCGAAGAGTTGCGTGGTGGCGCTGGTGCGTCGCGTGTCTGTTGCTGGTTGCACTGCTGCCCGCGCGCGCCGCCGACCTGCGCCTGCTCACCGAGGAGTACCCGCCGCTCAGCTTCATGCACGACGGCCGGCTCGACGGCCTGGCCGTGGAGATCGTGGACGAAGTGCAGCGCCGCGTGGGCAGCCAGGCGAGCGTGCAGGTGCTGCCCTGGGCACGCGCCTACCAGATTGCGCTCTACGAACCCGACGTCGGCTTGTTCAGCACCGCGCGCACGCCGGAGCGCGAGAACCTGTTCCGCTGGGTGGGGCCGCTGTTCATCGGCAAGACCAGCCTGTATGCGCGCCGCGGCTCCGGCCTGCAACTGCACACCCTGGCGGATGCGGCCGCGGTGGACGCGGTGATCGTGCCGCGCGAGGACTACAAGCAGCAGCTGCTGAAGGCCGCCGGGCTCACCAACCTGCAGCTGGTGAACACGCACGAGCAGATGGTGCGCATGCTGCTGATGGGCCGCGGCACGCTGATGGCGGCCAACAACCTCGCGCTGCCCGCCCTGCTGGCCGGCGCCAACGCCAGCATGAAGGACGTGGAGGCGCTGCTCACCTTCCAGGAGACGGCGGCGTACATCGCGTTCTCGCCCGGCACCGCCGAGGACACCGTGCGCCGCTGGCAGGCGGCGCTGGATGCAATGCGTGCGGACGGCACGCTGGCACGCATCCAGGCGCGCTGGGTGCCGGAGGAACCGGCGCGCTGACGCGCGGCGCCTTTAGTGCACGCGCGCCGCGATGGCCGGCACGCCGAGGTGAGCCGTGAACCAGCCGGTGGCCAGCCGCGTCATCTCGTCCAGCGTGCCGGGCTCCTCGAACAAGTGGCCCGCGCCCGGCACCACGGCCAGCTGCTTGCGGCAGCGCAGCGCCTCCATCGCCTCCAGGTTGAGCTCGATCACCGGCAGGTCGAGCGCGCCCACCACCAGCAAGGTGGGCGCCAGCACCCGCGCCAATGCAGGGCCGGCCAGGTCGGGCCGGCCGCCGCGCGACACCACCGCCTGCACCCGTTCGCCCTGCTCGGCCGCCGCCAGCAGCGCGGCGCCGGCGCCGGTGCTGGCGCCGAAGTAGCCGAGCGGCAACGCTGCGGTGTGGGGGCACTCGCGCAGCCAGGCACTGGCCACGCTGAGGCGCGAGGCCAGCAGCGGGATGTCGAACACCAGGCGCCGCACGCACGCCTCCTGCGGCGTGAGCAGGTCCATCAGCAAGGTGGCCAAGCCGGCCTCGCGCAGCGCGGCCGCCACCGCCTGGTTGCGCGGGCTGAGCCGGCTGCTGCCGCTGCCGTGCGCAAACA
>CAMLIZ010000181.1 GCA_946480245.1 uncultured Pseudomonadota bacterium
GGTAGATCGCCTTCAGCCCGGCCTTCACCTGCTGCATGGCCTGGTTGCCGGTCAGAGCGCCCAGCGCGTTGATGAACGGCTCGGTGTTGATCAGGTTCCACAGCTTCTCGGCGCCGCGCTTGGCCAGCGTGTGCTCGATCTGCAGCGAGCCGCGCAGGCGCACCACGTCGGCGGCGCTGTAGCCGCGCTTGATGCCCTTCCAGCGCGGGTTCTCCGCCCAGTCCTTTTCGAGGGCCGCAGCTTGCTGTTCGCGGGTCGGTTGGCTCATTTCTAGCTCCTTCAGGTAGACGACGAAAACGGGAACATCTGGAACCAAGCGTACCGAGAAGCGAGAGTCCGCGAAAGACTTGTGTCTTATATAAGACTAAAAATGTTTTCTTTTAAAATCATCAGCTTAGAGTTCATATACCGGAATGTGAAATCATCTTCATCGTGATGGAAAATCTTGCCGCGCTGCAGCATGCCGCGATTTCGCGATACGGAATGACCTTTTCTGTATGCGAAATATGAGCCCTTCAGAGGGTCAGCGCGGTCGTGCGCTTGACCGTGCGCAGCACCAGCATCGAGTTCGAGCGCTGGACGCCCGGCAGGCGCATCAGCACCTGCGTGTGCAGCCGCTCCAGGTCCTCGGCGTCGCGGTAGGCGAAGCGCAGCAGATAGTCGTTGGACCCGGCCACGTAGAAGCAGTCGAGGATCTGCGGCTCGTCGCGCACGGCGCGCTCGAAGGCCTCCACCCGCGCAGCATTCAGGCTTTCCAGGTTGATGATCGTGAAGCTGGTGCCCGGCTGCCCTACCGCCGTGGGGTTCAGCAGCGCCACGTACTGGGCGATCACGCCGCCCTCCTCCAACTGTTTGACCCGTCGCAGGCAGGCCGATGGCGACAAGTGCACGCGCTGCGCAAGTTCCACATTGGACAGCCGCCCGTCGCGCTGCAGAACGTCCAGGATGGCGCGATCGATCGCATCAAGTTGCGGAGGCTGCGGCGAGGTTCGCATTTTCTGCGGTAAGGTCTTCGGAGTGCCGCATGATATTGCGTCATAGGCACCCGGCCGGCCGAGAACGCGCAACACATTGCGCGCGCACGTGACTAGACTGGCCGGCAACCCACCAATTCCACGCGAGACCGTCATGACCACTTCCCTCGACGCCTACTGGATGCCCTTTACCGCGAACCGCCAGTTCAAGAAGGCGCCGCGCCTGCTGGCCCGCGCGGAAGGCATGCACTACTGGACCGACGACGGCCGTCAGATCCTGGACGGCGTGGCCGGGTTGTGGTGCGTCAATGCGGGGCACTCACGGCCGAAGATCGTGCAGGCCATTCGTGAGCAGGCCGGCGAGCTGGATTACGCCCCGCCGTTCCAGATGGCCCACGCCAAGGCGTTCCAGCTGGCCGACCGGTTGGCGGAGCTGGCGCCCAAGGGGCTGGACAAGGTGTTCTTCACGAACTCCGGTTCCGAATCGGTGGAGACGGCGCTGAAGATGGCAATCGCCTACCACCGTGTGCGCGGCGAAGGCTCGCGCACCCGCCTCATCGGGCGCGAGCGCGGCTATCACGGCGTCAATTTCGGCGGCATCTCGGTGGGCGGCATGGTGGCCAACCGCAAGATGTTCGGCACGCTGTTGGGCGGTGTGGATCACATCCGCCACACGCACGACCTGGCCCGCAATGCCTTCACCAATGGCCAGCCGGCCCATGGCGCGGAGCTGGCCGACGACCTCGAGCGCCTGGTGCAGCTGCACGACGCCTCCACGATCGCCGCGGTGATCGTGGAGCCCGTGGCCGGCTCCACCGGCGTGCTGATCCCGCCCCAAGGCTACCTGCAACGCCTGCGCGATATCTGCGACAAGCACGGCATCCTGTTGATATTCGACGAGGTGATCACCGGGTTCGGCCGTACCGGCCAGCCGTTCGCCGCGCAGACCTTCGGCGTCACGCCAGACATCATCACCGCAGCCAAGGGCGTGACCAACGGCTGCGTGCCGATGGGCGCCGTGTTCGTCAAGCGCGAGATACACGACGCGTTCATGACAGGGCCTGAACACCTGATCGAGTTCTTCCACGGCTACACCTACTCGGCGCATCCGCTGGCCTGCGCTGCCGGGCTGGGCACGCTAGACACCTATGCCGACGAAGGGTTGCTCACGCGCGCGGGTGCGCTGCAAGGCTACTTCGCCGACGCACTGTTCTCTCTGAAGGGCCTGCCCAACGTGATCGACATCCGCACCATCGGCCTGGTGGGCGGCATCGAGCTGCAGCCGCTGCCCGGCGCACCGGCCAAGCGCGCCTTCGACGTGTTCCTCGACTGCTTCGACAAGGGCGCGCTGATCCGCACCACCGGCGACACGGTCGCGCTGTCGCCGCCGCTGATCATCGAAAAGCCGCAGATCGACCAGCTGGTCGACACGCTGGCAGGCGCGATCAAGCGGGCGGCCTGACCGAGAGGCCCGGCCAGGGAGCGCAGTGCGATGAGTGCCGGCAAACCGATCGTGCTGGTGCCGGCCTGCAACCGGCTGCAGGGGCACCACGTGTATCACGTGGCCGGCAAGAAGTATGTCGATGCGGTGCGGCTTGCGGGCTGCCAGCCGCTGATCGTGCCGGATGCATCGCCGGAAGAACTTGACGCGCTGCTCGACGTCGCGCATGGCGTGCTGCTCACCGGTTCGCCGTCCAACGTGCACCCGAGGCACTTCAACGAGGAGGTGCTGGATCCATCGCTACCGCTGGACCCGGAGCGCGACAAGTGGACGCTGCCGATCATTCCGAAGGCGATCGCGCGCGGCCTGCCGCTGCTGGCCATCTGCCGCGGCTTCCAGGAGGTGAACGTGGCACTGGGCGGCTCGCTGCACCAGGCGGTGCACCGCGTGCAGGGCCTGATGGACCACCGCGACGATGAGTCGCAGCCGATCGAGGTGCAATACGGTCCCGCACACGCCGTGCAGGTGCAGCCCGGAGGCGTGCTAGAGCGCGTGCTCGCCCGGCGCAACGTGCAGGTGAATTCGCTGCACGGACAGGGCGTGAACCGGCTCGCTCCCGGCCTGCGGGTGGAAGCGGTGGCACCCGATGGTCTCGTGGAGGCGTTTTCGCTGCAGAACGCGCCCGGGTTCATGCTGGCACTGCAATGGCACCCAGAATGGCAGGCCGAGCGCAACCCGGTGTCCCGCAAGCTCTTCGAGGCCTTCGGCGAGGCAGCGCGCCGCTATCGCAGCACGCTACCGCACACCTAGCGCCGCCCGGTACGTCCGGGTGTTCAACAGCGACGAGGTGTTTCCATGGTGGCCAGAGACAAATTCACATTCAGCGAACTCGAGCAGTGGCTCAATCAGCGCCGCGTCACGGAGATCGAGTGCCTGGTGCCCGACCTCACCGGCGTGGCGCGCGGCAAGATCCTGCCGCGCGAGAAGTTCACCGAGGACCGCGGCATGCGCCTGCCAGAGGCCGTGGTGGCGATGAGCGTGACGGGCGAATTCCCCGAAGAGGGGCCGTACTACGACGTGGTCAGCCCCACCGATGCCGACATGCACCTGCGCCCCGACCCGGCCACGGTGCGCATCGTGCCCTGGGCCGCCGACCCCACCGCGCAGGTGATCCACGACTGCTATGACCGCAGCGGCCAGATCGTGGAGCACGCGCCGCGCTCGGTGCTGCGTCGGGTATGCGAGTTGTATGCTCAGGAAGGCTGGGAGCCGGTGGTGGCGCCGGAGATCGAGTTTTACCTGGTGGCGCGCAACACCGATCCGGACATGCCGCTCAAGCCCCCCATCGGCCGCAGCGGGCGCGCGGAGACGTCGCGCCAGGCGTATTCGATCGATGCGGTGAACGAGTTCGACCCGCTGTTCGAGGACATCTACGCCTACTGCGAGCAGATGGAGCTCAACGTGGACACGCTGATCCACGAGGTAGGCGCCGGGCAGATGGAGATCAACTTCTTTCACGCCCACCCGCTCGGCCTGGCCGACGAGGTGTTCTTCTTCAAGCGCACGGTGCGCGAAGCGGCGCTGCGGCACGATATGTTCGCCACCTTCATGGCCAAACCCATCGCGGGCGAGCCGGGCAGCGCGATGCACGTGCACCAGAGCGTGGTGGACAAGGCCAGCGGCCGCAACCTCTTCAGCAACGAGGACGGCTCGCCCAGCCAAGCCTTCCACTGGTACATCGGCGGCCTGCAGCGCTATATCCCCGCGTGCATGGCGCTGTTCGCACCCTATGTCAATTCGTACCGCCGGCTCACGCGCTACACGGCGGCGCCGATCAACATCCACTGGGGCACCGACAACCGCACCGTCGGCATCCGCTCGCCGGTGAGCACCGCGCAGGCCCGGCGCATCGAGAACCGCGTGATCGGCGCGGACGCCAACCCCTACGTGGCGCTGGCCGCCACGCTGGCCTGCGGCTACCTCGGCATCAAGAACCGCATCGAACCCACGCCGGAATGCAAGGGCGACGCCTACCTGGGCGAATTCCAGCTGCCGCGCGGGCTGAGCGAGGCCCTGTCGCTGCTGCGCGAGGCGCCGGAGCTGCACGAGGTGCTCGGCAAGGGCTTCGTCACGGTGTACACCGAGGTCAAGGAGATCGAGCACGCGGAGTTCATGAAGGTGATATCGCCCTGGGAACGCGAGCACCTGCTGCTGCACGTGTGAGGGCACGCCCATGATCCGAAGCACCAAGGACTGGCAGGCCGCGGACGCCGCGCATTTCCTGCACCCCTTCACCGACTTCCAGGCGCTGGCGCAAAAGGGCGCACGCATCATCACGCGAGCCGACAACATCTACCTGCACGACAGCGACGGCCGGCAGTTGCTCGATGCGATGTCGGGGCTGTGGTGCGTGAACGTGGGCTACGGTCAGCAGGCGCTCGTGGACGCGGCCACGCGGCAGCTGAAGGAGCTGCCGTTCTACAACGCGTTCTTCCAGACCGCCACACCGCCGGCGATCGAGCTGGCCGAGTTGCTGGCAGGGGTGAGCCCGCCGGGCTTCGAGCACGTGTTCTTCACCGGTTCGGGCTCGGAGGGCAACGACACGGTCGTGCGCATGGTGCGCCGCTACTGGGACATCCTGGGACAGCCACAGCGGCAGGTGATCATCAGCCGCGTCAATGCTTATCACGGCTCCACGATGGCCGGTGCATCGCTGGGCGGCATGTCCGCCATGCATGCCCAAGGCGGGCTGCCGATTCCGGGCATCGTGCACATCGACCAGCCGTACTGGTTCGGCAGCGGCCGAGGCATGACGCCTGAGGAATTCGGCCTGCACGCTGCCCGCTGGCTGGAGGCCAAGATCCAGGAGGTGGGCGCCCGCAACGTGGCCGCCTTCATCGGCGAACCGGTGCAAGGCGCTGGCGGCGTGATCGTGCCGCCGGCCAGCTACTGGCCCGAGATCCAGCGCATTTGCGACCGGCACGGCATCCTGCTGGTCAGCGATGAGGTGATCTGCGGATTCGGTCGTACCGGGCACTGGTTCGGCTGCGAGCGCTTCGGCTACCGCCCCGACCTGATGACCTTCGCAAAGGGCGTGACCTCAGGCTACATCCCGCTCGGCGGCGTGATGGTGGGCGACCGCGTGGCGCGCGTGCTGATCGACCAGGGCGGCGAGTTCGAACACGGCTACACCTACTCAGGCCATCCCGTGGCCTGCGCGGTAGGTGTAGCCAACCTGCGGTTGATCCAGCAGCTCGGGCTGGTGGCTCACGTGCACGACGACGTGGGGCCCTACCTGGCCGAGCGCTACCGCGAGCTGTCCGAGCATCCGCTGGTTGGCCATGCCGACACTTGTGGGCTGATGGGTGCGCTGCTGCTGGTCAAGGACAAGGCGCTGGGCATCCCGTTCGCGCCCGAACTGGGCGTCGGCATGCTGTGTCGCGCGCATTGCTTTGCCAACGGCTTGATCATGCGCGCGGTCGGCGACCGCATGATCGTGGCGCCGCCGCTGGTGATCACGCGCGCGCAGATCGACGAGATGGTGGTGCTGATCCGCCGCTGCCTCGACGCCACGCTGGCCGCCGTGCAAAGCAACGGCTGGCTGTAGCGGGTTGCGGCCCCCGTGCTTACGGGGGGTGTATGCCAACCGGCGCCCTCGCGGAAGTACCCTCGTCGATTGGAGGGGTTGCCGGCACACGACGATGACAAACCGCGATCGCACAGGTGCGCGCCTGGAATTTCTCGACGGCATGCGAGGGGTGGCCATCCTGCTGGTGATCCTGTTCCATGCCTATTCGCGCTGGCCGCGCGTCGTGCCGTACGGCGACCACTACGCCGAGTTTCCGTTGTTCGAGTGCGGCTGGGTGGGCGTGCAGTTGTTCTTCATGATCTCGGGATTCGTGATCCTGATGTCGATCGAGCGCTGCCATAGCCTCGGCGAGTTCATGCTCAAGCGCTGGCTGCGACTGTTCCCGGCCATGCTAGCTTGCTCAGCAGTGGTGTTCCTGACCGCCCGCTGGTTTCCCGAACGGCCCGCCGGGCAGCCGGTGCTGAAGGATCTGTGGCCCGGCCTGCTCTTCCTCGACCCCGACAGTATGGGCTGGCTGCTGCAGCGCAAGGAGGGCGTCCTGGAAGGCGCGTTCTGGTCTCTGTTCGTCGAGGTGAAGTTCTACCTGATCTTCGGCCTGATGTATTTCGCGCTCGGCGCGCGCAAGGCCGTGGCGGGCCTGTTGGTGCTCTTCGCCGCCTGGCTGCTGCTCAAGGGTGGCGAGACGCTGCTGCATTCGACCGCCCCTTCGACCGCCGCGGTGGATCACGTGTTCGACGTTCTGGGCGCCCGGCATTACGCATGGTTCGCGGCCGGGACGCTCTATTACCAGTACTTCCGCACCCACAGCCCTCGCACCCTGGCGGCCGCGGTGGCTGTCTCGGCGGTGGCGGCGCTGTCGCTCGACCACATGTTCGGGCTCGTCTTTCGCGCCGTCGGCGCCGGCGTGATGGTGGCCACGCTGTTCGCACTGGCCATCGTGAGCGAGCGGTTGCGCCGTGCCTTGAGCCTGCGCGGGCTGCTGCTGATCGGCTTTGCCAGCTATCCCCTGTACCTGCTGCACGAGAACATGATGGTCGCGCTGATCGTCAAGCTCGGGCACCTCGCACACTGGATGCCGCCGCTCGCCCTGCCCCTGATCCCGGTGCTGTGCGTGCTGACGCTCGCCTGGGGCATTGCGCGCTACGGGGAGCCGCTGCTGCGCGCGGCCCTGCGCAGCATCGCACTGGGCATCGTCCGTCTGGGCCCACCCCGCCCGCGCGCCCCAGGGGCTTGAGGCAGCGGCGCGCGACTGCGTGGCTAACGCTGCACCGGCGGCAGCTTCTTCGAAACGCCCTGGCGCGCGGCGCCGCGCTCGAACTGCCGCCGCGTAACGTCTTCGAGCCCGTCGGCGGGGCCGATCGGTGTGCCACTCGGCACCTGCGGCACCCTGAATGCCTTGCCTACTTCTTCCGGCCGGCGACCGTCGTCTTGCTTGTTCACTGCGCGCCTCACTTCGTGTGTCCACACCCGGGATCTCCGAGTTTGAGCAAACGTGACGCCTGGAGCGCAAGCAGACGCAACGGTTCTCGTATCAGGCGATGCGCGCCAGCGGCTCGGCACCGGCCCGCACTGGCACAAGCGGGCTCGCGCGGCGCGCAGCGCGAGATGCCTTTGCATACAACCAGGCGCGGCGCAACACCGTGGGCGCCCATGCCTCCTCCGGCGTTAGCAGCAATTGCCGCCGCCGTGCCCACTGCCCCGGGGCCGCTCGGCTGGTCAGCACAGACAGCGGCACCGCCAGCACCAGCGGCAGCGCCACCGGCAGCAACCACAGCGCCGCACGCAGGTCCACTTGCGCCAGCAGCAGCAGCGCTGCCATGCCCATCGCACCCGGTGTCGCGAAGCGACGCGCCGCATCGCGCCACAACACGGCGTTGGCCTCGCGCTGCGGGGACTTCCAGTCCAGCTTGAGCCCGGTGAGCGCCGCCAGCACGAACAGGCTGTGCGCAGCCATGCGCACCGGCGCCTGCAGTGCCGACAAGGTGGCCTCGATCAGAGCGCCCTTGAACAGCGCGGCGGCGCCACCGTAGCTGCGGCGGCGCCGCAACCCGAGCAACGCCAGCACACCCAGCAGCCGCGGCAGCATCAGCATCGCCAGCGTGCCGCCCCACAGCGCCAGCAAGGCCGCCGGCGGCACAGCGGCAGGCGGCCCACCGAGCACCCACAACAGGGCACCCACGGTCACGAAGGCAAGCCACAGCGGCGCCGACAGGTAGGCCATGGCGCCGGTAGCCAGCATCGCGCGATGCACGGCGTGCAATCCGGGCTCGGCGATCAGGCGCGCGTTCTGCAGGTTGCCCTGGCACCAGCGACGATCGCGCTGCAGTTCCTCCAGCAGGTTCGACGGCACCTGCTCGTAGCTGCCCTGCAGGTCCGTGACCAGCCAAACGTGGTAGCCGGCGCGCCGCATCAATGCAGCCTCGACGAAATCGTGCGACAGGATGTCGCCGGAAAGCCCGCCTCGCCCCGGCAGTGGTGCCAGCGCACAGTGCTGCATGAAGGGTTGCACGCGGATGATCGCGTTGTGGCCCCAGTAGTGCGATTCGCCCAGTTGCCAGTACTGCATGCCGGCAGTGAAGAGCCGGCCGGTGACGCGGCCCGCGAACTGCTGGGCCCGCGCGTGCAGGGTATCGAGCCCACAGGCCTGCGGTGCGGTCTGGATGATGCCGGCTTGAGGATGCGCCTCCATCAGCCGCACCAGCGACACCAGGCAGTCCCCGCTCATCACGCTGTCGGCGTCCAGCACCACCATGTAGCGGTAGGCGCGGCCCCAGCGGCGGC
>CAMLIZ010000182.1 GCA_946480245.1 uncultured Pseudomonadota bacterium
TCGGCATCTGGGCGCACTGGAGCGCGCAGTGCGTGCCCGAGATGGGCGACTGGTACGCGCGCAACATGTACCGGCAGGGCAACTGGCAGTACGAGCACCACCTGAAGACCTACGGCCACCCCACGCAGGTGGGCTTCATGGAGATGCAGAACCGCTGGAAGACCGACGCCTGGGAGCCCGAGGCGCTGATGGACCTGTACGCCAAGGCCGGCGCCAAGTACTTCGTTGCGCTGGCCAACCACCACGACAACTTCGACGCCTACGACTCCAAGTACCACGCCTGGAACTCCGTCCGCGTGGGCCCCAGGCGCGACATCGTCGGCACCTGGGCCAAGGTGGCGCGCGCCAAGGGCCTGCGCTTCGGCGTGAGCAACCATTCGGCGCACGCCTGGCACTGGCTGCAGACGGCCTACGGCTACGACCCCGAGGGCCCGCGGGCCGGCCAGCGCTATGACGCCTACCGGCTCACCAAAGCCGACGGCCGGGGCACCTGGTGGGAGGGCCTGGACCCGCAGGAGCTCTACACCGGGCGCAACATCGTGATGCCCGACGGCATCACGACGATCCGCACCGCCAACGAGTGGCACGACACCAACACCGGCTACTGGGACGAAAAGCCGCCCGCGGCCAACCCGGCCTTCGTGCGCCAATGGTTCCTGCGCGCGCGCGACCTGGTGGACAGCTACAAGCCCGACCTGGTGTACTTCGACGACACCGGCCTGCCGCTCGGCCAGGCCGGCCTGGACATCACCGCCCACTACTACAACGCCAGCATGGGCTGGCACGGTGGCAAGCTGGACGTGGTGGTCAACGGCAAGCAGCTGCCGCCGGAGCGCCGCGCCGGGCTGGTGGAGGACGTGGAGCGCGGCCAGCGCGACGACATCCAGCCGTTGCCCTGGCAAACCTGCACCTGCATCGGCGACTGGCACTACAACCGCGGCATCTTCGACAACCACGCCTACAAGACGGCCGCCAGCGTGGTGCACCGCCTGGCGGACATCGTGTCGAAGAACGGCAACCTGCTGCTGTCGATCCCGGTGCGCGGCAACGGCAGCATCGACGCCGACGAACGCAAGTTCCTCGACACCATGGCCGCCTGGATGGGCCGCAACGGCGAGGCCATCCACGGCACACGCCCGTGGCGCAGCTTCGGCGAGGGGCCCACGCGCGTGTCCGGCGGCATGTTCAGCGAAGACAAGGCGCAGTCCTTCACTGCCGAGGACATTCGCTTCACCACGAAAGGCGGCGCACTCTATGCCTTCGGACTCGGCTGGCCGGGCAGCGGCGTGCTGCGCATCGCTGCGCTGGGCGAGGACTCGGCACTGGCACCGGGCGCCATCGAGCGCGTGGAGGCCGTGGGCTCGGCCGACAGCCTGCCGTTCAAGCGCAGCCGCAAGGGCCTGGAGGTGCGGCTGCCGGACGGCCTGGCCAACCCGATCGCGGTGGTCTTGAAGATCCGCGGCCCAGGCCTGGTGTGAGCAGCGGCGCCGCCGCCGTGGTCCTGGAGCCGGTACCCTGACACCGAGGAGAGCGCCATGACCCTGCCCATCGCACGCATCGTCATCGTCGGCGGCGGCACCGCCGGCTGGATGGCCGCCACCGCCATCGCCACCGGGCTGCGCGGCCGCAGCACCGTGGAGGTGGTGGAGTCGGAGGAGATCGGCATCGTGGGCGTGGGCGAGGCCACCTTCCCTTCCATCCGCGCCTACAACAAGCACGTGGGCATCGACGAGGCCGAGTTCCTGCGCGCCACCAACGGCACCTACAAGCTCGGCATCGAATTCCGCGACTGGCGTGTGCAGGGCGAGCGCTACTTCCACACCTTCGGTGACTTCGGGCAGCTGGTGGGGCCCGATGCGTTGTGGGGCCAGTACCAGCGCCTGGCCGACCCCGCTGCCGGCGCCTTCGGCGAGCAGTGCCTGCCCACCGTGATGGCGATGCAGGGCCGCTTCGTGGTGCCCGACGAGAAGGACGGCGCCCCTTACCAGTACGCCTACCACTTCGATGCGGCCCTCTACGCCGCCTTCCTGCGCAAGCTGGCGCTCTCGCGCGGTGCGCGCCGCACCGAAGGCCGCATCGTCGAGGTGGCGCGGCGCGCCGACGGCGGCGTGCAGAGCGTGAAGCTCGCCGACGGGCACGAGATCACCGCCGACCTCTTCGTTGATTGCTCCGGCTTCGGCTCGCTGCTGCTGGGCAGGACGCTGGGCGAGCCCTTCGTCGACTTCAGCCACTGGCTGCCGGTGGATGGCGCGTGGGCCTGCCCCAGCGAACGCACCGGCCCGGAGCTGACGCCCTATACGCGCTCTACCGCGCTGGAAGGCGGCTGGGCCTGGCGCATTCCGCTGCAAAACCGCACCGGGCACGGCCATGTTTTCAGCAGCCGCTACATCGACCCCGAGCGCGCACGCGAGCAACTGCTGCAGCAGTTGGACGGCAAGCCCTTGGCCGAGCCGCGCCTGCTGCGCTTTTGCACCGGCCATCGGGAGCGCGCCTGGGTGCACAACGTGGTGGGGCTCGGGCTCGCCGCGGGCTTCCTGGAGCCGCTGGAATCGACCAGCATCTTCCTGATCCAAAGCGGCCTGAGCCGGCTGATGGTGCAGCTCACCTCCGGGCAACCATGGGCCGACGACGCAGCGGCCAGCTTCAACGACAGCGGGGCGCGCCAGTTCCGCCGCATCCGCGACTTCATCCTGCTGCACTACTGCCTCACCGCGCGACGCGACAGCGCGCTGTGGCGCGACATGGCCGCGATGGAGCTGCCCGAGACGCTGGCTTTCAAGATCGAGGCGTGGCGCCGCTTCGGCGTGCTGCACTTGCAGCAGGACGAAGGCTTCGACGAGACCAGCTGGCTGGCCATTCACACCGGCATGGGCCACTGGCCCGAACACACCGACCCGGTGTTCGAGGAGCTGCCGCGCGACGCTGCGGCGCGCGCCCTGGCGAGGCGGCGCAGCGCGATCGCAAACAGCGTGTCACGCCTGCCCACGCACGACGCGTTCCTGGCGCATGTGCTGCAGGGCCCGGCAGGCAGGACAGCCTGAGGCACCGCCGGTTGCAAGTGGCGGAGGCGGCGGCCCTGCTGCCGGAGCCGCACCGCACACAACGAAACCGAAGGAGTCGAGAAGATGAAGATCAAGCAACTCTTGTCCACCCTCACCTTGGCCTTGTCCGCTGGCGCGGTGACACACGCGATGGCGGCCGAGCCGGCCCAGGTGCGCCTGACCGTCACGCAGGAGGCCGCCGGCCCGCGCATCGAGCCCGAGCTGTACGGCCAGTTTGCCGAGCACCTGGGCACGGGCATCTACGGCGGCCTGTGGGTCGGCCCGCAATCGAAGATCCCCAACACCCGCGGCTGGCGCAACGACGTCGTGCAGGCGCTGCGCCAGCTCGAGGTGCCCGTCGTGCGCTGGCCCGGCGGCTGCTTTGCCGACGACTACGACTGGCGTGACGGCATCGGCGATCCCGCCAAGCGGCCTGCCCGGCTGAACAAGATCTGGGGCAACGTGATCGAGACCAACCGGGTCGGCACGCACGAGTTCATGGACCTCGTGGACCAACTGGGCGCCGAGGCCTACCTTGCCGGCAACATGGGCTCGCTGCCGCCGCGCGCGATGAGCCAGTGGCTGGAGTACATGACCAGCGACAGCAAGTCGGCCCTGGCCGAAGAGCGCCGCCGCAACGGCCGCGACAAGCCGTGGAAGGTCAAGTTCTTCGGCATCGGCAACGAGAGCTGGGGCTGCGGCGGCAGCATGCGGCCGGAGTACCAGGCCGACCTGCACAACCGTTACGAGACCTTCCTGCATGCGCCGGTGGTGCGCGTGGCCTCCGGCGACGGCCAGGGCAACGACCACCTGGTCGAGGTGCTGATGGAGCGCTCCGGCTCGCACATGGATGCGCTGACGCTGCACTACTACACCATGCCGGGCGACTGGAGCCAGCATGGCAGTGCCACCGGCTTCGACGCGCAGGCCTGGGCCAAGACGCTGAAGAGCGCGATGGGCATCGAGGCGCGCATCGCCGCCGTCAGCCAGCTGATGGACAAGCACGATCCCACGAAGCGCATCGCGCTGTACGTGGACGAGTGGGGCACCTGGTACGACCCCGAACCCGGCAGCAACCCGGCCTTCTTGCAGCAGCAGAACTCGCTGCGCGACGCGCTGGTGGCGGCACTGTCGTTCAATGCGTTCCAGCGCCACACCGAGCGCGTGAAGATGGCCAACATCGCGCAGATGGTCAACGTGCTGCAGGCCCTGGCGCTCACCGACGGCCCGCGCATGCTGCTCACGCCCACGTACCACGCATTCGACCTGTACAAGCCGTTCCGCGGCGCCACGCCGCTGAAGATCGAGCTGCAGGCGCCGCGCTGGCATCAAGGCGATGTGGAGCTGCCGGCGGTGGACGCGTCGGTGGCACGCGCGGCCGACGGCAGCACGGTGCTCGCGCTCGTCAACCTCGATCCGATGCGGCACGCGCATGTGCAGACCAACCTGGCCGGCGCCGTGCAAGGCCGGGTTCTGACGGCCGGCGCGATGGATGCGCACAACACCTTCGCGCATCCGAACGCGCTGGTGCCGGCGCCGTACAACGCGGGCGTGAGCGGCGAGCCGCTCGCGCTGGACCTGCCGCCGAAGTCGGTGGTCGTCGTCACCCTGCGGAAGTGATCGCTGCGGGAGGGCCGGTGCTACAGTGCGCCGCTGCACGCCGCACCGCCTGCAGCGTGCAGCCGGCGCTCACCCTCCGTGCCCACCTCGAAGCCGCCCTCCTCTGCGCCCGCACAGGCGAAGAACCGCCGACGCAGCAATGCGCCGACGCTGCTCGACGTCGCGCGTGCCGCAGGCGTTTCGGAGATGGCAGCCTCGTCCGCGCTGAACGGCGGGCGCCGCGGCTCGGCGCGCGTGTCGGCCGAAACGCGTGAGCGCGTGCTGGCCGCAGCGCGGCAACTGGGCTACCGTCCCAACGCCACGGCGCGGGCGCTCGCCAGCCAGCGCACGAACGCGATCGGCTTCGTCACCAACTTCCTGGGTGAAGAGCCGAACGTCTACTTCCTCGAGGTGTTCAGCGGCGTCATCCAGGGCACCACGAGCGCCGGGCAGACCGCGGCCGTGTTCACGCTCGGCGACTGGCGCGACGCACCAACCCGCATACCGGCCCTGTGCGACGGCCGCGTCGATGGCCTGATCCTGCTCGGCCCACGACTGCCGGACGATGGCTGCGCATGGTTGCCGAAGCACACGCCGATGGTGTCGGTGCAGGCCGACCAGCCGCTGAGCGGCGTGGTGAACATCGGATCCGACGACGAGGCCGGCGCTTTCGAGATGGTGCGCCGGCTGCTCGCGATGGGGCACCGCCGCATCCTGCACGTGGCGGGGCCGCCCGCCTTCACGGGCGTGAACCGCCGCATCGAGGGCTACCTGCGCGCCCATGCCGAAGCCGGCGTGAAGCCGGCTGCCGGCCACGTGGTTCCCGCACCGCTCACCGCGGAGGGCGGCCGTGAAGCAATGGACGAATGGCTGCGGGGGCACCGCGGTCGCCCACTGCCCGACGCGGTCTTCGGAGGCAACGATGCCATCGCCTTCGGCTGCATCGAGGCCTTGCACGCTCGCGGCTTGCGCGTGCCCGAGGACATCTCGGTCGTCGGCTACGACTGCACACTGATGGCTCGCTGGCTGCACCTGGCCACCGTACGCCAGCCGCTGCACGAGATGGGCCGGCACGCTGTCGAGGTGCTGATGCGGCGCATCGACGCGCTGCGGCGGGCCGAGCCCTTCCCCGGCCCGTCCAACATCGTGTTGCCCACCGAGATCGTCTCCGGCACCACGCTGGCTGCCCCGCGGCACGCGCGACTGACCATCGGCTGACTCACGCACACCGACGCACGCCGTGGCCTGCGTCACGAACCGGCATCGGTGTTTTCCTTGATTAGTTCATCCGACGAACGAACTATCATCGAATGCGCTGATATAGCGATATATCAACGCCGGCAGCTGTCGCCCTCCCCCAAGGCCCCCTGACGCATTCCGCTGAGCCGAACATGAACCCACGCAGCAGACGACTCGTCGCCCTTTCGATCCTCGCCGCGAGCTTCGTCGCAGGCTGCGGCGGCGGCCGCGGCGGAAGCGGAAGCGGCGGCAGTGCGGGCGCCGACACGCCAGGCGCTTCGGCAACCCCGCCGCCCGCCGACAACGGGGCCGTGGGTGCGACAGGAGGTGGCGATGCAGGCGCCGGCACGCCACAGGGCAACAGCTGGCACAGCGTGAAGTTCGGCGGCGGCGGCTACGTCACCGGCCTGATCTTCCATCCGACGACAACGGACCTGCTGTACGCGCGCACCGACATCGGCGGCGCGTATCGCTGGAACCAGGCCACCTCCTCGTGGACGCCGATCACCGACGGCCTCGGTTTCGGCGCGGCGGAGAGCTCCTACCACGGCATCGAGAGCATCGCGCTCGACCCGACCAACGACCAGCTCGTGTACATGGCCGCCGGCATGTACAACACCGACAAAGCCGATGCCCGCCTGTACATCTCGAGCGACCGCGGCGACACCTGGACCTCCGTCAACCTGCCCTTCTCCACGGGCGGCAACAACGGCGGCCGCGCCATCGGCGAACGCCTGATGGTCGACCCCAACAAGCCCTCGACCCTGTTCTACGGCTCGCGCACCGCCGGCCTGTGGAAGAGCACGGACTCGGGCCGCACCTGGGCGCAGGTGAGCTCGCTGTCGAGCACCAAGATGACGGCGGACCAGATCAAGGCCGCGGGCGGCAGCGCGATGGGTGTCGAGCTGGTGGTGTACGACACCGGCAGCAAGGGCAGCGGCACGGACACGCAGACGATCTACGCGGCCATCGCGCCCGACTACGCCAGCGTGTCGGGCCTGAGCGCGAACCTGTACAAGTCTTCCGACGGCGGCGCGTCGTGGACCGCTGTCTCGACTCCCGTGTCGGGCTATCACATTCCGCACATGGTGCGCGCCGCCGACGGGATGTTCTATGTGGTGTTCACCAAAGATGCCGGCCCGGGCGCCGGCGGTCCGGCCCGGCTCTACAAGTTCGACGGCAGCACCTGGACCTTGCTCAAGAGCGAGGACCCGAACGGCGGCACGAACTTCGGCCTCGGCGGCGTGTCGGTCTTCGGCAGCGGCGCTGCCACCCGCATCGCGCTGGGCGTGACCAACTCCTGGGGCAACTGGAGCGGCCAGCAGATCGTGCAGCTGTCCGACGACGGTGGCCAGACCTGGCGCGAGATCGAGGCGCTGACCCCCGGCGAAACCGCTTCAGGCTGGGTGGACGATGTGGAGATCGATCCGTCCAACCGCGACCACATCCTGCACGTGCATGGCGGCGGTGTCATCGAAACCCGCAACGCCTCGGCCGCCTCGCCCACGTGGAGCGGCAGCATCGACGGCATCGAGGAGACCGCCACCCAGGCCATCACCACGCCGCCTGCGGGCGCACCGTACGCCCTGATCAACAGCGCCGGCGACGTCGGTACTTGGGTCGACACAGATCTCGCGACGAAGCCGACCCTGGGCCCTGGACTGGGTTGGAGCAACGGCATCTCCGCCGACATGGCGTGGTCCGATCCGCAGTACATCGCTGCCACCGGTGTCATCAACGCCAGCGGCGCCGGCACCGGCCATTGGTCGGGCGACGGCGGCAAGACCTGGGCCACGTTCGCCACCCTTGCCGCCGGTGCAGCGACCAACACGAGCGGCGAAGGCAGCATCGCCGTCACCGCGCGCAACATGGCGGTCTGGGCTCCGGCCAACTCGGTGCCCTCCTACACCACGGACAACGGCGCCAGTTGGGTGGCGACCACTCTGCCGGCGCTGGCCGCCGTGGGCTGGAACCGCGGCTACCGCCTGGTGGCCGATCGCCAGAACCCGAACAAGGTGTATGCCTACGATTCGGGCGGCGCATGGTGGGCCTCGGCGGGCAAGGTCTACGTCTCCACCGATGGCGGGCACAGCTTCACGTTGAGCCAGGGCTCGGTGTCGGCCGCACTCGCCGCCAACGGCTGGTGGGTCACCTCGATGGCGGTCAACCCGAATGCCGAGGGCGACCTCTGGCTGGCCGACGGCAACGCCGTGTACCACTCGGTGGACTCGGGGGCGAGCTGGACCAAGCTGAGCACCTTCGCCTCGGTCTTCGGCAGCAACGCATGGCCCGACCTGCAGGGTGCCAGCGCGGTGGCGCTCGGCAAGGCGAAGGCCGGCGCACCCTACTCGGCCGCGGTGTACGTGGTGGGCACGGTCAACGGCCAGTGGGGCGTGTATCGCTCCGACGACGGCGGCGCCAGCTGGACGCGCTTCAACGACGACGCGCACCAGTTCGGCGGCATCGGCGTGATGGCAGCCGACCAGAACCTCTATGGCCGCATCTACGTCAGCGGCACCGGCCGTGGCCTGCTGTACAGCAACTGAGCGCACGACCCTTCAGTCACTCCTCTTCACTCGCAGTTCATCCGATGTTCGCACTCGCCCTTCGGCTTGCCACCGCCGCCATCGTGCTCGCCGCCCTTGCCGCGCCTGCGCACGCCCACGAGACGCTGAAGCTCGACGCGCCCAAGCCCAATCTCGCGCCCACGCCGCCGATGGGCTGGAACTCGTGGAACAAGTTCGCCTGCAACGTGAGCGAGCAGCTCATCCGCCAGCAGGCCGATGCGATGGCCGCCTCCGGCATGAAGGACGCCGGCTACCAGTACATCGTGATCGACGACTGCTGGCAAAAGAGCCGCGACGCCGACGGCAACATCCAGGCCGACCCCGAGCGCT
>CAMLIZ010000183.1 GCA_946480245.1 uncultured Pseudomonadota bacterium
ACACCGTGTTCCTGTACCACGCGATCAAGGCCGGCATGGACATGGGCATCGTCAACGCCGGCATGGTGGGCGTGTACGACGAGCTCGACCCGGAGCTTCGCGAGCGCGTGGAGGATGTGGTGCTGAACCGGCGCGCGGACTCCACTGAGCGCCTGCTCGAGATTGCAGAGGCCGTGAAGGGCGCCGCCAAGGACGACTCCGCGCGCCTGGCCTGGCGCAACCTGCCGGTGCGCGAGCGCCTGAGCCACGCGCTGGTGAACGGCATCACCGAGTTCATCGTCGAGGACACCGAGGAGGTGTGGCAGGCCATCAAGGCCGACGGCGGCCGGCCGCTGCACGTGATCGAAGGTCCGCTGATGGACGGCATGAACATCGTGGGCGACCTGTTCGGCGCCGGCAAGATGTTCCTGCCGCAGGTGGTGAAGAGCGCGCGTGTGATGAAGCAGGCGGTGGCCCACCTGATCCCCTACATCGAGGAAGAGAAGCAGCGCATGGCCGCGGCCGGCGACGACGTGAAGGCCAAGGGCAAGATCGTGATCGCCACGGTGAAGGGCGACGTGCACGACATCGGCAAGAACATCGTCACCGTCGTGCTCCAGTGCAACAACTTCGAGGTCGTGAACATGGGCGTGATGGTGCCCTGCCAGGACATCCTCGCGAAGGCGAAGGCCGAAGGTGCCGACATCGTGGGGCTGTCAGGCCTGATCACGCCCAGCCTCGAGGAGATGCAGTACGTGGCCAGCGAAATGCAGCGCGACGAGTTCTTCCGCGAGCGCAAGCTGCCGCTGCTGATCGGCGGCGCCACCACCAGCCGCGTGCATACCGCGGTGAAGATCGCCCCGCACTACGACGGCCCGGTGGTGTACGTGCCGGACGCATCGCGCTCGGTGGGCGTGTGCTCCGACCTGCTCAGCGACGAGCGCGCCGCGCGCTTCATCGACGAGCTGAAGGCCGACTACGACAAGGTGCGCACCCTGCACGCCAACAAGAAGCAGGTGCCGCTGGTGTCGCTTGCGGAGGCGCGCGCCAACAAGGCTGCGCTCGACTGGCAGTCCTACGAGCCGCCGAAGCCGAAGTTCCTGGGCCGCCGCGTGTTCAAGAACTACGACCTCGCCGAGCTCGCGCAGCTCATCGACTGGGCCCCGTTCTTCCAGACCTGGGAGCTGGCCGGCGCGTTCCCGCAGATCCTGAAGGACGAGGTGGTGGGCAGCGAGGCGCAGCGCGTGTTCAGCGACGGCAAGCGCATGCTGCAGCGCCTGATCGAAGGCCGCTGGCTGCAGGCCGGCGGCGTGGTGGGCCTGTACCCGGCCAACACGGTGGACGACGACGTGGTCGAGTTGTACGCCGACGAGTCGCGCACCAACGTGCTGCTGCGCTGGCAGCCCTTGCGCATGCAGACCGAGCGGCCGGTGGTCGACGGTGTGAAGCGGCCCAACCGCAGCCTGGCGGATTTCGTGGCCCCCAAGGGCACGCGGCCCGACTACGTGGGCCTGTTCGCGGTGACGGCCGGCCTGGGCATCGAGAAGAAGGAGCAGCAGTTCCTGGCCGACCATGACGACTACTCGTCGATCATGCTCAAGGCGCTGGCCGACCGCCTGGCGGAAGCCTTTGCGGAGCGCCTGCACCAGCGCGTGCGCACCGAGCTGTGGGGCTACGCGCCGGACGAGCAGCTGAGCAACGAGGCGCTGATCGCCGAGCAATACCGCGGCATCCGCCCGGCGCCCGGCTATCCGGCCTGCCCGGACCACACCGTGAAGCGCGCGATGTTCGACCTGCTGCAGGCGCAGGAAGTGGGCATGCACCTCACCGACAGCCTCGCGATGGCGCCGGCGGCCAGCGTGAGCGGTTTCTACCTGGCGCATCCGCAGGCCGCGTACTTCAACGTCGGCCGCATCGCTGACGACCAACTGCAGGACTGGGCGCAATGCCAGCAGCTGGGCGTGGATGTGGCGCGGCGACGCCTGGCACCTCAGCTGTCCTGACCGCCGCCGTTAACCGCGCGTTACGCCTGATTCAGGGCCCGCGGCAACGAAGCGCGGGGCTGCGGCGTTCAATTGCCAGGGGCCGCGCTGCGGCCATGCAGAGGAGAACCGATGAACGACACGATGCCATCCACCCGACCCACTCGGCGCCTGATCTCGCCCGCCGCGCTGCTCGGCGCCGGCGTGCTGGTGGCCTCGCTCGGCGCCACCGGCGCGTGGCTGCTGCACGCGCCCGGCGCCGCGCACGACGACACGCGCACGATGGCGCTGGCACCGAACGAGACGCTGGTCGCCCCTGTGCCCGCCAAGAGCGAGCCGGTGCCTTCGCCCAGCCCGGCGGCCGAGCCGGCGCCTGCGCGCACGGCGATGCCGGTGACGCACAACACACACCCGTCGCATCCGGTACACACGGCACACGCCGGCCCGCACGAGACCACGCTGCCGCGCGGCGCCGGAGGCAGCGGCACCAACGCGACCGGTGACGCGGCGGCGCAGCCGCAACCGCAGCCGGTGGCGGTGTGCTCCCGCTGTGGCGTGGTGGAGAGCGTGCGCGCGGTGCAGCGCAAGGGCCAGGGCAGCGGCTTGGGCGCGGTGGCGGGCGGCGTGCTCGGCGGGGTGCTGGGCAACCAGGTCGGCAAAGGCAACGGCCGCGCTGCCATGACGGTGCTGGGCGCGATCGGCGGCGGCTTTGCCGGCAACGAGGTGGAAAAGCGCGTCAAGAGCGAGACCGTGTATGAAGTGCGCGTGCGCATGGACGACGGCAGCCTGCGCACGCTGACGGAGCACAGTGCCCCGGCCACCGGCGCCCGCGTGACGGTCGAGGGCAACACGCTGCGGGTGGCATCCGGCGCCTGAGGCGCCGCAGGCCGCGCCTTCTCAGGTGCTCGCGAGGCCGCGCCGGTATTGCAGCGCCTCGGCGACGTGAGCGCTGCCTACGGCGGGCGCGGCTGCCAGGTCGGCGATCGTGCGCGCCACCTTCAGCACGCGATGCAAGCTGCGGCCTGACCAGCCCAGGCGTTCGGCCGCGGTCTGCAGCAGTTGCTCGGCGGCGCTCTCCAGCACCACGTGCTGGCGCAGGTCGGCCGCATCGAGCTCGGCATTCGGCTTGTCCTGGCGTGCCAGCTGCAGCCCGCGCGCGGCCTGCACGCGTCTGGCGATGTCCGCGCTGGCCTCGCCTTCGGGCAGGGCGAGCAGCTGGGCCGGCTTGACCGCGCCCACCTCCACCTGCAGGTCGATGCGGTCGATCAGCGGGCCCGACAGGCGGCCCTGGTAGCGCGCCACCGATTCCGGCGTGCAGCGGCAGCTGCGGCCCGTGGCGGCGAACGCGCCCAGGTAGCCGCAAGGGCAGGGGTTCATCGCGGCCACCAGCTGGAAGCGCGCGGGGTAGCTGGCCTGGCGTCCGGCACGCGAGATCGTGATGCGCCCGGTCTCCAGCGGCTCGCGCAGGGCCTCCAGCGCATTGCGCGGAAACTCAGGCAGTTCGTCGAGGAAGAGCACGCCGCCATGGGCCAGCGAGATCTCGCCCGGCCGCGGCGGCGAGCCGCCACCCACCAGCGCCACCGCGCTGGCCGAATGGTGCGGCGCACGCACCGGCCGCAACGTCCACTGCGCGGGATCGAATCCCTGCGGGCCGAGGCTTTGCAGCGCCGCGCTGGCCAGTGCCTCCGCCTCGGCCATCGGTGGCAGCAGCCCGGGCAGGCGCTGCGCGAGCATCGACTTGCCGGTGCCTGGCGGCCCGATCATCAACAGGCTGTGCCCGCCGGCCGCCGCGATCTCCAGCACGCGCTTGGCGGCGGCCTGCCCGCGCACGTCCCGCAGGTCGGGCTGCAGCGGCGCTGCCGGCAGGGGCGCGGGCACGGCGCGGGCGAGCGGCACGGCCTCGTCGCCGGGGCGCAGCGCCTGCACCACATCGAGCAGCGTGGCCGCGCTGCGCACGTCGAGCTCGGCCACGCGCGCGGCCTCGGCAGCGCTGGCCGCCGGCAGCACCAGCGCGCGCGCGGCATCGCCACGGCGCAGTGCCAGCGCCATGGCGAGCGCACCGCGCACCGGCCTCAGCTCACCGGCCAGCGACAGCTCGCCCGCGAACTCGTGCGTGGCCAGCCGCGCCGCGTCGATCTCGCCGGCTGCGGCCAGGATGCCGAGGGCGATCGGCAGGTCGAAGCGGCCCGATTCCTTCGGCAGGTCTGCCGGCGCCAGGTTCACCGTGACGCGCTTGTTGTGGGGGAACGCAAGGCCGCTGGTCTGCAATGCAGCCCGCACCCGCTCGCGCGCCTCCTTCACCTCGGTATCGGCCAGGCCGACCAGCGTGAAGCTGGGCAGGCCGTTGGCCAGGTGCACCTCCACCTGCACCTGCGGCGCCTGCATACCGTCGAGCGCGCGGCTCAGTACCACGGCGAGCGTCATGTTGTGTTCTCTCCCTGCTTGTGGCCGGCGATTGTGCCCGCCGTGCCTCGGTGCGGCGGCCGCGCCTTGATGTGGTGCGCGGTGCGCCGGTTCACCGCTTCGGTGCGTGCCGCCCTTGCGCGAAGGCGCACAGCGCCCCTGAATGGGGCGGCTTTGGCACCGCGCGCCCGGCACAGAAGCTGCAAAAAGGGCTCCCAACCGATCCCCCAACCACTACCACCTCGCGGAGCTCCTTGATGAAGAAATCGCTGCTGGCCCTTGCTGCACTCGCCACACTGGCAGGGGTGCACACGGCCTCCTACGCCGACGACATGTTTGCGTTCAACGTGGGCGCCGTGTCCGACTACCGCTACCGCGGCATCTCGCAAACGCGCCTGAAGCCTGCCCTGCAGGGCGGCATCGACGCCACGCTGCCGGCCGGCTTCTACGTGGGCACCTGGGCTTCCACCATCAAGTGGATCGACGACGCCGAGCGCGCTGCGGGCACCACCACCGGCGGCAAGGTGGAGTGGGACATCTACGGCGGCTACAAGGGCGAGATCACCAAGGACGTGACCTACGACGTCGGCGTGCTGCGCTACCAGTACCCGAGCAACCACCTGGCCGAGTTGGGCGCGAACGCCAACACCACCGAGGTCTATGGTGCCATCAGCTACGGGCCGGTGACGGCGAAGTACTCGCACAGCGTGAGCAACCTGTTCGGCTTCGTCGACAGCAAGAACAGCGGCTACTTCGACCTGTCCGCTTCGTTCGACGTGGGCTACGGCGTCTCGCTGGCCCCGCACGTGGGCTACCAGAGCGTCAGCCACAACAGCAGCTTCTCGTACACCGACTACTCGCTCACCGCCAGCAAGGAGTTCGTCAAGGGCCTGACCGGCAGCCTGGCGGTGGTCGGTGCCGACACCAAGTCGATCGCGGGCACCAAGGCCTACGCCTCGCCCGCCAACGGCAAGGATCTGGGCAAGGCCGGCGTCGTCGTCGGCATCAAGTACACGTTCTGAACAGGAGAGCAGCCATGAAGATGGTGACCGCCATCGTCAAGCCCTTCAAGCTCGACGAAGTGCGTGAGGCCCTGAGCGCCATCGGCGTTCAAGGCATCACGGTGACCGAGGTCAAGGGCTTCGGCCGTCAGAAGGGCCACACCGAGCTGTATCGCGGCGCGGAGTACGTGGTCGACTTCCTGCCCAAGGTGAAAATCGAAGCCGCTGTCGACGATGCGATCGTCGAGCGCGCGATTGAAGCCATCGAAGGTGCCGCGCGCACCGGCAAGATCGGCGACGGGAAGATCTTCGTCTCGGCGCTGGAGCAGGTGGTGCGCATCCGCACCGGTGAGACCGGCAAGGACGCGCTCTGACGAGCACGACAACGACACGACGTAAAGAGACAGCCAACATGAGAAAACTCATCGCTTCCCTGGCCCTCGGGCTGGCGGTGGCCGGATTCGCCGGCCATGCGCTCGCCCAGGATGCCGCGGCGTCGGCGCCTGTGGCCACCACCGCCGCCGCGCCCGCGGCAGACGCCTCTGCGCCGATGGCAGCAGCGGTTGCGGCCCCGGCCGCTGCCGCCTCCGCTGCCCCGGCTCCCACGCCGAACAAGGGCGACACCACGTGGATGCTGCTGTCCACGCTGCTGGTGATCATGATGTCGGTGCCGGCACTGGCGCTGTTCTACGGCGGCCTGGTGCGCAGCAAGAACATGCTGTCGGTGCTGATGCAGGTGTTCGTCACCTTCTCGATGATCGTCGTGCTGTGGGCGCTGTACGGCTACAGCCTGGCGTTCACCGAAGGCAACTCGATCATCGGCGGCTTCGACCGCATCTTCCTGAAGGGCATGTTCAACCCGGCCGACGGCTCGATGGCGATGGCCGCCACCTTCAGCAAGGGCGTGGTGATCCCGGAGCTCGTGTTCTGCGCCTTCCAGGCCACCTTCGCGGCCATCACCTGCTGCCTGATCGTCGGTGCCTTCGCCGAGCGCATCAAGTTCAGCGCCGTGCTGCTGTTCATGGTGATCTGGTTCACATTCAGCTATGCGCCGATCGCGCACATGGTGTGGTTCTGGATGGGCCCGGACGCCTACAGCAGCAAAGGCGTGGTCGACGCGATGAATGCCAAGGCCGGCCTGATCTGGCAGTGGGGCGCGCTCGACTTCGCCGGCGGCACGGTGGTGCACATCAACGCCGCGGTGGCAGGGCTGGTGGGTGCGGTGCTGGTGGGCAAGCGCGTGGGCTACGGCAAGGAGGCGTTCACGCCGCACTCGCTGACGCTCACGATGGTCGGTGCCTCGCTGCTGTGGGTGGGCTGGTTCGGTTTCAACGCCGGCTCGGCGCTTGAAGCGGGCAACTCGGCCGTGCTCGCGTTCATGAACACCTTCATCGCCACGGCGGCTGCAGTGCTGGCCTGGTGCATCGGCGAGGCGCTGATGAAGGGCAAGGCGTCGATGCTGGGCGCCGCCTCGGGTGCGGTCGCCGGCCTGGTGGCGATCACCCCGGCCGCCGGCAACGTCGGCCTGATGGGCGCGCTGGTGGTGGGCTTCGTCGCCGGCTTCGCCTGCCTGTGGGGCGTGAACGGCCTGAAGCGCATCCTGGGCGCGGACGACTCGCTGGACGTGTTCGGTGTGCATGGCGTCGGCGGCATCGTCGGCGCACTGCTCACCGGCGTGTTCAACACCCAGGTGCTCGGTGGTCCGGGCATGGTGACCGACTGGGTCACCGCGACGGTGGGCTCCAACGCCATCGGCGCGCAGGTCTGGATCCAGCTGAAGGCGGTGCTGCTGACGGTCGTGTGGTCGGGTGTCGTGTCCTTCGTCGCCTACAAGATCGTCGACATGGTGATCGGCCTGCGCGTGTCCGAAGAGGAAGAGCGCGAGGGCCTGGACATCAGCTCGCACGGCGAGACCGCCTACCACGCGTGAGCGCACGCTTCGGCGTGAGCCAAGGGGCTGCCTCAGGGCAGCCCTTTCTCATTCGGGCATCAGCCTTGCCGCCCCTGGGGCTTGCCCCCATCTCCCTACAATCTTCGTCCACACCCCCTTCAGGCGCTCATCACCATGGTCCCGCACCTCATCACCGCGCTCAACGGCACCATCAACGAGCTGGAGCAGCGCATCCTCGAGTCGATGCCGGCGATCGAGCGCTGGTTCCGGCTGGAGTGGATGGAGCACACACCGCCGTTCTACACGTCGGTGGATGTGCGCAATGCCGGCTTCAAGCTGGCACCCGTGGACACCAACCTGTTCCCCGGCGGCTGGAACAACCTGACCGAGGAGATGCTGCCGCTGGCGGTGCAGGCCGCGATGGCGGCGATCGAGAAGATCTGCCCCGAGGCCAAGAACCTGCTGCTGATCCCGGAAAAGCACACGCGCAACACCTGGTACCTGAGCAACGTGCTGCGCCTGAAGCAGATCTTCACGCAGGCCGGGCTCAACGTGCGCCTGGGCACGCTCGACGAGGCGGTGACCGAGCCCACTACGCTGACGCTGCCCGATGGCAACGAGCTGGTCGTGGAGCCGCTGCTGCGCACGCGCGGACGCCTCGGTCTGAAGGATTTCGATCCCTGCACGATCCTGCTCAACAACGACCTGTCGGCCGGCGTGCCACCGGTGCTGGAGAACCTGCACGAGCAGTACCTGCTGCCGCCTCTGCACGCCGGCTGGACCGTGCGGCGCAAGACCAACCACTTCCAGGCCTACGAGGAAGTGGCCAAGAAGTTCGCCAAGCTGCTGGGCATGGACCCTTGGCTGATCAACCCGATGTTCAGCCATTGCGGCGAGGTGAACTTCCAGGAAGGCACCGGCATCGAGTGCGTGCAGAGCAACGTGGAGACGCTGCTGGGCAAGATCCGTCGCAAGTACAAGGAGTACGGCATCAACGAGAAGCCGTTCGCGATCGTCAAGGCGGACAACGGCACCTACGGCATGGGCATCATGACCGTGCGCGACCCGAAGGAGCTCGACGAGATCGGCCGGCGCACGCGCAACAAGATGAGCACCGCCAAGGACAACCAGGAGATCACCGAGGTGATCATCCAGGAGGGCGTGCCCACCTACGAGCGTGTCAACGACGCCGTGGCCGAGCCGGTGGTCTACATGATGGACCGCTACGTGGTGGGCGGCTTCTACCGCGTGCACGCGGAGCGCGGCATCGACGAGAACCTCAACT
>CAMLIZ010000184.1 GCA_946480245.1 uncultured Pseudomonadota bacterium
CTTCGAGCGCGGCTTCTCGGCCTTCCAGGGCCTGTACGCGCGCACGCTCGACTGGGCGCTCGCGCACCGGCCAGTGGTGCTGGCCGTCGCGCTGCTCAGCTTCGTGCTGAGCGCCGCGCTGTTCGTCACCATCCCCAAGGGCTTCTTCCCTGAGGAGGACATCGGCCAGATGTTCGTGACCACCGAAGCCGCCGAGGACATCTCCTTCGACGCGATGCGTGAGCTGCAGGGCCGCGTGGTGGATGTGTTGCGCGCTGATCCGGCGATTCTCACTGTGTCCTCGTTCATCGGCACCAACAACAACGCCGCGACGATCAACACCGGGCGCATGTTCATCAACCTGAAGCCGCGCGGCGCGCGCGACCCGATGCACAAGGTCATGGAACGCCTGCGCACGAAGCTGCGCGAGGTGCCGGGCATCGCCGTCTTCATGCGGCCGGTCCAGAACCTGCAGCTGGGCGGGCGCTCCAGCAAGAGCCGCTACCAGTTCGTGCTGCAGAGCGTGAGCGCGGGCGCGCTGAACGAGTGGGCCAACAAGCTGCAGGAGCGCGTGCGAGCGGACCCGCTGTTCCGTGATGTCACCACCGACTCGCAGCTGCGCGGGCTGCAGGCCACCTTGAAGATCGACCGCGACAAGGCCGCGCTGCTGGGCGTGTCGATGGCCGACCTGCGCAGCGCGCTGTACAGCGCCTTCGGCGAACGCCAGATCTCCACCATCTACGGCTCGAGCAATAGCTATTCGGTGATCATGGAGGCGGAGGCCGCGCAACGCAGTTCGGAGTCGGCCTTCGACAGGATCTACCTGCGCGGCAAGGGCGGCGCACTGGTGCCGTTGTCGGCCTTCGCCAGCGTGCAGCGCACGCTCGGCCCCACGGCGGTGAACCACCAGGGGCAGTTGCAGGCGGTGACGCTGTCGTTCAACCTGGCCCCCGGCGTGGCGCTGGGCGACGCGACGCGCCGCCTCGAGGGCTACACGCGCGAGATCAAGCTGCCGCCCAGCATCATCACCAGCTATGGCGGCGACGCCGCGGTGTTCCAGGATTCGCAGGGCGGCCAGGCCATGCTGCTGATCGTGGCGGTGCTGGTGATCTACCTGCTGCTGGGCGTGCTGTACGAGAGCTACATCCATCCGCTGACGATCCTGGCCGGCCTGCCCTCGGCCGCGGTCGGCGCGCTGCTCACGCTCACGCTGTTCCACACCGACCTGACGCTGATCGCGACCATCGGCATCCTGATGCTCATCGGTATCGTGAAGAAGAACGCGATCATGATGATCGACTTCGCACTCGACGCACAGCGCAACCAGGGCCTGCCCCCCGAGGCCGCGATCCGCCAGGCCTGCCTGCTGCGGCTGCGCCCGATCATGATGACCACGCTGGCTGCGATGATGGGGGCGTTGCCCATCGCGCTCGGGCTGGGCGCGGGGGCGGAGCTGCGCCAGCCGCTCGGCCTGGCGGTGGTGGGCGGGCTGCTGATGTCGCAGGCCGTCACGCTGTACATCACGCCGGTGATCTACCTGGCGCTCGACAAGTACAGCGGCCGCGGCCCGATCGAAACCGACGTGCCGCAGGCGCAGGGCGTGGCCGCCGAGTAACGCTACTTCAGCACCGATTCCACGCCCCGGTTGGCGAGCGCATCGGCGCGCTCGTTGCCGGGGTCGCCGGTGTGGCCGCGCACCCAGTGCCACTGCACCTGGTGGCGCAGCGACTGCGTCTCCAGCTCCTGCCACAGCTCCATGTTCTTCACGGGCTTCTTGTCGGCCGTCTTCCAGCCGCGCTTCTTCCAGCCGTGGATCCAGCTGGTGATGCCGTTGCGCACGTATTCGCTGTCCGTGTAGAGCGCCACCTTGCAGGGCCGCTTCAGCGCAGCCAGCGCCTGGATCACCGCGGTGAGCTCCATGCGGTTGTTGGTGGTCAGCTTCTCGCCGCCCCACAGCTCCTTGTCGTGCCCGCTCCAGTGCAGCCAGGCGCCCCAGCCGCCGGGGCCCGGGTTGCCCTTGCAGGCGCCATCGGTGTAGATGGTGATCGTGTCATCGTTGTTGTCTTGTGTCATTCGTGCTGCTTGCTCGATCGGTGGCGGTTGGCCACCACGGCGGGCGCGGCCTGCGCCTTACGCGCCTCCTTGCGTTTGAGACCCACCAGCCGCATGCCGCGCACGCGCTTGACCGCCACCAGAAAGTACACGGCGCCGAACACCGGCCACCAGCGCTCGCCGGTGCCTTCCACCCAGGCAAAGCGGTCCAGCCAGCGCTGGGAACGGGCGCCCGGCCGGTAGCAGCCGAAGCGTCCCCGCTCCACCTCGAAGCTGAGCAGCCGCAGCCAGTCGCGCAGGCGCCAGTAGCCGATGAATTCGCCGGTGCGTGGCAGGAACAGCGGAGAGCGGCCGCCGAAGCGCTGTCCCACGCGGCCCACGCGCTGTCGCAGGCCCCACAGGCTTGCCGGGTTGAAGCCCAGCACCACGATGCGGCCCTCGGGCACCAGCACGCGCTCCACCTCGCGCAGCGTCTGGTGCGGGTCGCCGGCCAGCTCCAACGCATGCGGCAACACCACGAGATCCAGGCTCTGGCTGGGAAACGGGAGCGCGTCAAATTCGCAGTGCAAGGCCACCGCACGCAGCGGCTGCGCGTTGGGCCCGTCCAGCCCTTCGCCCTCGGCGGCCACCCAACGATGCGGCATGCGGTTGGCGCGCAGCGCCTCGAGCTGCGTCAGGCCGAGCTGCAGTGCGTGGAAGCCGAACACGTCGGCCACCACCGCGTCCAGCTGCTGCTGCTCCCAATCGAGCAGGTATCGTCCTGGCGGCGTGTCGAGCCAGGCGGCCAGCTCGGTGAAGAAAGAGGAGTCGTGCACGCCGGGGGGTGGTTTCTATAATCGCGCGTTGAAGTCGCCCATGATGCAGCTCGTCGCCCTGCCCGCCTTCTCCGACAACTACATCTGGATGCTGCACGACGGTCGCGAGGCCCTCGTTGTCGATCCGGGTGCGGCGGAGCCGGTGCACGCAGCGCTCGACGCCCACGGGCTCGAACTGCGGGCCATTCTAGTGACGCACCATCACCCGGATCACGTGGGCGGCCTGCCCGCGCTGGCCCCGCGTCTGCAAGGCCCGGTGTACGGCCCGGCGCATGAACACGGCCCGCTCGAATGGCAGCGGCTGAACGACGGCGACGCGATCGAAGTGCTGGGCCAGCGCTTCGAAGTACTCGACGTGCCGGGCCACACGGCCGGCCACATCGCCTACTTCGGCCCCGGCGGCGACGAGCCTTTGCTGTTCTGCGGCGACACCCTGTTCTCGGCCGGATGCGGCCGGCTCTTTGAAGGCACGCCGCAACAGATGCACGCCTCGCTGGCGCGCCTGGCGGCGTTACCGGCGGCAACGCTGGTGTGTTGTGCGCACGAATACACGTTGAGCAACCTGCGCTTTGCCCACAACGTGGAGCCTGCGAACGATGATGTCGCGGCTCATGCCGTGTGGTGCGAGCAGCAGCGCCAGGCCGGCCAGCCCACGCTGCCATCGAGCATCGCCGCCGAGCGGCGCTTAAACCCTTTTCTGCGTTGCGACGTGGCCGCGGTGGTGGCTGCGGCGCGTGCCCACGGTGCCGCCGACACGAGCGGCCCGTCGGTGTTTGCAGCGCTGCGCCAATGGAAGGACCATTTCCGATGACACCGCCCACGCATTGCCCCAGTGCACCGCGCCGCGGCGCCGGGCTGCTGCCCGCGGCCGGCGCCGTGCTGTTGTGGCTGGCTGGCTGCGCCACCGTGCCCGGCAACGCGCCGGACGCAGCAGCGCCACAGCCCGAGGCTGCCGCTTCCGCACCCGCCGGCGCGGCATCCGCCGCCGTGGCGGCAGCCAGCGCGCCCGATGCTGCCGCGTCTGCGGCCACCGCCGATGCCGCGCCTGCCGTGGACGCGCCGATCGATCCGCTGCGCCCCGAAATGCGCGTGGACCTCGACGACCGCAGCGCGCACCTCGACCTGTGGGATCGCGTGCGCCGCGGCTTCGCGATGCCCGACATCGACAACGACCTCGTGCACAACTGGGAGCAGTGGTACGTGGCGCGGCCCGACTACGTGCAGCGCATGACCGATCGCGGGGGCCGCTTCCTGTTCCACGTGATCGAGGAGGTCGACAAGCGCGGCCTGCCCACCGAACTGGCCCTGTTGCCCTTCATCGAGAGCGCGTTCAATCCGCAGGCGATGTCGGTGGCGCAGGCCTCCGGCATGTGGCAGTTCGTGCCGTCCACCGGGCGTGATTTCGCGCTCAAGCAAAACGTGTTTCGCGACGACCGCCGGGACGTGCTCGCCTCCACCCGCGCCGCGCTCGACTACCTGAGCCGGCTGTACGCCGAGTTCAACGACTGGCACCTGGCGTTGGCCGCCTACAACTGGGGCGAAGGCAATGTGCGGCGCGCGATCGCCTACAACCAGCGTCATGGCCGCCCCACCGACTACCTGAGCCTGCGCATGCCCGCCGAGACGCGCAACTACGTGCCCAAGCTGCAGGCGGTGAAGAACCTGGTGCTGCATCCCGAGCAGTTCGCAGTGCAGCTGCCGGAGCTGTCGAACCACCCTTACTTCCTGAGCGTGCCCATCGAGCGCGACATCGACGTGCAGCTTGCCGCCAGCCTGGCCGGCTTGCCGCTGGACGAATTCAAGCTGCTGAACCCGCAGATGAACAAGCCGGTGATCCTGGCCGCCGGCACGCCGCAAGTGCTGCTGCCGTACGACAACGCGAACACCTTCGTGCGCAATATCCAGAGCCACACCGGCCCGTTGGCCACCTGGACCGCATGGGTGGCGCCCAAGACGCTGCGCCCGGCCGAGGCCGCCAAGCGCGTGGGCGTGAGCGAAGCCACGCTGCGCGAGGTGAACCACATTCCGCCGCGCATGCTGGTGAAGGCCGGCTCCACCTTGCTGGTGCCGCGCAGTGAACGCCGCGACGACGACGTGCCCGAGGCCTTGGCCGACAACGCGACGATGGCGCTGGCGCCAGATCGGCCAGCGCAGCGGCGCATGCGCGTCAAGGCGGGCAAGCATGGCGACACAGTGGCGGCCGTGGCCAAGCGCTATCACGTGAGCACGGCCCAGGTGGCCGACTGGAACCACACCAGCGAGGGCGGCCGCTTCAAGCCGGGCGCCTGGGTGACGCTGTTCGTGCCGAACAAGCGTTCGACCGCGTCCACCCGCACGGCCAGCTCACATCGCAGCAAGGCGGTCAGCCGGCACAAGGTGGCCAGCCGCAAGGCCGCCAAGCCCACCCTGCACGTGGCGAAGGACTGACGCCGCCTGCTAGCGCCGGTCCACGAGTGCGTGGGCGATGGTGCTCAGATCCACATACTCCAGCTCGCTGCCGGCCGGAACGCCGCGCGCCAGGCGGGTCACCTTGAGCCCGCGCGCGCGCAGCGCCTCCGCCAGCACATGGGCCGTGGCCTCGCCTTCGGCGGTGAAGCTGGTGGCGAGAATCACCTCCTCCAATTCGGGCTCCTGCACCCGGTCGAGCAGTGCCTGCACCCCGATCTCGCGCGCACCGATGCCATCCAAAGGGCTCAGCCGGCCCATCAGAACGAAGTACAGGCCGCGATAGCTGCCGGTGCGCTCCAGCGCTGCCTGGTCGGCCGGGGTTTCCACCACGCACAGCTGCCGCGGGTCGCGCTCAGGGTCGCTGCACACCCGGCACAGCGGCGCCTCGGAGAACGTGTGGCAGCGCTCGCAGTGGCGCACCTGTGCGGTGGCCGCTTGCAGCGCTGCAGCGAGCTGCAGCGCGCCGTCACGGTCATGTTGCAGGAGGTGAAAGGCCATGCGCTGGGCCGACTTCGCGCCCACGCCGGGCAGCCGGCGCAGCGCTTCGATCAAGCCGTCAAGCGCACCCGAGGCCACGGGGTCAGAAGGGGAACTTCATGCCGGGGGGCAGCGGCATGCCTGCGGTGAGCTTGCCCATCTTCTCGCTGCTCACCTCCTCGGCACGACGCACGGCGTCGTTGAAGGCGGCGGCGACCAGGTCTTCGAGCATGTCCTTGTCATCGGCCAGCAGGCTGGGGTCGATGGCGACGCGCTTGACGTCGTGCTTGCAGGTCATGGTGACCTTGACCAGACCGGCGCCCGACTGCCCTTCCACCTCGATGGTGGCGAGCTCCTCCTGCGCGCGCTTCAGGTTGTCCTGCATCGCCTGCGCCTGCTTCATCAGGCCGGCGAGTTGACCTTTCATCATGATCGGGTTCCTTTGGAGTGAATGGCGAAGCGGGCGTCAGCCCGGCTCCTGCAAGGGCTTGATCGAACCGGGCACCAGGCGTGCCGTCTTGAACTGCGACATGAGCTCGCGCACCAATGGATCATTGCGGATGGTCTGCTCGGCCTCGCGCTGGCGCTGCTCGCGAACCGCGGCGTCGCGGCGCGCTGGCGTGTCCTGCACGGCGCCGGCCAGCAGCTCGATCTGCGGTGCCGGCTGCAGCAACGCGGCCAGTGCAGCCTGCAATTTGTCGCGCAGCGGCTGCGCGCGCAATGACTCGCGCTCCACACGAAGGTGCCAGGCGGCGCCATGGGTTTCCTCGGGGGCAGCGATGAGCTCGGCCTGCATTGCCAGCTCGCGCACCAGCGCCGACACCAGGCCGCGTTCGTTCAGCTGCGCGACGATGCCGGCCCAGCGCTCGCCCAGCGCGGTGGGCTGAAACGCAGGTGCGGCGGCGGCTTGCGCTGCCACCGCCTGGGCCGGCGATGGCGCTGCGACGGCGACCGCGCCGTCATCGTCGGCCGGCGGCACTTCGTCCAGCCAGGGCGGCGGCTCCTGCGCGCCCGAGGGGGCGGCAGCCCGCGCGGGCGTAGCAACCTCTCGTGCCGGAGCCGCGACCGGCGCAGGCGCTGCCACGGCAGGGCGCCCCTGCGGCGCTGCGCGCACCGCTTCGGCACGCGGGGTAGCACTGCGCGGCGCACTGCTGATGCGCGCCTCCCGCTGCATCTGCAGCGGTGCCGCTGGCGCTCTGGCCGGCTGGCCGTCGCCGCCGGCGGGAAATGCCAGCAGCCGCAGCAGCACCATCGTGAGCGCACCGTATTCATCGCTCGCGAGGCTCAGCTCCGCGCGGCCGTGCAGCACGATGCTGTAGAGCAGCTGGGTCTCGTCGGATGGCAGCAGCGTGGCCAGCTCGCGCGCCGGCTCGGTGTCCGGATCCTGCGCGTCGAGCGTGCCGGGCACCGCCTGCTCCACCGCCATCTGCTGCAGCAGCGTGGCCATCTCTTCCAGGGTGCCGGCCGCCGAGAGGCCGTTGTCGCGCAACTGGCCCACGGCCTCCAGCAGCGCCGGCCCGTTGCGCTCGGCGAGCGCGCGCACGAGGCGCATAGCGTGGCTTCTGTCCACGCTGCCGAGCATCGTGCGCACCACTTGCTCGGCCAGCGTACCGCCGCCGTAAGCAATCGCCTGATCGGCCAGCGACAGGGCATCGCGCATCGAGCCACGCGCGGCGCGCGAGAGCAGGCGCAGCGAGCCGGCGTCGTGCGCCACCTGCTCGGCAGCCAGCACGTGCTCGAGGTGGCTGCGCACCACCTCGGGTGCCATCGGCCGCAGGTTGAACTGCAGGCAGCGGCTGAGCACGGTGGGCAGCATCTTGTCCGGGTCGGTGGTGGCCAGCACGAACTTGAGGTATTCGGGCGGCTCCTCCAGCGTCTTCAGCAGCGCATTGAAGCTCTCCTTCGTGAGCTGGTGCGCCTCGTCGATCATGAAGACCTTGAAGCGGCCGATGCTGGGCTTGTAGGCGGCGCGCTCGAGCAGGTCGCGCACCTCGTCGATGCCGCGGTTGGAGGCAGCGTCGAGCTCGATGTAGTCGATATAGCGGTCGGCGTCGATCTCGGTACAGGCGGTGCACTGCCCGCAGGGGCGCGCCGTGATGCCGCCGTTGCCGTCCGGCCCGGTGCAGTTGAGGCTCTTGGCCAGGATGCGCGACACCGTGGTCTTGCCGATGCCCCGCGTGCCGGTGAACAGGTAGGCATGGTGCAGCCGCTGCTGCTCGAGCGCGTTGGTCAACGCCTGCACCACGTGCTCCTGCCCCACCATCTCCTCGAAGCTGTGGGGCCGGTACTTGCGGGCCAGGACGACGTAACTCATCGGACCATTCTACGAGCGCGATAATTGCGCGATGAATCCCACCGGTGCCCCCGACAACGCCACGCTCAGCTATGAGCAAGCCGGCGTCAACTACGACCTGATCGATCCATTGAAGGTGGCCGCGCAACGCGCCGCCGCCGCCACCGGAGCGCACCTTGCGGCGCACGGTTTCGGCGAGGTGGCCGCCTCGCGCGGCGAGTCGGCCTACGTGGTGGACGTGGGGCCGTTCTACCTGGCCTCCATCGTCGAGTGCCTGGGCTCGAAGGCGCTGGTGGCCGACGAAATGGCGCGCCTCACCGGCAAGAGCTACTACGCCTCGATCGCCCAGGACACGATCGCCATGGCGATCAACGACCTCATCACCGTCGGCGCCACGCCGC
>CAMLIZ010000185.1 GCA_946480245.1 uncultured Pseudomonadota bacterium
GGGTTGAGCATGATTTCCACCACGTCCGGGTCTTCGAGCGCGGCGGCGATCAGCGGCCCCATCGCCGTGCGCAGCATTTGGATGCGGCGATCCAGCGACGTGGCGGTAAAGGAGGAAGCCGAGGTGCTCATAACGCGCGCTCCTGCGCTTCGGCCGGGGTTGGCGCGTCGTCCGTCCGCATCGGATCGGGATTCAGCTCGTCCACCACGTCGCGCACCAGGCTGCGCCCGCGCAGCAGGTGCCGGCCCAACTGCTCCACGAACTGCTCGAAGCGCGCCTTGCCTTGAGCGCGCGCTGCGTCCTGATGCGCCTCTGGCACGGGTGTGCTCACGGTCAGGAAGTAGCGGATGAACAAGGCCAGTGTTTCGATCTGGATGTTCTGGTCGCGCTCCAGGCGCTCGGCGTGGCGCGACAGGCGATCCAGACGCTTGGCAATCGCCGCCTCGCGCTGGTCGGCCGCGTCGGGCGACAGCCAGGATGCCAAGGCCGCCGCAACGATGCTGGACTTGGACACGCCTTTCTTGGCAGCCAGCTCATCGAGCCGCTTGGCGTGCTCGGGCTGGATGAAGAGATTCAAGCGGTGCTGGCTCATAGCTCGATTCCGTCGTCAGGGTCGAGGGATGCCAGCCGGGACGTGCGCTGCAGGGTCGGATCGAGCTGGCGCGGTAAGGGAAGCGGCATGTCGTCGTCATCGAGCAGCCCGAGGTCGGCGACAGGCACAACCAGGTCGGGGTCGTAGGCGACGGCTTCGGAGAGTTCGGGTTGGCGACGCGGGCCACCGTCGTCAGCGGCAGAGGCGAAGCCTTCAACGGCTTCGGTTGCAGGCGCCACCGGAACGGGAGGAACCGTCAGCCCGCTCCAGTCGTCGGGCCGTAAGGAAGGCACGTCGGCGTAGCGCCCCGCAATGAGCACAGGGGGCGGCAGCACGCGCCGCTGGAAGTTCGCGTCAGAGTAGTAGCGCACCTTCTTGGCCTTGATCGGCGCGACGCTGGAAACCATCACCACCGCCTCGTCGGGCGGGAGTTGCATCACTTCGCCTGGCGTCAGCAAAGGTCGGGCGGTCTCCTGTCGCGACACCATCAAGTGCCCCAGCCATGGGGCGAGCCGGTGACCCGCGTAGTTGCGCTGCGCGCGCAACTCAGTGGCAGTGCCAAGGGTTTCGGAAATCCGCTTGGCCGTGCGCTCGTCGTTGGTGGCGAACGTCACGCGCACATGGCAGTTGTCGAGGATGGAATGGTTCTGGCCATAGGCTTTGTCGATCTGATTGAGCGACTGCGCGATCAGGAAGCTACGGATGCCATAGCCCGCCATGAAGGCCAGCGCCGTCTCGAAGAAATCCAGGCGCCCCAGCGCCGGGAACTCGTCAAGCATCAGCAGCAGCTTGTGGCGGCGCTCGATGCCGTCGCTGCCATCGAGTGATTCGGTGAGGCGTCGCCCGATCTGGTTGAGGATCAGGCGAATGAGCGGTTTCGTCCGCGAAATGTCCGAAGGCGGCACCACCAGGTACAGCGACACCGGATGCTCGGCCGCGATCAGGTCGGCAATGCGCCAGTCGCAGCGCGAGGTGACTTCGGCCACCGTGGGGTCGCGGTACAGGCCGAGGAATGACATGGCGGTGCTCAACACGCCGGAACGCTCGTTGTCCGATTTGTTCAGGACTTCGCGCGCTGCCGATGCCACCACCAGATGCGGCCCACCACCGATGTGCGGCGTGGTCATCATCCGATGCAGGGTCAGCTCGAAGGGACAGGCCGGGTCGCTGAGGAAGTTGGCGACTCCGCGCAGCGTCTTGTCTTCGCCTGCGTAGAGCACGTGCAGGATGGCCCCAACCAGCAGCGCATGCGAGGTCTTCTCCCAATGGTTGCGCCGCTCCAGTGCTCCTTCGGGATCGACCAGAATGTCTGCGATGTTCTGCACGTCGCGCACTTCGTGCGCGCCGCGCCTCACCTCCAGCAGTGGGTTGTAGGCCGCCGACTTCGCATCGGTCGGGTTGAACAGCAGGCAATGCGAGAAGCGCGAGCGCCAGCCGGCGGTGATGCTCCAGTTCTCGCCCTTGATGTCGTGAATGACGGCCGATGCAGGCCAGCTCAACAAGGTGGGAACCACCAGGCCCACGCCTTTGCCCGAGCGGGTAGGCGCGAAGGTCAGAACATGCTCCGGGCCTTCATGTCGCAGGTACTGCTGGCGATGCTGGCCGAGGAACACGCCCGCAGGCTGGTCAAGCCCCGCCTTGCAAATGTCCTCCGCGTTGGCCCAGCGAGCCGACCCGTAGGTCGTGACCAGCTTGGACTGGCGCGAGCGCCAGATCGACATGCCGATGGCAACCACCACCGCGATCAGGCCGCTGCCTGCGGCAATGGCACCGCCCACGTCAAAGACATGCGGCGTGTAGGCGTCGAAGAAGAACCACCACTCGAACAGGCGCCAGGGGTGATAGACCGGCGTGCCGAAGAAATCGAACCACGGCGAGCCCAGGCGTAGCTGGTAGCCCAGGGCGGCGGCCGTCCATTGCGTAGCGCTCCATACGCCAGCGATCACGATGCCGAAGACAACGGCAATCTGACCGAACAGCACGTTCGTTCCTTGCATTGATCAACCTCCCACTACGGCACAGGAACGTGCCGTAGTGCCGAGGATCAAGGCGAGCGTGCAGGTCGGTCAAAGACCGTTGTGGCGGGGATTCAGGCCAAAAGAGCCAGACTTATTGCTGTGGCGAAGACAATAAAAATGCCGCATGCGCGAGCGCGCTGCGGCGTGATGAGGTAACAGTGAGACCTTCGTCGCCGCGCCGCGACGGAGGGGTGCCCTATTGAGGCTTCTGCTCCGGCCGATCACCGAAGAAGCGGCGATTCGCGGCCTCGGCGGCACGTCGGCAGAGTTCTTCGCCGGCCTTCGCGCGCTCTTCCTTGCACAGGCGCTGGACTTCCTTGAGACGCTCAGGATGGGCCACGAGGAAGTCCACGGTTTCCGTCGGTTGGGATGGCCCACAGGAGGCTGTCAGTGCAGCGGCCATCAGCAGCGGCAGGAATCGGGGCATGGCTTGGGTCCTTTCAGCAGGTGGATCAGGAGTCCTCGGCGGCGCTGGAGCCATCCGCCGAATCAATGGAGTCCACTCGTGCGATGAACCGAGCCAGCATTTCGGAGGGCTCCACGTCACGGTGCAGCAGATACGTGGCCAGCATCTGCGACTTGCCCGCCAAGCGCCGGGCCACAACACCTGGCCCACGGCCGGATGCAATGTGCGCGGCGCCCGCCAAACCAAGTGCCAATCCGGCGGAGACTAAGGTCATCATCACCTCATAGGACGCCACGCGCTGGGCGATCAGTGGCTGTTGCTCGTAGCGCTGCAAAACGCGATCAACTTGGCGTGCATGGCCTTCGCATATCGCCGGATCGCATAGCGCCAGCGGATAGCGCAACACTTCTTCCAACGGAACGTGCTTGTGGGCCAGCACAGGATGGCGAGCTGGGACCGCCACCATCAGCTCGTCTTCCCACGCAGGCCTGACCACAATGCCGTCGCCCACCTCTTCGGCCATCGAAAAGCCGACGTCATACAGGTCATCGTGCAGACCCTTGATCTGTTGGTCCAACGGCACCTCAAATAACCGAATGTCAATCTCTGGATCTTCCTCTCGGCTCCGTGCCAGCAGCGTCGGCATTCGCGAGGGCGTGATGCCATCGGACAAAGCGATGCGCAACTGTCCCTGAAACCCACTGGCGGCGGACTTGACGCCGTCACACGCCTGTTTCAGAGCTTCGAAGATTCGCGGCACCCGCTCCAGGAATGCCATTCCGGCAAAGGTCAGGCGGGTGCTTCGCGTGGTTCGCGTGAACAGTTGCGCCCCGAGCTCTTCCTCTATCTCCTTGATGGTGCGCGACAAAGGGGACTGATCGATGTGCAGCTTTTCCGCTGCGCGGCCAAAGTGAAGTTCTTCGGCCACCGCTATAAAGCAACGCAAATGCCGAAGCTCCATGGTGTATCTCATCCAAGTTAAAAGGCCTTGACGAGTTCCGGCACAGCCGCGAACAGGTCCGCCTCCAGCCCGTAGTCGGCCACGCTGAAGATCGGCGCCTCCGGGTCCTTGTTGATCGCCACGATCACCTTGGAGTCCTTCATGCCCGCCAGGTGCTGGATCGCCCCCGAGATGCCCGCCGCCACGTACAGCTGCGGCGCCACGATCTTGCCGGTCTGGCCCACCTGCAGGTCATTGGGCGCGTAGCCCGCATCCACCGCCGCGCGGCTCGCGCCGATGGCCGCGCCCAGCTTGTCGGCCAGCGGGGTGATGACTTCGTCGAATTTTTCCTTGCTGCCCAGCGCACGGCCGCCGGAGACGATGATCTTGGCCGCCGTCAGTTCGGGCCGGTCGCTCTTGGCGATTTCGCTGCCCACGTAGCTGCTCTTGCCGGTGTCTGCCGCTGCGGTTGGCGTTTCCACTGCTGCGTTGCCTCCGGTCGCCGCTGTGGCGTCGAAGCCGGTGGTGCGCACGGTGATGACTTTGGTGGCGTCGCAGCTTTGCACGGTAGCGATGGCATTGCCGGCGTAGATGGGGCGTTCGAAGGTGTCGGCGCTCACCACCTTGGTGATGTCGCTGATCTGGGCGACGTCGAGCTTGGCGGCCACGCGCGGGGCCACGTTCTTGCCGCCGGCCGTGGCCGGGAACAGGATGTGGCTGTAGTTGCCGGCGATGGCCAGCACTTGCGCGGCGACGTTCTCGGCCAGGCCGTTCTTCAGGCTGGCGCCGTCGGCGTGGATGACCTTGGCGACGCCGGCGATTTGCGCTGCGGCCTGGGCGGCTGCACCGGCGTTTTCACCGGCCACCAGCACGTGCACGTCGCCACCGCAAGCGGCTGCGGCCGTCACGGTGTTCAGGGTTGCGCCCTTGATGGATGCGTTGTCGTGTTCAGCAATAACGAGTACCGACATTTAGATCACCTTCGCTTCGTTCTTGAGTTTTTCGACCAGGGCGGCCACGTCAGCCACCTTCACGCCGGCGCCGCGCTTGGCGGGTTCGGTCACCTTCAGGGTCTTCAGGCGTGGGGCGACTTGAACGCCGAGGTCTTCGGGCTTGATGGTGTCCAGCGGCTTTTTCTTGGCCTTCATGATGTTGGGCAAGGTGACGTAGCGCGGTTCGTTCAGGCGCAGGTCGGCGGTGATGACCGCGGGCAGCGTGAGGCTGAGGGTTTCCAGGCCGCCGTCCACTTCGCGGGTCACGGCTGCCTTGTCGCCGGCGAGCTCGACCTTGGAGGCGAAGGTGGCTTGCGGCAGACCGGCCAGCGCCGCCAGCATCTGGCCGGTCTGGTTGCAGTCGTCGTCGATGGCCTGCTTGCCCAGGATCACGAGGCCGGGCTGTTCCTTGTCGATCAGGGCCTTGAGCAGCTTAGCCACGGCCAGCGGCTGCAGTTCTTCATTGGTCTCGACTAGGATGCCGCGGTCGGCACCGATGGCCATGGCGGTGCGCAGCGTCTCCTGGCATTGAGACACGCCGCACGAGACGGCGACGATCTCCGTTGCCGCGCCTTTCTCCCTGAGCCGCACAGCCTCTTCGACGGCAATCTCGTCGAAGGGGTTCATGCTCATCTTGACATTGGCGATGTCCACGCCGCTGCCATCGCTCTTGACGCGGACCTTGACGTTGTAGTCAACCACCCGCTTGACGGGAACCAGGATTTTCATGGGAGGGTTTCCTTTCAGGATCATTCAGAGTTGATCGTCCGCCAGGGCCAGCGTGCTGGCGGCGCCGCCCGTGACGATGTCGCGCAGCATCGGCGCCTGCACCAGGACATGCGCCGCGTAATGGCTGGCTGTGGCGCGCTTGGTACCGAGAAAGCCCGCATCGCCCGCGCCCGCCGCGAGTTGCGCGGTAGCGGCTTCGGCCAGGCGCGCCGACAGCCAGCCGCCGATCACGGTGCCCGCCAGCCGCAGGAAGGGCACGGCGCCCGCCGCGCACTGCGCGGGTTGACCGTCGTGGGCCAGCAGCCAGTCGGCCGCTTCGTCCAGCGCCTGGGCAGCGGCTGCCAACGCGCGGCCGATCTGCGCCAGCACTGCATCGGGCGATTCGACCAACCGGCGCGCATCGCCGTCGATGCGGCCCAGCAGCGCCTTCAGCGTGCGCCCGCCCTCGCGTGCCAGCTTGCGGCCGATCAGGTCGTTGGCCTGGATGCCCGTGGTGCCTTCGTAGATGGTCGTGATGCGCGCGTCGCGCATGTGCTGCGAGGCGCCGGTTTCCTCGACGTAGCCCATGCCGCCATGCACCTGCACGCCGTCGGACGTGATGCCCTGCGCGCTGTCGGTACACCAGCCTTTGACCACCGGTATCAGCAGGCCGACCAGGGCCTGCGCCTGCGCGCGCTCCTGCGCATCGGCGTGGCCCGCGGCGCGGTCCATCTGACCGGCGCAGAAGTAGGCCAGCGCGCGCATGGCCTCGGTGCGGGCCTTCATGTCCATCAGCATGCGCCGCACGTCCGGGTGGCCTGCGATGGCGGTGCTGCCGCTGATCAGCGGCTTGCCCTGCACCCGCTCCAGCGCATAGGCGCGTGCGCGCTGGTAGGCGCGCTCGGAAATGCCCACGCCTTCCAGGCCAACGTTCAGCCGCGCGTGGTTCATCATGGTGAACATGCAGGCCAGCCCCTGGTGCGGCTCGCCGACCAGGTAGCCGATAGCGCCGCCGCTGTCGCCAAAACTCATCGACGCCGTGGGGCTGCCGTGGATGCCCATCTTGTGCTCAATCGACGTGCAGGCCAAGTCGTTGCGTTCGCCCAGGGTGCCATCGTCGTTGACCAGGTACTTCGGGCACAGGAACAGCGAGATGCCTTTCACCCCCGGTGGCGCATCGGGTAGGCGCGCCAGCACCAGGTGCACGATGTTCTCGGCCATGTCGTGCTCGCCCCAGGTGATGAAGATCTTGTTGCCGCTGACGCGGTAGTGGTCGCCCTCGTGTACGGCACGGCTGCGCAGCGCGGCCAGGTCGGAGCCGGCCTGGGGCTCGGTGAGGTTCATGGTGCCCGTCCAGCGGCCCTCGACCATGGGTGCCAGGAAGCGGCGCTGGAGTGCGTCGCTGCCATGGTGCGCAATGGCCTCCACCGCGCCCAGCGTGAGCATCTGGCACAGGCTGAACGCGAGGTTGGACGACTTCCACATCTCCAGCACGGCGGTGGAGACCAGCGTGGGCAGGCCCTGGCCGCCCCATTCGGTGGCAGCGGGCATGCCGTTCCAGCCGTTCTCGCAGAAGCTGGCCCAGGCTTCGCGAAAGCCGTCGGCGGGCGTGACCCGACCATCGTGCCAGCGCGCGCCCTGCACGTCGCCGGGGTGGTTGAGCGGATCCAGCACGCCAGCGGCGTAATTAGCCGCCTCCTGCAGGATGGCCTCGACCAGGTCGGGCGTGGTTTCTTCATGGTCCGGCTGGGCGCAGATCGCGTCCAGGCCGCCGACCTCTTTCATGGCGAACAGCATTTCGCGCAGGGGGGCTATGTAGACAGACACAGCGAATTTCCTTGATGGCTACGATCAGGCGTTTTGCGGCGTCTGTTGCGACGGGCGCAACTCGCGTGCAGCCTCTTGCGGGCCCACCGACGCCGGGCCGCCATGCCTGATGAACGCCAGGGCGATCGAGCCGATGATCCCGAAAGCCCCGATCACCAGGAAGTTCTGCTCCAGCGGCAGCTCAAGCGCAACGATCTGGCCGATTAGCAGCGGCGCCGCGATCGCGCCCAGGCGCCCCACGCCGGAGGCCATGCCGATGCCGGTCGAGCGGATGGACATCGGGTAAAACTGCCCGCAGTAGGCATAGGCCACCAATTGCGCGCCGGTGGTGCAGGCGCCGACCGCGCCGATGATCAGATAACGCAGCTCGGTCGAGGTCTGGAACGTCATCAGGTACAGCAGCACGCCGCCCAGCGCATACATCCCCACCAGCACCCACTTGATGTTGAACTTGTCGGCGAGCCACCCGCCTCCCACGGCACCGATGATGGCGCCAACGTTCAGCGCGATCACGAAGCTGAGGGCAGACCCCAGGCTGTAGCCAGCCATAGCCATCAGCTTGGTCAGCCAGCTGCTGAGCGCATAGACCATGAACAGGCCCGAGAAGAAGGCGATCCAGAACAGCACCGTGCTCGGGCCTCGCCCGTCCTGGAACAGCCGGGAGACCGGCGCACCCGCCACGCGGTCGGCGGTGGGCACGACGAACTGGGCGTCCGCCGGGTGCTTGACTCCCGGCTGGAGATTACGGGCCACTTCGGCCAGTTCGCCGTTGCGGCTGCGCGAGATCAGGTAGGTCATTGATTCCGGCACCAGCTTCAGGATGAACGGAATCAGCAGGACCGGCACACCCGCTGCGATGAAAACGACCTGCCAGCCGTACTCGCCGATCAGCTGCTTGCCGAGCACCGCGGCCAGGATGCCGCCCAGTGCGTAGCCCGAAGTCATCAGCGCCGTCATCA
>CAMLIZ010000186.1 GCA_946480245.1 uncultured Pseudomonadota bacterium
TGGGCGGCATGTGCGAGACCGACTATTCCGGCTACCCCGACTGCCGCGACAACACCATCAAGGCGATGCAGGTGGCATTGAGCCTCGGGCTCGACGCGCCGATGGCGATCGAGACGCCGCTGATGTTCCTCACCAAGGCCGAAACCTGGGCGCTCACGCAGCAGCTCGGTGGCAATGCCCTGAACGAGCTGATCATCGAACACACCCACACCTGCTACCTCGGCGAACGCGGCCAGCGCCACGCCTGGGGCCATGGCTGCGGGCAATGCCCAGCCTGCGAGCTGCGCCGGCGCGGCTTCGAAGCCTGGCGGGCGCCGGCATGACGGGCGGCCGCGTCGCGGCACTGGCCCTGGCGGCGGTGCTGGTGTTCTGGATGGTCGGGGCCTACAACCGCCTGGTGGCGCTGCGCAATGCGATCGGTGCCGCCTGGGGCCAGGTGGACGAGCAGCTGCAGCGCCGCCGCACGCTGCTCGAATCGCTGCTGGCCGCGCTGCGCCCGCTGCTGCCGCCGGACGACGCCACCGCGCTCGACGCACTGCAAGGCGCGCTGCTGCAGGTGCAGGTCGCGTCGGAGGCCGTGCGCGCGCGGCCGGTGGCGGCCATGGCCGTGGCGTCGCTGGTGACCGCGGAGGAGGTGCTCGGCACCGCGTTCGCGCGCCTGCTGGCCCTGCTGGAGCACCACCCGGTGCTGCGCGACGAAACCCCGCAGGTGACCCAGCCGCTGGAGGCGCTGCGCGCGCTGGAGCCGCGGCTGGCGTTCGCGCGGCAGCTCTTCAACGACGCCGCCGCCACGTACAACGAGGCGGCGCGCCAGTTCCCCACGCGGCTGCTCACGCGCCTGTACGGCTTCGGCACTGCCGGGCGACTGTAGCCGCCGCAATCCCTATAAGCCTGGGTCCGCGGCCCGCCCGCGCCGCCTATCATCGCGGCCGTTTCGACCACGGAGGAGCGAGATGGACATCGTGCGCCGCGTGCAGGACATCCTGCTCAAGCCCGGAGACACCTGGCCGGCGATTGCCGCCGAACCTGCCGATGCCGGGTCGATCTACAAGCAATACCTGCTACTGATCGCCGCCATCCCGCCGCTGGCCGCGTTGATCGGCATCACGCTGATCGGCGTGGGCGGCTTCGGCTTTCGCGTGCGCATGCCGCTGCTGTACGGGCTGGAAGCGGCCATCGTGCAGTACGCCCTGACGCTGGTGATGATCTTCGTGGTGGCGCTGGTGGTCGAGGCGCTGGCCCCCAACTTCGGCGGCACCAAGGACCGCGTGGCTGCGCTCAAGGTGGTGGCCTACGGCTCCACCGCGGCGCTGGTGGGCGGTGTGTTCAACCTCATCCCGGCGCTCGGCATCCTGGCCCTGCTGGCCGCGCTGTACTCGATCTACCTGTTCTACCTGGGCCTGCCGGTGCTGATGAAATGCCCGCAGGACAAGGCCGTGGCGTACACCGTCGTGGTGGCCGTGCTCGCGCTGGTGGCCAGCCTCATCGTGGGCGCCATCGCAGCCGCGGTGATGCCCGGCATGCGGCACGGCATGTGGGGTGCTGCCGGCAGCGGCGCGCCGGTGAGCATCAACACGCCCGACGGCCAGGTGACGATCGACACCGCGCGCGTGGAAGACATGGCCAAGCGCATGGAGGCGGCCGCCAAGCGCGCGCAGGCCAATGCGCGCACGGCCGACACCACGCCGGCAGTGGCCGTGGCCGACACCAAGACCCAGGAGCTGGCGCCCCTGCAGCCCGAGCAACTGAAGGCGCTGCTGCCCGAGGCGCTGAGCGACCTGAAGCGCGAGTCGGTGGAGTCCTTTGGTGCGGGCCCGGCTGGCGTGTCGGTGGCCAGCGCCAAGTACCGCAATGCGGCACGCAGCATCGACCTCAGCATCACCGACGTGGGCGGCCCCATGGGTGCCGCGGTGGCGATGTGGGCCTCGATGACGGTCGACCGCGAAACCGCCGACGAGGTGGAAAAGGTCTATCACGACGGCAACCGCTCGGTGCACGAGAAGTACCGCAAGGACGGCAGCGGCGCCGAGCTGCAACTGGTGCTGCCCAACGGCACCATGGTGGGCGCCACCGGCGAGCAGGTGGACATGGCGGCCCTGAAGGCCGCGGTGGCCGGCGTGGACACGGCCAAGCTGCAGGCGCTGCCACGCGCCACCGTGCAGCGCTGAGGGCGAGTCCCGCCGCGCTCATGGCGGCGGGGGCTGCGGCTTTCATGGGGCCTTGACGCCTGTCAAGCGTCGGGCCGGGCGGCCGGCCTAGAGTGCGGCGCATGATGCTGCCCCGCTGGCCACTGGCCTCCAAGCTGCTTGCGATCGGCTGCGCCTTCCTCGTGCTGGCGCTCGGTTCGATCGCGCTCACGCTGTGGGTGTCATGGCAGCTGGAAGGGGGTGCCGCGTCGGTCAACGAGGCCGGCCGCATGCGCATGCAGAGCTACCGCCTGGCGCTGGTGCTCGCGCAACCGGCCACGCCCGGCCAGCGCGCAGCGGCTGCGCAGGCCATGGCCGCCAGCCTGGAGCTCTTGCGCAGCGGCGATCCGTCGCGGCCGCTGTTCGTGCCGTGGAACGACGATACGCGAGCCCGCTTCGCCGACGTGCGCCAGCGCTGGCAGCGCCAGGGCGCCGCCTGGCTTGCGGCCCCTGGCGCGCCCCCCCTGGACGAGGTGGACGCCTTCGTCTCGCAGGTGGACGGGCTGGTGAGCGCGATCGAGCGGCAGCTGTCGGACTGGACGGCGCTGCTGCGCGGCGTGCAGCTGGCGCTGGTGGCGCTGGCCGTGGTCAGCACGGTCGTGTTCTTCTACGTCGGTTATCTCTTCGTGCTGGATCCGCTGCAGCGCCTGCAGCGCGCGGTGGCCCGCATCCGTGCCGACGACTTCTCCGCCCGCGTGGACGTGCAGACGCAGGACGAGTTCGGCGACCTGGCGCGTGCGTTCAACATGATGGCCTCGCACCTGGACGCGCTGTACCGCGACCTGGAGGCCAAGGTGGCCGAGAAGACCGAGCGCCTGCAGGTCAAGAGCGAGCGGCTCAGTGCGCTCTACGAGACCAGCTCGCTGATCGTGCGTGCCGAGTCGCTGCGCCCGCTGGCCGAGGGCTTTGCCGGCCTGGTGCGTGGCGTGGCGCGTGCCGACGCGGCTGCCGTGCGCTGGTCGGGCGGCGGCAACGAGCGCTACCTGATGCTGGCCTCGCAGGGCTTGCCTGCCGAGCTGGCCGCGGCCGAGCAATGCCTGGTGGCCGGCGACTGTCACTGCGGCCAGCCGCTGCAGGACCAGCCGAACGTGCGCGTGGTGCCCATCGCCAGTGCGCATGCCGAGAGCCGCTGCGTGAAGCTGGGCTACCGCATGCTGCTCACGGTGCCGGTCGCGCTGAACGACCGTGTGCTGGGCGAGGTGGACCTGTTCTTCCGCCAGCCGCGCGACGTGCAGCAGGAGGAGCGCACCCTGTACGACGCGATGGCCAGCCACCTGGCCAGCCGCATGGAAAGCCTGCGCGCCGCGGCGCTGGAGAAGGAGACTGCGGTGGCCGAGGAACGCACGCTGCTGGCGCAGGAGCTGCACGACTCGATCGCGCAATCGCTGGCGTTCCTGAAGATCCAGGTGCAGCTGATGAAGGAGGCGCTGCGCCAGCGCGACCCCGACGCCATGCAGCGCAGCGTGCAGGAGCTGGACGCCGGCGTGAAGGAAAGCCTGGCCGACGTACGCGAGCTGCTGCTGCACTTCCGCACCCGTGCGGTGGCCGACGACATCACCGCCGCGCTGCGCACCACCTTGCAGAAGTTCGAGCACCAGAGCGGCGTGCGGGCGCAGCTCAGCACGCAGGGCCACGGCCTGCCGCTGGCGCCCGACGTGCAGATCCAGGTGCTGCACATCGTGCAGGAGGCGCTGTCCAACGTGCGCAAGCACGCCCACGCCAGCGAGGTGAGCGTGCGCGTGCAGCAGGCGCCGCGCTGGCGCGTGGAGGTGTGCGACGACGGCCGCGGCTTCGACCCCGATGCGCAATCGCGCACCCAGGTCGGGCTGTCGATCATGCGCGAGCGTGCGCAACGCATCGGCGCCACCGTGCAAGTGCAGTCCGCGCCGGGCGCGGGCACCTGCGTCACCCTCACGCTGCCGGCCAGCCTCGCCGACGCATCCATGGCCCCGGACGAGCATGCCGATTCGCCTGTTGGTGGTTGACGACCACACCCTCTTCCGCCGCGGCCTGATCGCGCTGATGGCGCAGTACGCCGACCTGCAGGTGGTGGGCGAGGCCGCCGACGCCGGCGAGGCCCAGCGGCGCGCGCAGGCGCTGCAGCCCGACCTGGTGCTGCTGGACAACCACCTGCCCGGTGTGCGCGGCGTGGACGCGATCGCCGGCCTCAAGGAGGCCGCCCCCGGCGCCCGCGTGCTGATGCTCACCGTGAGCGAGGACGAGCGCGACCTTGCGGCCGCATTGCAGGCGGGTGCGCGCGGCTACCTGCTGAAGACGGTGGACGGCGAGGTGCTGGCCGAGGCGATCCGGCGCACGGTGCGCGGCGAATCGGTGGTGAGCCCGGAGATGACCGGCAAGCTGGTGGCTGCGTTCCAGGCGCTGAACGCTGCGCGCGAGGACGTGTGCGCCACCGCCACGCCGGCGTGCGGCGCGGACGACCCGCTGGCCGCGCTGTCGCAGCGCGAGCAGCAGATCCTGCGCTGCATCGCGCGCGGCGCCAGCAACAAGGAGATCGCGCGGGAGCTCGGGATCGCCGAGACCACCGTGAAGATCCACGTGCAGCACATCCTGCGCAAGCTCAACCTCGGCTCGCGCGTGCAGGCCGCGGTGTTCCTGGCCGAGCGCACGCAGCGGCCGGGGTAGTTCCATCGAACGATGCGCGCACCCGGGCGCATCGTTCCTTTGCCGCCGCGCACCGGGTCGAGCGGGGGATGCCGCCGCGGCGCGTGCCGCGACACAGTGAGGCCATGGAGAACAACAAGGAGTCACTCCATGGCTTCCGCCACCACGTTTGACAAGATCGCGGCCCCCGCAGCCAGCGCGGCCGCACCGGGCACGCAGCAGCGCCGCAAGGCGCTGTCGGTGCTGATCGCGAGCACCTGGTCCTTCACCGTGTGCTTCATGGTCTGGATGATGTTTGCGGTGATCGGCATCCCGATCCGCAAGACGCTGGGCCTCAACGCCACCGAGTTCGGCCTGCTCACCTCGATGCCGGTGCTCACCGGCTCGCTGGCGCGCGTGCCGCTGGGCATCTGGACCGACCGCTTCGGCGGCCGCATCGTGATGGCGCTGCTGATGGCGGCCACCGTGCCGGCCATCTGGCTGATGGCCTATGCCACACAGTACTGGCACTTCCTGGTGATCGGCCTGTTCGTGGGCCTGGCCGGCGCCAGCTTCTCGGTGGGCACGCCGTATGTGGCGCGCTGGTTCCCGAAGAAGCAGCAGGGCTTCGCGATGGGCATCTTCGGCGCCGGCAACTCGGGCGCGGCGGTCAACAAGTTCGTGGCGCCCGCACTGGTGGTGGCCTTTGGCTGGACCGTGGTGCCGCAGGTGTATGCCGCCGTGATGCTGGGCACCGTGATCCTGTTCTGGTTCCTCAGCTACTCGGATCCGGCACACCTGGTGCCCAGCAGCGTGAAGTTCAGCGACCAGCTCAAGATGCTGAAGGACCGGCGCGTGCTCAAGTACTGCCAGTACTACAGCATCGTGTTCGGCGGCTACGTGGCGCTGTCGCTGTGGATGGTGCAGTACTACGTGGGCGAATACGGCCTGGACATCCGCGTGGCCGCGCTGCTGGCCGCCTGCTTCTCGCTGCCCGGCGGCGTGCTGCGCGCCATCGGCGGCTGGCTGTCGGACAAGTACGGCGCGCACGGCGTCACCTGGTGGGTGATGTGGGTGAGCTGGATCTGCCTGTTCCTGCTGAGCTACCCGCAGACCGACTTCACGGTGCAGACCGTCAACGGCCCGACCACCTTCCACATCGGCCTGAACGTCTACACCTTCACCGGCCTGATGGCGATCCTGGGCGTGGCCTGGGCCTTCGGCAAGGCCAGCGTCTTCAAGTACATCAGCGACGACTACCCCAAGAACATCGGCGCCATCAGCGGCATCGTCGGCCTGGCCGGCGGCCTGGGCGGCTTCGTGCTGCCGATCCTGTTCGGCGTGCTGATGGACCTCACCGGCATCCGTTCCAGCGCCTTCATGCTGATGTACGGCGTGGTGTGGGTCTCGCTCATCTGGATGTACTTCACCGAAGTGCGCAACACCCGTCTCATGGGTTCGCAAAGCGCCGTCGCACAGACGGCCGCCCGCTGATTTTTTCCAAGGACTCTCACCATGTCTGCCACCACCACCAGCGGGCGCCAGGGGCGTCTGCTCACCCTCTGGGCCCCGGAGGACAAATCGTTCTGGGAGCGCGAAGGCGAAGCCATCGCCAAGCTCAACCTCTGGATCTCGGTGCCCGCGCTGTTCCTGGCCTTTGCCATCTGGCAGGTCTGGAGCGTGGTTGCCGTGAGCCTGCCGGGCCTGGGCTTCAAGTACTCGACCAACCAGCTGTTCTGGCTGGCCGCAGCGCCCGCGCTCTCGGGCGCCACGCTGCGCATCTTCTATTCGTTCATGGTGCCGCTGGTCGGTGGCCGCCGCTGGACGGCGATCTCCACCGCCTCGCTGCTGATTCCCGCGCTGGGCATCGGCTTTGCGGTGCAGGACAACACCACGGCCTACCCCACCATGCTCATCCTGGCGCTGCTGTGCGGCCTGGGCGGCGGCAACTTCAGCTCCAGCATGGCCAACATCAGCTTCTTCTTCCCGAAGGAGCGCAAGGGATCGGCGCTGGGCGTCAATGCCGGCCTGGGCAACCTCGGCGTGTCGGTGGTGCAGTTCCTGAGCCCGATCGTCGTCACGGTGGGGCTGCTCGGCGTGTTCGGCGGCGATGCGCAGACCATCGTCAACAAGGCGGGCCAGAGCACGCAGGTGTGGATGCAGAACGCGGCGTTCATCTGGGTGCCCTGGATCGCGATCACGGCGCTGGCGTCGTGGTTCTTCATGAACGACATCGCCGACGCCAAGGCATCGTTCGCCGCGCAGGCGGCCATCTTCGCCAACAAGCACAACTGGCTGATGTGCCTGCTGTACCTGGGCACCTTCGGCTCGTTCATCGGCTTCGCGGCGGGCTTTCCGCTGCTGATCAAGAGCCAGTTCCCCGGCGTGAACCCGCTGGCCTATGCCTGGCTGGGGCCCCTGGTGGGCGCGCTGATCCGCCCGGTGGGCGGCTGGCTGGCCGACAAGCTGGGCGGCGCCACCGTGACGCTGTGGAACTTCGTGGTGATGGCGTTCTCGGTGCTCGGGGTGCTGTACTTCCTGCCCAAGGGCGCAGGTGCATACGCCATGGGCTTCGGCCCCGTGCAAGGCAGCTTCAGCGGGTTCTTCGTGATGTTCCTGCTGCTGTTCCTCACCACGGGCATCGGCAACGGATCCACCTTCCGCATGATCCCGGTGATCTTCCTGGCGCAGCGGATGCGCGGCGTGAAGGCCGGCGACACAGCCGCGCTGGCCCAGGCCACCAAGGACGGCAACACCGAGGGCGCAGCGGCACTGGGCTTCAGCGCCGCCATCGGCGCGTACGGCGGCTTCTTCATCCCCAAGAGCTACGGCACCTCCATCGCCGGCACCGGCGGGCCGGAAGCCGCGCTGTGGATCTTCAGCGTGTTCTACGTCCTGTGCGTCGTGGTCACGTGGTGGTACTACGCGCGCAAGAACGCGGAGATGCCGTGCTGATGGTTCCCCTCCTCAACCAAGGCACGCGCACCTGCACCGGAGCTTCTCGATGAGCCACTTTCTCGATCGCCTCACGTTCTTCGCGCAGCCGAAGGAAAGCTTCTCCGACGGCCACGGCGTGACCACCGGCGAAGACCGCACCTGGGAAGACGCCTACCGCCAGCGCTGGCAGCACGACAAGATCGTGCGCAGCACGCACGGCGTGAACTGCACGGGCTCGTGCTCGTGGAAGATCTACGTGAAAGGCGGCATCGTCACCTGGGAAACGCAGCAGACCGACTACCCGCGCACGCGCTGGGACCTGCCCAACCACGAGCCGCGCGGCTGCGCGCGCGGCGCCAGCTACAGCTGGTACCTCTACAGCGCCAACCGCGTGAAGTACCCCATGGTGCGCGGCCGCCTGCTCAAGCACTGGCGCGCCGCCATCGCGCTGGCCAAGAGCCCGGTCGATGCCTGGGCCAGCATCGTCGAGAACGATGCCTCGCGCAGCGAATGGCAAAAGCAGCGCGGCCTGGGCGGCTTCGTGCGCAGCACCTGGGACGAAGT
>CAMLIZ010000187.1 GCA_946480245.1 uncultured Pseudomonadota bacterium
CGATCGCGTCGTCCACCAGGATGCCGATCGAGAAGATCAGCGCGAACAGCGACACGCGGTTCAAGGTGAAGCCCCAGGCCCAGGAGGCGAACAAGGTGACCGTGAGCGTGAGGATCACCGCGCTGCCCACGATGGCCGCCTCACGCCGGCCGAGCGCGATGAACACCAGCGCCACCACCGACGCGGTGGCGAACAGCAGCTTCTGTATCAGCTTCATCGCCTTGTCGTTGGCGGTGGCGCCGTAGTTGCGCGTCTCGGCCACCTGCACGTCGGCCGGGATCACCGTGTTGCGCAGCGCCTGCACGCGCTGCATCACGGCATTGGCCACCGTGATCGCGTTCTCGCCCGGCTTCTTGGTCACCGAGACCGTCACGGCCGGGAAGTCGCCGCCATCCTTGCCCGGCACCGTGTGCCACACGTAGCGTTGCGGAGCGGGGGCGCCGTCGCGCACCTGCGCCACGTCCTGCAGGAACACCGGCTTGCCGTTGCGCACGCCGACCACCAGCTCGCCCACGTCGCGCGCGTCGCGCAGGAACGGGCCGGCCTCGAGCGCGACCGCGCGATTGGCCGCCAGCAACTCGCCCAGCGGCGCGCCGAGGTTGGCGCCTTGCAACGCCTGGCGCAGGTCGGCCACGGTGACGCCGGCGCCGGCCATGCGGGCGGGGTCGATCTCCACCATCACCGCGCGGCCGGGGCCGCCCACGGTGACCACCTCGCGCGTGCCCGGCACACGCTTCAGGTCGGCCTCCACGCTGTGCGCCACGCGCTCCAGGTCGTAGCCGCTGGCCGCCGGATTGAGGCTGAAGAGGGTGAGCGTGACGATGGGCACGTCGTCAATGCCCTTGGGCTTGATCAGCGGCGCGCCCACGCCGAGGCCCTGGGGCAGCCAGTCGGCATTGGCGTTCACCGTGTCGTACAGGCGCACCAGCGCCTCGGTGCGCGGCACGCCCACCTTGAACTGCACCGTCACCACCGCGATGCCGGGGCGCGACACCGACATCACATGCTCGACGCCCGCGATCTGCGCCAGCACCTGCTCGGCGGGCGCGGCCACCATCTGCTCCACGTCGCGCACCGAGGCGCCAGGAAACGGGATCAGCACGTTGGCCATGGTCACGTTGATCTGCGGCTCCTCTTCGCGCGGCGTGACCATCACCGCGAACAGGCCCAGCAGCAGCGCCACCAGGGCCAGCAGCGGCGTGATCTGCGCCTGCTGGAAGTAGCCGGCGATGCGGCCGGAGATGCCGAGCGTGGGCTTGCTCATCCTGGTCATCCGTTCAACGCACCCGTGCGGCCGCCTGCGGGTCCAGCGCCACGCGCTCGCCGGCGTTCAGGCCGCTCAGCACGTCCACGCGGCCGCCTTGTGCGTGGCCCACGCGCACCTGCCGCAGCAGCGGCCGGCCATCGGCGCCGACCACGTACACGGCACTGAGCTCAGCGCGCTGCACCACCGCCGAGGCCGGCACGCTGAGCGCGGTGCCGGCCGACGCGGCCGCCGGCAGCCAGGCGCGGGCAAAGGCGCCCGGCGCGGCCGCCGTACCGGCGGGCAACTCCAGCCGCAGCTCCTGCGTGTGCGTGGCCGGGTCCACCGAGGGCAGCAACTGCCAGCGCAGCGGCGCTACGCGGGCACCGGATGGCAACTCCACCTGCAAGGCAGCGCCGGGCGCCAGCGCCGCGGCAGCGCTTTGCGGCACCGCCGCGCTCACGCGAAGTGCCTTGGGGTCGTACAGGGTCAGCAGCGGGCGACCGGGCATCGCCATGTCGCCCAGCACCACGGCCACGTCGGCCACCACGGCGTCGTACGGCGCCTTCACCACATAGAAGCCGGATTCGGTGCGCGCCGCGCCCGCGGCCGCCAGCTGCGCCTGGGCCTGCGCCTGGGCCGCCTTGTACTGCGCCTCGGCGCGGTCCAGTGCGGCCTGGCTGATGTATTGCTTCTGGTACAGCTGCTTCTGGCGCTCAAACTCCTTGGTGGCGGCCTCCTGCGCGGCGCGCGCGGCCAGCACCTGGGCGGCGCCGGCGGCCGCGTTCTGCTCGGCTGCGCGTGCGTCCAGGCGCAGCAGCACCTGCCCGGCATGCACCGCGTCGCCGGCCTTCACGCCGAGTGCCACCACCGCACCGGGCACCTGGGCTGCCAGCACCGTCTGGCGCACCGCCTCCACCACGCCGTCGTGCGAGCTGGCCACGGCAAGGGCCGAGGCGGCGACGGTGGCGGTGGCCAAGGCGCCATCGGCTGCCGCTGCTTGCGCGGCAGGCAGGCCGATGGCGGCGGCGAGCAACAGACGGGAGACGATCGGGTTCATGCGCAATCTTCTGCGGCGGTTGCCGTGGTGTGTCTTGAGGTTTATTATTTAGCTAATCAGCTAACAACGCAATATGGCAAAAACGCAAAGGGTATTGGCGTTCGAAGACGAAGGCGCGATGAGGCATCATCCCGGGCCTTACCCTCTGTCGTGTCCCGCCATGCAAGGCTTGTCTCCCCAGGCGCTCGAACAGGTGGCGCAGTACTTTCGTGCGCTGTCCGAGCCCACCCGGCTGCAGATCCTCAACCTGCTGCGCGAAGGGGAGCGCAACGTGGGCGACCTGGCCCAGCTCACCGGCTACACCGCGGCCAACGTGTCGCGCCACCTGGCGTTCCTCACGCAGCAGGGGCTGGTGGAACGCGAGAGCCGCGGCACCGCGGCCTACTACCGCATTGCGGACGAGTCGGTGTACGCGCTGTGCGATCTGGTGTGCGGCAACATCGCGCGCCAGTTGGAGCGCAGCGCGAGCGACCGGCGCGCCTTCAGCCGAACGGCCACGCGCCGCCCGGCCCCGCGCAAGTAGCTGCATCGCACGGCCGGCGTCAGAGGCCCGATTCGCGCAGCCGGCGCAGCAGGTCGTCCGACAGTGGCAACTCCTGCGAGTCGCCGCCGGGTGTTTGGCTGAAGTGGCTCATGTCGGCTCCTTCGTTCTCACTGCAGGGTGTGGGAGGCGGGTGACAGGCTGCGTTGCACGAAGCCGGCCAGCCCGGCCACGTCGGGGATGCGCACCTCGCGGCGGCACTTCTCGGTGAACGCGATCACCTTTTCGCGGGCAAGCCGGCTCAGCGCGCGGCTCACGCTCTCCAGCGTCATGCCCAGGTAGCTGCCCATTTCGGCGCGCGTCATGCGCAGCGTGATCTGGTCGGTGCGCAGGCCGCGGCGGGCCAGGCAGTCCACCCAATAGCGCAGGAACTCGGCCACCCGGGCGTCGGCCGGCAGCGTGCACAGCGACATCAGCCAGTCGCGGTCGCGTGCGATCTCCTGGCTCATCGCGGTGTGCAGCACCGACAGCAGCTGCGGCTGCTGCGTGCAGGCGTCGAGCAGCGCGTCGTAGCGCACGCTCCACACCTCGCCGGTGTCCATCGCGATCGCGTCGCAGCCGTGCTGGCCGCCGGCAATGCCGTCGAAGCCGAGCCAGTCGCCCTTGAAATGCAGCGCCACCACCTGCTCACGGCCGTCGGCGGCCAGGTTCACCAGCTTGAAGAAGCCGGAGTTCACGATGTGCAGGCAGTTGAAGCGCTCGCCGGCCTGGAACACCGCCTCGCCGGCGCGCAGCACGCGGCGCTGCACCGGAACATGGCGCTCGATCAGCTGCAGCGATTCCGCGATGCGGCTGGCGTGCGACGGCAGATCGGGCTTCGGCGGCATCGGGGTCGGGCGCAGGGTGCTGGCGTTGGCGCTGCTGGCGGCGAGTTGCATGGCTTGCTCCGTGAAGATGTCACGCAGGTTAGGCAGGGCCGGCGAATGCGATGCGAACGGATCACATCGCTCGGTAACGCTCGGTGAACCGTCGATGACGGCGTGTGTCAGCCGGTGCGATTGACGTGCCTCAAGGCCCTGCGCAGTGCGGGTTGCCACGATGCGGGGCATGCAATCAATGCGCATCTGCCTCGCGGCGGCCTTGGCCCTTGGGGCGGCCTTGGGCGGTTGCGCCGTGCCCGTGCCGCGGGCGGAGGCCGGCATGGCCGTGCCCGCAGCCTGGCACGGTAATCTGCCCGGCCCCTCCGCAGCGCTTGCCGACTGGTGGCAGGGCTTCGGCGACCCGTGGCTGCCTCGCCTGGTGCAAGCCGCCGGGCAGGCCAATACCGACGTGGCGGCGGCGCAGGCTGCGCTGCGCCGCGCGCGTGCCCTGCGTGAAGCGGCGGGCGCGGCCCTGGTGCCGACCGTGGCGGCCTCCGTCTCGGCGCAGCGCAGCCGCACTGCGGCCGGTGCCGATGGCAACCTGTTCGACGCGGGCTTTGATGCGGCATGGGAGCCCGACCTGTTCGGCGCCAACCACCATGCGGTGGCCGCAGCACAGGCCGACGAACGGGCCAGCGCGGCCACGCTCGCCAGCACGCAGGTGTCGGTGGCCGCCGAGGTGGCCGTGAGCTACCTGCAGTTGCGCGGTGTGCAGGCGCGCCTGGCGGTGGCGCGCGACAACCTCGCGGCCCAGCGCCAGACCCTGCAGATCGCCCAGTGGCGCGCACAGGCCGGCGTGGGCAGCTCCCTCGACGTGCTGCAGGCGCGCAGTGCCGCCGAGCAGACGCAGGCGCAGCTGCCGCTGCTGCAGGCCAGCGAGGCCCAGCTGGCGCACGCGATCTCGGTGCTCACCGGCGTGCCGCCGGCCACGCTGCTGCCCGAGCTGCAGGTGCCCGCCGTGCTGCCGCAGGCGCCCCAGGGCCTCACGCTGGCCATCCCCGCCCAGGTGCTGCGCCAGCGCGCCGATGTGCAAGCGGCCGAGCAGCAGTTGCAGGCCGCGGCCGAGCGGGTGGCCGAGGCCGAGGCCGCCCGCCTGCCGGTGGCGCAACTGCGCGCATCGCTGGCCTGGTCCGCGCTCACGCTCGGCTCGCTGGGCAGCAGCGCCGCTGCGCACACGCTGCTGGGCAGCGTGAGCCAGCCGCTGTTCGACGGCGGGCAGCGGCGTGCGCAGCGCGATGCACAGCAGGCCGCGTTCGACGCCGCGCGCGAGGGCTATCGCGCCCGCGTGCTGGTTGCGCTGCAGGAGGTGGAGGATGCGCTCTCGGCCGTGCGCGGCGCACGCGAGCGCAGCGCCGCGCTGGCCACCGCGGCCGACGCCGCACGCCAGGCCGCGCTGCTGGCCACGCAGCGCCAGGCGAGCGGGCTGATCGACTTCCAGACGGTGCTGGACACGCAGCGCACGCTGCTGTCGGCGCAGGACGCGCTGGCCAGCGCCGAAACCGAACTCGTCGTCGACCATGTGCGCCTGTACAAGGCACTGGGCGGCGGCTGGACCCCGACGACACCCTTGCGCCAGGAGAGCGGCTCTTGAACGCCCCCGATTCCCGACTCGCTTCGCTGCTCGGCAGCGAGGCCGCCCACCCGTGGTGGCGCCGCGCCACGCCCTGGCTGGCGCTGGCCGCGGTGGTCTTGCTGCTGGTGGCGGCCTGGGCTTGGCAGGGCAAGCGCCAGGCGGCGCAGCAGCCGCGCTACCTCACCGAGCCGGTCACGCGCGGCCGGCTGGTGGTCACCGTAACCGCCAACGGCACGCTGCAGCCGACCAACCAGGTGGACATCGGCAGCGAGTTGTCTGGCACCGTGGCGCGCGTGCTGGTGGACGTGAACGATCGCGTTGCCAAGGGCCAGCTGCTGGCCGAGCTGGACACCGCCAAGCTGCACGACCAGGTGGCGCGCTCGCGCGCCGCGCTCGGCGTGGCGCAGGCGCGCGTGGCGCAAGCCCAGGCCACCGTGGAGGAGGCGCAGGGCAACGTGCAGCGCCTGCAGGAGGTGCAGCGCCTGAGCGGCGGGCAGGTGCCCTCGCAGGCCGAGATGGCCGCTGCCCGTGCCGCACTGCTGCGCGCGCAGGCCGATGCGCGCAGCACGCAGGCCAGCGTGGCCGATGCCCGCGCGGCACTCAGCGTGGACGAGACCAACCTGCGCAAGGCGTCGATCCGCTCGCCGATCCGCGGCGTGGTGCTGGCGCGTGCCGTCGAGCCGGGCAACGCGGTGGCCGCCTCGCTGCAGGCGGTGACGCTGTTCACCCTGGCCGAGGACCTGTCGCAAATGAAGCTGCAGGTCAACGTGGACGAGGCCGACGTGGGCCAGGTGCACGAGGGCCAGAAGGCCGCCTTCACGGTCAGCGCCTATCCGAACCGCAACTACCCGGCCACGATCACCCGCGTGAGCTATGGCTCGACCACCAAGGACAACGTGGTCACCTATGTGGCCGAGCTGCGCGTGGCCAACGACGACCTCACGCTGCGCCCCGGCATGACCGCCACGGCGGTGATCTCCGCCACCGAGCGCAACGACGTACTGCTGGTGCCGAATGCCGCGCTGCGCTTCAAGCCGAGCGCCGAAGGCAGCGCCGCCGCGGCCAGTGGCGGCAGCGTGGTGTCTCGCCTGATGCCGCGCATGCCGGCGCAGGCCACGCGCCGCGCCGGCACCCGCACCTCCGGCGTGCGCGAGGTCTGGGTGCTGCGCGAGGGGCAACCGGTGGCGGTGCCGGTGACGCCTGGTGTGAGCGACGGCCGCAACACCGAGGTCAGCGGCCCCGCGCTGCAGCCCGGCATGGCGGTGATCACCGCGCAGACGGCAGGCAAGTGATGAGCGCATCGCCAGGCGCCGGCACGCCGCTGATCCGCCTGCGCCATGTGGGTCGCGTGTACGGGCAGGGGCAGGCCACGGTGTACGCGCTGCGCGACGTGGACCTCGACATCGACGCCGGCGACTTCGTGGCCATCATGGGCCCCAGCGGCTCGGGCAAGTCCACCGCGATGAACATCCTCGGCTGCCTGGACACGCCCAGCAGCGGCGAATACCTGTTCCAGGGCGTGCCGGTGCAAAGCCTGTCGCGCGACCAGCGCGCGCGCCTGCGCCGGCGTCACCTGGGCTTCGTGTTCCAGGGCTTCAACCTGCTGCCGCGCACCAGCGCGCAAGAGAACGTGGAGCTGCCGCTGCTGTACCGCGGCGAGGGCGCCGCCGAGCGCCACGCGGCCGCGCACGAGGCGCTGGCCTCGGTAGGGCTGGCCGGCTGGGAGCATCACACGCCGGCCGAGCTGTCGGGCGGTCAGCAGCAGCGCGTGGCGATCGCGCGCGCGCTGGTCACGCGGCCCACGGTGCTGCTGGCCGACGAGCCCACCGGCAACCTGGACACGCAACGCAGCCGCGAGATCATGGAGCTGCTGCGCGGCCTGAACACCGAGCGCGGCATCACGGTGGTGATGGTCACGCACGAGCAGGACATGGCTGCCTACGCCAAGCGCGTGGTGCGCTTCGTGGACGGGCGCGTGGAAAGCGACCTGCGCAACGCGCGGCGCGAACCCGAACCGAGCGAGGCCGCCTGATGTGGTGGAACACCTTGCTGCTGGCGCTGCGCGAGATCCGCCGCAACCTGATGCGCTCGTTCCTCACCGTGCTGGGCATCGTGATCGGCGTGGGTGCGGTGATCACGATGGTCACGCTGGGCAACGGCGCCACGCAGGCGGTCTCGGACCAGATCTCCAGCCTGGGCAGCAACCTGCTGATGATCCGCCCCGGCCAGCGCCTGGGGCCGGTGCGAGACGCGGCCGGCGCGCCGCCCTTCAAGGAGGCCGACGCGCAGGCGCTGGCGCAGCAGGTCGCCGGCATCCGCGCGGTGGCACCTTCGGTGGGGCGGGGCGTGATGGCGGTGTACGGCGCGCGCAACTGGGCCACCAGCGTCACCGGCACCACGCAGGCCTACTTCACCACCAACAACTGGCACCTGGCGGACGGTCGCATCTTCACCGACCCCGAGGAACGCGGCGGCGCGGCGGTGTGCGTGATCGGCGCCACCGTGCGGCGCGAGCTGTTCGGCAGTGCCGACCCTCTGGGCGCGCGTCTGCGCATCGCCGGCTTCTCGTGCCAGGTGATCGGCCTGCTGGCCTCCAAGGGCCAGGCCGCGATGGGCCAGGACCAGGACGACGTGGTGGTGCTGCCGCTGCACACGGTGCAGCGGCGCCTCACCGGCAACCTCAACGTGAGCACGCTGCTGGTGTCGATGGAGGACGGCGTGGACGCCGAGGCACTCAAGCGCAGCATCGAGCAGCTGCTGCGCGAGCGCCGCAAGCTGAGCGAGCACGACGACAACAACTTCAACGTGCTGGACACGCGGCAGATCGCCGACACGCTGTCCGGCACCACCAAGGTGATGACGATGCTGCTCGGTGCCGTGGCTGCGGTGAGCCTGCTGGTGGGCGGCATCGGCATCATGAACATCATGCTGGTCAGCGTGACCGAGCGCACGCGCGAGATCGGCGTGCGCCTGGCCATCGGCGC
>CAMLIZ010000188.1 GCA_946480245.1 uncultured Pseudomonadota bacterium
TCGGTGAGCAGCTGTTCGCGCGTCATCGTGCCCTCGGCGCCGTGGCCGTCCTCCTTGTCGCCCTTCATCGTCTCCAGCGAGCCGAGGCAGCCCAGTTCACCCTCGACCGTGACGCCGAGCGCATGGGCCATGTCGACCACCTTGCGCGTCACCTCCACGTTGTAGTCGTAGCTGGCGATGGTCTTGCCGTCGGCCTGCAGCGAGCCGTCCATCATCACCGAGCTAAAGCCGAGGTCGATGGCGCCCTTGCACACGTCGGGGCTCTGCCCGTGGTCCTGGTGCATGACGAGCGGCACCTGCGGATAGGCCTCGATGGCCGCGAGGATCAGGTGCTTGATGAAGGACTCGCCCGCGTACTTGCGGGCGCCGGCGCTGGCCTGCAGGATGACCGGCGCGCCCACCTCCGAGGCGGCCGACATCACGGCCTGAACCTGCTCGAGGTTGTTGACGTTGAACGCGGGGATGCCGTAGCCGTTTTCGGCGGCGTGGTCGAGCAACTGGCGCATCGAGACGATTGGCATGGCGGGCTTCCTGGTAGTGAGTGAGCGGAGCGGGCGCGATCAGCGCCGCGACAGCGGTGCAGCGCCAGCAAACGAGATGCCGCATCAGTGTGCGCCCGGGCGTTGCCGTAACCGCGTCGTAACGACGGCATTCTAGCGAGCGCCCCCCGCCTACACTCCCCCTCACCCGCGCGGCGGTGCCTGCAAAAAAAGGGCCCCGGCAAGACGCGGGGGACGACAACCGGAGGGTTTCCTTGGATGCATTGGTCTACCCGCGCGAGCGCACGCTCGGCGCGATCACGCTCGTGCTGGGCGTTGCGATCTGGCTGGCGGTAACGGTGGGCACGCTGGGCATCGTGCTGATCTACCTGCTGGCTGGCTTCATCGGCTACCTGTTCGCACAGTCGGCGTTGATCGCCTACATCCGCAATACCGGCGTGCGGCTATCGCCGCAACAGCTGCCCGACCTGCACGAGCGCCTGCTCGCGTGCTGCCAGAAACTGGGCATCGCGCCGGCGCCTGAGGCCTACGTACTGCAGGGCGGCGGGCTGCTGAACGCCTTTGCCGCACGCTTTCTCGGGCAGCACTTCGTGGCGCTGCTGTCGGACGTGGTGGACGCGATGGAGGCCGAGCCCGACGGCATCAATTTCTACATCGGGCACGAGCTCGGCCACATCCGCATGAAGCACCTGACGGGCCAGATCTGGCGCTGGCCGGTGCTGTGGCTGCCGCTGCTGGGTGCGGCCTACTCGCGCGCCAAGGAAAGCACCTGCGACCGCCATGGCCGCGCCTGCTGCGAAAACCCCGAGTCCGCCGCGCGCGCACTTGCGGTCCTGGCCGCCGGCACCAAGCGCTGGAAGACTGTCGACCTGCGCGAATACGCGCGCCAAGCGCAAGCCCACAACGGCTTCTGGGCCGGCTTCCACGAGCTGGTCGGTGGCTACCCCTGGCTCACCAAGCGCGTGGCGCGCGTGATCAAGCCCGACCTGCCCATGCCTGGGCGCAACCCGTTCGCCTACGTGCTGGCGCTGTTCGTGCCATACGGCGGCAGGCTGGGCGGTGCAGCGCCGCTGCTGGTCGTGGTGGCGCTCATCGGCATGCTCGCCGCGATCGCGCTACCCGCCTACCAGGACTACACGGCACGGGCCAAGGTGGCTGCGCTGTGGCAGCAGGGCGCCGCTGCGCGCGACACGCTCACCCGCTACTACGCTGAGAACCGCCGTGTCCCGGCGTCGCTCGACGAGGCAGGGCTGTCGCCCGAGCTGGGCAGCGGCAACCGCCTGAGCCTGGACGCGGAATCGATGGAGTTGTCGGTGCACACGCCGCACGGCGAGTTGCTGATGTCGCCCCAGCTCGACCGCGAACGCCGCGTCCACTGGTTCTGCCGCGCCGGCGAAGGCTTGCGCCCGCAGGCGCTGCCCACCAGTTGCCGCGTCCCCGCCGGCCGCTGACCGCACGCGCCAACAGGCCGGCAAAGCGCCGGCTTTTCAGGCTTTGCCCTGCGCTTGTCGCGGCCACACTGGCGCGACAAGCGACCCTGGGAAGCCTGCCATGCCGCGTCTTTGCCTGACCGAGATGACCACCTGGATCACCGCCGCTGCCGCGCAGCGCCCGCATGACCTGTCCGGGTTGGTGACCGAGCGCACCGGCGCCAGCCGCGCCAGCGCGCAGAAGGCACTGCGCCGGCTCACCGAGATGCAGTGGCTGCAGCGCCAGGGCTCGCGCAGCCGGCCGCTGTACACGCCGGGTGCACTGCGGCAGGTGGTCAAGCGCTACCCGCTGCACGGGCTGGCCGAAGACCTGCCCTGGTCGCGCGACTTCGCACCGCATTTCGCGCTGGCCGCGCCGGTGCAGCGCATGCTGCAGCACGCGTTCCAGGAGCTGCTGAACAACGCCATCGACCACAGCGGCGGCAGTGGCGTCACCGTCTCCGTGCGGCAGACGCCCACACAGGTGCAGCTTCTCGTGTCCGACGACGGCTGCGGCCTGTTCGACCGCGTGCGCCAGGCCTTCGACATCGACGATCCCATGCATGCGATGCTGGAGTTGTCCAAGGGCAAGCTGACCAGCGAGCCCGCACGCCACACCGGACGCGGCCTGTTCTTCACGTCGCAGCTGGCCGACGTGTTCGACCTGCATGCCAACGGCGCGGCGTTCCAGCGCCGCGGCTGGGAAGGCAGCAGCTGGCGCAGCAGCCGCCCGCTCGGCCAGCGCGGCACGTCGGTCTACCTGGCAATCGCGCTCGACACGCGCCGCACGCTCGAATCGGTGTTGGACCTGTGGAGCTGCGACGGCAAGGGCATCAGCTTCGACCGTACCAGCGTGGCGCTGCGCCTGCTGGCGTGCGGCGGCACCGCACTCGATTCGCGCGCGCAGGCGCGACGCGTGGTGGCGCGCCTGCAGCAGTTCCGCCGTGCGGAGGTGGATTTCGACGGCATCGCCGAGATCGGCCACGGCTTCGCGGACGAGCTGTTCCGCGTGTTTGCGCTCAACCACCCGCACGTGGCCGTGGTGCCGACGAACATGTCGGCGCGCGTGGCCGCATTGGTGGGCGCGGTGAGCGCCGGGCGGCTGTAGCGGCGCGCTTTCAGCGCACCTGCGACACCTTCAGCATGTTGGTGCCGCCGGGGTAGCCCATCGGCTCGCCGCAGGTGATCGCATAGGTGTCGCCGGGACGCAGCACGTCGCGCTCGACCAGCAGCTTCTCGGCCGCAGCCAGCGCCTGGTCGCGGTCGCTCAGCGTGGGCATCGGCAACGGCGTGACGTTGCGGTACAGCGCCATGCGGCGCTCGCTCACGGCTTGGGCGGTCAGCGCATAAATCGGCACATGCACCCGGTGCCGGCTCATCCAGAGCGCCGTGGAGCCGCTTTCGGTGAGCGCGATGATCGCCTTGCAGCCCAGGTGGTGCGCGGTGAACAGCGCGCCCATCGCGATCGACTGGTCGATGCGGCCGAAGCGCTTGTTGGTGAAGTCGGCATCGAGCGACACGTCCTCGGCGCGCTCGGCGGCTTCGGAGATCGCCGCCATCGCCTCCACCGTCTCCACCGGGTACTTGCCGGCAGCCGTCTCGGCGCTCAGCATCACCGCGTCGGTACCGTCGAGCACGGCGTTCGCCACGTCGCTCACCTCGGCGCGCGTGGGCACCGGGTTGACGATCATCGATTCCATCATCTGCGTGGCGGTGATCACCACCTTGTCCATCTCGCGCGCGAGCTTGATCATGCGCTTCTGCAGCGCGGGCACCGCCGCGTTGCCCACCTCCACCGCAAGGTCGCCGCGCGCCACCATGATGCCGTCGCTGGCCTTGAGGATCGCCTCCAGCACGGGAATAGCCTCGCTGCGCTCGATCTTGGCGATCATCCCCGGCTTGTGGCGATAGGGCTCGCCGGCCACGTTGGCCAGCTGGCGCGCCATCTCCATGTCGGTGGCGTTCTTCGGGAAGCTCACCGCCAGGTATTCGCACTGGAAGCTCATCGCGGTCTTGATGTCTTCCATGTCCTTGGCGGTCAACGCGGGTGCGGTGAGGCCGCCACCTTGCTTGTTGATGCCCTTGTTGTTGGAGAGCTCACCGCCGATCTTCACGGTGGTGTGCACCTCCTCACCCCTCACGTACTCCACGGTCAGCACGATCAGGCCGTCGTTGAGCAGCAGGGTGTCGCCAGGCTTCACGTCGCGCGGCAGCTCCTTGTAGTCGAGGCCCACGCGCTCCACGTTGCCCGGCTCCTTCATCGACGCATCGAGGATGAAGCGCATGCCGTTGTCCAACTGCACCTTGCCGCCGTCGAACTTGCCGACCCGGATCTTCGGGCCCTGCAGGTCGGCCATGATGGCCACCGTCTTGCCGGCCCGCGCCGCCACCTCGCGCACCAGGCGCGCGCGGTCGATGTGGTCCTGCGCGGCGCCGTGGGAGAAGTTCAGGCGCACCACGTCGACCCCCGCGCGGATCATGCGCTCCAGCACCTCGGGTGAAGAGGAGGCGGGGCCGAGCGTGGCGACGATCTTGGTCTGACGGGGCATGAGGAAGAACTCCGGTGGGCAGGCAGGCGCAACCCGCGATTATTGCGGCCGATCATGCCCGATCGGCCAGCGCGGAGTTACCAACGAGGTACCTCGCCGGCGCGCACATCCGCCACGGCCAGAGCGGTCATGTTGACCACCCGCCGCATCGTGGCCGACGGCGTCAGGATGTGCGCCGGCTGAGCCGCCCCGAGCAGCACCGGCCCCACCGTGACGCCATGGCCGCCCGTCATCTTGAGCACGTTGAACAGGATGTTGGCCGCATCCAGGTTGGGCAGCACCAGCAGGTTGGCCTCGCCCTTCAGGTTGCTGTCGGGCAGGAAGCGGTCGCGGATCTCCTGGCTCAGCGCGGCGTCCCCATGCAGCTCGCCGTCGCATTCGATCTGCGGAGCCAGGCGCTTGAAGATGCCGGCCGCCGTGCGCATGCGCCTGGCGGACTCGCGCGTCGACGAGCCGAACATCGAGTGCGACAGGAACGCCACCTTGGGCGGCAGCCCGAAGCGCTGCACCTCCTCGGCGGCCATCAACGCGATCTGCGCCAGCGCCTCGGCGCTCGGCTGCTCGTTGACGAAGGTGTCGGTGAGGAACAGCGTGCGCGACTCCAGCAGCAGCGCGTTCATCGCGGCAAAGCCGTTCGCGCCGGGCTTGAGCCCGATCACGCTGCTGATGTGCTCCAGGTGGTGCTCGAAGCGGCCCACCAGCCCGCACAGCAGCGCGTCCGCGTCGCCGCGCTTGAGCAACATGCTCGAAATGAGCGTGTTGGAGCGCCGCATCATCGCCTTGGCCATCTCGGGCGTGATGCCTTCGCGGCCCATCAGCTGGTGGTAGGCCTCCCAGCACTCGCGATAGCGCGGGTCGTCTTCCGGGTCCACGGCCTCGAAGTCGCGCCCCATCTGCAGGCGCAGGCCTGCACGCTCGATGCGCATCTGCATGACCGCCGGCCGCCCGACCAGGATCGGCCTGGCCAGCCCTTCGTCCAGCACCACCTGCACCGCGCGCAGCACGCGCTCGTCCTCGCCTTCGGCATACACCACCCGCGCCGGGTTGGCCTTGGCCGCGGCGAACACCGGCCGCATCACCATGCCGGTCTGGTAGACGAACCGGTTGAGTGACTGGCGATATGCCTCCAGGTCGGCGATCGGCCGTGTTGCCACGCCGCTCTCGGCCGCGGCCTTGGCCACGGCCGGCGCGATGCGCAGGATCAGGCGTGAATCGAACGGCTTCGGGATGATGTAGTCGGGCCCGAACTTCAGCTCCTGGCCGGCGTAGGCTGCGGCCACTTCGTCGCTGGTCTCCGCCTTGGCCAGGGCGGCGATCTCGCGCACGCACGCCAGCTTCATCTCCTCGGTGATGCGGGTGGCGCCGCAGTCGAGCGCCCCGCGGAAGATGTAGGGGAAGCACAGCACGTTGTTCACCTGGTTCGGGTAGTCCGAACGGCCGGTGGCGACGATGCAGTCGGGCTTGGCCTGCTTGGCCAGCTCGGGGCGGATCTCGGGCTCGGGGTTGGCCAGCGCCAGGATGATCGGCTGCGCGCCCATGGTGGCCACCATCTCGGGCTTGAGCACGCCGGCCGTGGAGCAGCCGAGGAACACGTCGGCGCCGTGCATCACGTCGGCGAGCGTGCGCGCATTCGTCTTCTGGCAGTAGCGCTGCTTCGACTCGTCCAGCTTGCCGCTCTGCGCGTCGGCGCGTTCGTGCTGGATCACGCCCTTCGAGTCGACCACGAAAATGTTCTCGCGCCTGACGCCGAGGCCGACCATCACGTCGAGGCAGGCGATGGCGGCGGCGCCGGCGCCGGAGGCGGCCAGCTTGATCTGGTCGATCGGCTTGCGCACCAGCTCCAGCCCGTTCAGCAGCGCGGCGCCGGAGATGATCGCGGTGCCGTGCTGGTCGTCGTGGAACACCGGGATCTTCATGCGCGCCTTCAGCGCACGCTCGATGTAGAAGCACTCGGGCGCCTTGATGTCCTCGAGGTTGATGCCGCCCAGCGTGGGCTCCAGCGCCGCAATGATCTCGATCAGCTTGTCCGGATCCTTCTCGGCCAGCTCGATGTCGAACACGTCGATGCCGGCGAACTTCTTGAACAGGCAGCCCTTGCCTTCCATCACCGGCTTGGCGGCCAGCGGGCCGATGTCGCCCAGCCCCAGCACCGCTGTGCCGTTGGTGACCACACCCACGAGGTTGCCGCGCGAGGTGTACAGCGCAGCGGCGTTCGGGTCCTCCTCGATCGCGAGGCAGGGGTAGGCCACCCCCGGCGAGTACGCGAGCGACAGGTCGCGCTGGTTCGCCAGCGGCTTGGTCGGGTGCACCGAGACCTTGCCGCGCGAAGGCTGCTGGTGGTATTCGAAGGCGGCGTCGCGCAACGCCTGTTCTGCTGGGCTCAGCGGCTGGGACGGCATGGTCTACCTCGGTGTCTCCGATCGGGGACAGCGAGGTTACAGCGGCTTCACCCGGCCCGCGATGCGCAAGGGCCGGATACCCATGCCGGATCGGCATGGGCGCCCATCGCTTGCGTTATGACTGCGCGCGCTTGGCCAGAATCTCGAAGGCCGGCAGCGTCTTGCCTTCCAGCACCTCGAGGAACGCGCCACCACCGGTGGAGATGTAGCCCACGTCCTTTTCGATGCCGTACTTGGCGATCGCCGCCAGCGTGTCCCCACCGCCGGCGATGCTGAAGGCGTCGCTGTCGGCAATGGCGCGCGCGATGGCCTCGGTGCCATGCGAGAAGGCCTCGAATTCGAACACGCCGACCGGGCCGTTCCACACGATGGTGCCGGCGGCCTTGAGCTGCTCGGCCAGGCGCGCGGCGGTCTTGGGGCCGATGTCGAGGATCAGGTCATCGGCCGCCACATCGCCCGCCGCCTTGACGGTCGCCTGCGCATCGGCCTTGAACTCTTTGGCGACCACCACGTCCTCCGGTATCGGCACCTCGGCGCCGCGGGCGCGCATCGCATTGATCACCGCCATCGCCTCCCCGATCAGATCGGCCTCGGCCAGCGACTTGCCGATCTGCAGGCCCGAGGCCAGCAGGAAGGTGTTGGCGATGCCGCCGCCGACGATCAGCTGGTCCACTTTGCCGGCCAGGCTCTGCAGGATCGTCAGTTTGGTGCTCACTTTGGAGCCGGCAACGATGGCCACCAGCGGCCGCTTCGGGTTGGCCAGCGCCTTGGTGATGGCGTCGATTTCGGCAGACAGCAGCGGGCCGGCGCAGGCGATCGGTGCGAATTGCGCGATGCCGTAGGTGGAAGCCTCCGCGCGGTGCGCGGTGCCGAACGCGTCGTGCACGAAGATGTCGCACAGCGCGGCCATCTTGCGGGCGAGCGGCTCGCTGTTCTTCTTCTCGCCCTTGTTGAGGCGGCAGTTCTCCAGCAGCACCACC
>CAMLIZ010000189.1 GCA_946480245.1 uncultured Pseudomonadota bacterium
AGCACGCTCTGCGTCTCGTCTTCGGCGACCAGCATGGCGATCACGCTCTGGCCGTCTTCCAGCATCATGCCGCGCACACCACGCGCCGCACGGCCCAGCGGACGCACGTCGTTCTCATCAAAGCGTACGGCCTTGCCACCGTCGCTGAACAGCATCACATCGTGCTTGCCATCGGTGAGGGCTGCGCCGATCAGGTAGTCGCCGTCATCCAGGTTGACGGCGATGATGCCGCCCTTGCGGGGGTTGCTGAACTCGTCCAGCGCAGTCTTTTTCACGGTGCCCATGCTGGTCGCCATGAACACAAAGCGGTCGGCCGGGAAGCTGCGCATGTCGCCGGTGAGCGGCAGCACCACGTTGATCTTCTCACCGTCCTGCAGCGGGAACATGTTGACGATGGGGCGGCCGCGCGAGCCGCGCGAACCGGCGGGCACTTCCCACACCTTGAGCCAGTACAGGCGGCCCCGGTTGGAGAAGCACAGGATGTAGTCGTGCGTGTTGGCGATGAAGAGCTGGTCGATCCAGTCGTCTTCCTTGGTCGCCGTGGCCTGCTTGCCGCGGCCGCCACGCTTCTGGGCGCGGTACTCGGACAGTGGCTGGCTCTTGATGTAGCCGGTGTGGGACAGCGTCACCACCATGTCGGTGGGGGTGATCAGGTCTTCGGTGGAGAGGTCCTGCGCACTGTATTCAACGATCGAGCGGCGTGCGCCGAGCTTGTGCTGGCCAAACTCCTGCTTGATGGAGGTGAGTTCGTCGCCGATGATGACCGACACGCGCTCGGGCTTGGCCAGGATGTCCAGCAGGTCTTCGATGACCGCCATGACTTCCTTGTACTCGGCCACGATCTTGTCCTGCTCCAGGCCCGTCAGGCGCTGCAGGCGCATCTGCAGGATTTCCTGGGCCTGCGTTTCGGACAGTCGGTACAGGCCATCCTGGCCCATGCCGAATTCTTTTTCCAGGCCTTCAGGGCGGTAGTCGTCGGCGTTGATCACGCCGCCATCGGCGCGCGTGCGCGTCAGCATCTCGCGCACAAGCTTGCTGTCCCACGAGCGGGTCATCAACTCGGCCTTTGCCACTGGCGGGGTGGGTGCGTTGCGGATGATGGCGATGAAATCGTCGATGTTGGCCAGTGCCACGGCCAAGCCTTCGAGCACGTGCCCGCGATCGCGGGCTTTGCGCAGCTCGAACACCGTGCGGCGTGTCACCACTTCGCGGCGGTGTTGCAGGAAGACGCTGATCAGGTCCTTGAGGTTGCACAGGCGTGGCTGGCCATCGATCAGCGCCACCATGTTCATGCCGAAGGTGTCCTGCAGCTGCGTCTGCTTGTACAGGTTGTTGAGCACCACCTCCGGCACTTCGCCGCGCTTGAGCTCGATCACCACGCGCATGCCGGACTTGTCGCTCTCGTCCTGGATATGGCTGATGCCTTCGATCTTCTTGTCGTTGACGAGCTCGGCGATGCGCTCGAGCAGCGTCTTCTTGTTCACCTGGTAGGGGATCTCGTCGACGATGATCGCCTGCCGGTCGCCCTTGGCGGTGTCCTCGAAGTGGCAGCGCGCTCGCATGACCACCTTGCCGCGGCCGGTGCGGTAACCCTCGCGCACGCCGTTGAGGCCGTAGATGATGCCCGCCGTGGGGAAGTCGGGCGCGGGCACGATCTCCATCAGCTCCTCGAGCGTGGCCTCGTGGTGCTTCAGCAGATGCAGGCAGGCGTCGACGACCTCGTTGAGGTTGTGCGGCGGAATATTGGTGGCCATGCCCACCGCGATGCCGGCCGAGCCGTTGATCAGCAGGTTGGGTAGCCGGCTGGGCAGCACCAGCGGCTCTTTCTCGGAGCCGTCGTAGTTGGGGCCGAAGTCGACGGTTTCCTTGTCGATGTCGGCCAGCATTTCGTGCGCGATCTTGGCCAGCCGGATCTCGGTGTAGCGCATCGCGGCAGCGTTGTCGCCGTCGACCGAACCGAAGTTGCCCTGCCCGTCCACCAGCATGTGGCGCAGAGAAAAATCCTGCGCCATGCGCACGATGGCGTCGTACACCGCGGTGTCCCCGTGCGGGTGGTACTTGCCGATCACGTCGCCGACGATGCGTGCGCTCTTCTTGTAGGGCCGGTTCCAGTCGTTGTTGAGCTCGTGCATTGCGAACAGCACCCGCCGGTGCACCGGCTTCAGGCCATCGCGAGCATCGGGCAGCGCACGGCCCACGATCACGCTCATCGCGTAATCGAGGTACGAACGCCGCATCTCCTCTTCGAGACTGACGGGGAGGGTTTCCTTGGCGAACTGGGTCATGGGGGGCAGGCGCGCTGCATGCCACGGCTGAGCCTTCAACCGTGTGCTGGCGCCATGGGGCCTTCAGGGATGGAACGGCGATTCTAAAGGCGCGCGCATGTAGCACCAGCGCAACAAGGCCGCCGCAGCACGCGGGCGGAACCCCAAATTGGCTAGCATCCAACGACCCGGCTGGCACAATGGGTCGTCGGTGGTGAGCGCTCGCCAAACCGGGCGTTTGCCAGGTTTTCTCGCTTCCGATTTGGACGTTTCGCAGACTCCTGCGACTTTCCTTGAGAGGAGAATCATGAAGAAACTCAACAGTGTGGCGGTGCTTTTCGCATCGGCCGCGCTCGTGGCCCCGCTGGCCGGCTTCGCGCAAGTGAGCACCGGTGGGGACAACTGGCGCGCGTCCGATGGCACCGTTTGGAAGAACGGGACCAACGAACTGTGCTGGCGCGATGGTGCCTGGACACCGGCTACGGCCGATGGCAAGTGCGACGGTGCGTTGCAGCCGCCGCCCCCGCCGCCCCCGCCGCCGCCTCCTCCCCCGCCGCCTCCCGCCGCGGCTCCGGTCGCGCCGCCTGCAGCCGCTGTGGTGCCGGTGCCGGTCAGCGAGAAGGTTACTTTCGCAGCTGACACGTTCTTCGACTTCGACAAGGCTGCGCTCAAGCCCGACGGCAAGGCGAAGCTCGACGACCTCGTCAGCAAGACGCAAGGCATCAACCTCGAAGTCATCATCGCGGTCGGCCACACCGACGCGGTGGGCACCCCCACCTACAACCAGAAGCTCTCCGTCCAGCGCGCTGACGCGGTGAAGAACTACCTGGTGAGCAAGGGCATCGAGAAGAACCGCGTGTACACCGAAGGCAAGGGCGAGAAGAACCCTGTCGCGGACAACAAGACCGCCGAAGGCCGCGCGAAGAACCGCCGCGTGGAAATCGAAGTGGTCGGCACTCGCACCAAGCAGTAACCAGCCTGCTGGTTGGTTGACTTGCCAGCCCCGCTTCGGCGGGGCTTTTTATTGGGCAGCCGCTACCATTGGCCCATGCCTGAGACCCTGAACGCCGACCCGCAGGAACTCGCCAAGTTCGGTGAACTGGCCCACCGCTGGTGGGATCCCGATAGCGAGTTCAAACCGCTGCATCGCATCAATCCGCTGCGGCTGGACTGGGTGGACGGCATGGCGCGCCTTGCCGGCAAGCAGGTTCTCGATGTCGGTTGCGGCGGTGGCATCCTCGCAGAATCGATGGCGCGGCGTGGTGCGCGCGTGCTGGGCATCGACCTTGCCACCAAGGCTCTGCGCGTGGCGCAGTTGCACGCACTGGAAAGCGGCGTGCAGCAACTCAGCTACCGCGAGGTCGCAGTAGAGGCGCTGGCAGCGGAGGCGCCGGCCGCGTTCGACGTGGTCACGTGCATGGAAATGCTGGAACACGTTCCGCAGCCCGGCTCCGTGGTTCAGGCCTGCGCGCGGCTGGTGAAGCCGGGTGGCTGGGTGTTCTTTTCCACCATCAACCGCAACGCCAAGGCCTTCGTCTTTGCCATCGTTGGCGCGGAACACGTGCTCAGGCTGCTGCCCAAGGGCACGCACGAGTACGCGCGCTTCATCCGTCCCAGCGAACTCGCGCAGTGGTGTCGCGATGCGGGCCTGTTGCCGCAGCAGACACGCGGGATGGAATACAACCCGCTCACCGAGCGCTACTGGCTGTCGGCCGACAGCAGCGTGAATTACCTCGTGGCATGCCGGAGGCCGGAATGAGCGGCACGCTGGCCGCCGATGTCCGGGAACTGGCGGGCGCCGCTCGGCGTCCAGCACTGTCGGCGGTGCTGTTCGATCTGGACGGTACCTTGATCGACAGTGCGCCCGACCTGGCCGCGGCAGCCAACCACCTCCGTATCGCACGGGGCCTGGAGGCCCTGCCGTTCGACACGTTGCGCCCCATGGTGGGGGCGGGTGCGCGGGGCATGGTGGGCGCGGCGTTCGGCGTTGCGCCGGGCGACGCCGGGTTTGAGGTGCTGCGCGACGAATTCCTGGCGCGCTATGCCGAGGTGCTGCTGGAGCGCACCGAGGTGTTCCACGAGATGGTGCCCCTGCTGCACCGGCTGGAGTCGCATGGTTTGCGCTGGGGCGTGGTCACCAACAAGGCGACCCGTTTCACGGAGCCGGTGTTGCGTGGGCTGGGCCTGCAGGAGCGTGCCGCCGTGGTCGTGTGCGGCGACACCACGCCACACGCCAAACCGCATCCCGAACCCTTGCTCGAAGCCGCGCGTCGCATCGGTCTGCAGGCCGAGGCCTGCGCCTACGTGGGAGACGACCTGCGTGACGTGCAGGCGGGGCGTGCTGCGGGGATGGCCACTTTCGTAGCACGCTGGGGCTATCTGGGCGCCGGTGGCCCGGTGGAGCACTGGGGTGCGGATGCCGTGCTGAATTCGCCGGCCGATCTCTTGAACTGGCTACAACTGGCCTAAACTACCCTTTCCCTGGGGCCGACCTGGTTTCGACGTGGGTGCGGATCCGGAACAGGGCATGCCGAGCACCAGTGAGCTCGTAAATCCAGCTGGAACACAGTAACTGCGAACGACGAACGTTTCGCTCTCGCCGCTTAACACCGGTGAGCCTCTCAACGGTTGGCCGATGGGCCGGGTCCGCAAGGGCTGAGAGGTCATTCACATCGGCTGGTTCTGAGTCGGGTCACACGATCCAGAACGAGACTACGTGACTGGCGGTGTTGGTAGCGTGCTGCTGCGCGACCACACCGTGAGAACCAAATCAGACAGCTAAGCATGTAGAACTGGCCGGTGATGGCTTGCGGACGCGGGTTCGATTCCCGCCGGCTCCACCAATCATTTGTGCGTCTGCCTGCGCTGCCAGGCTAGGCATGCCGCCTGCACCTCGGTGTGCGTGGCGTACGGCGGCATTTCCCTCTTTGCGCATCCCGCGCCTTGCATCCCAGCGGTGCAGCAGATCGCGGTCCTGCGCGCCAATGCCCTCGGCGACTACGTCGTGGGGCTGCCTGCACTGACAGCGCTGCGCCGCGCCTATCCCGACGCCCACATCGTGCTGCTCGGCCGGCCGTGGCACGAGGAGTTTCTGCGCGGTCGCCCAGGGCCGATCGATGAAGTAGTGGCCTTGCCGCCGATCCCCGGGCTCACGGCCGAGGCGCCATCCAGTGTGGATGTCGCTGCGATCGAGCGCTGCGTGCAGGCACTGCACGCGCGCCGCTTCGATCTGGCGTTGCAACTGCACGGCGGGGGTCGCTACAGCAACCCGTTTCTTCTCCGCCTGGGTGCGCCCGTGACCGTGGGCATGTGCTCCCCGGATGCAATGGCTCTGGATCGAGTGCTGCCCTTCCATGACGATCACGCCCCCGTTGCCCTGCAATTGCTCGAGTGCGTGGCGCTTGCAGGCGCGGCGGTCGCCACGCTGGAGCCGCACCTGGCCTTGCGCGAGGTCGATCGAGAGGAGGCCGACCGCACGCTGCCCGCCGGCCCCCGGCCGCTGGTCGTGCTGCAGCCCGGTGCCAGCCATGCTCACAAGCGCTGGCCGGTGCGCCGGTTCGCGCAGGTGGGTGATGCGTTTGCGCGTCGGGGTGCCTTGGTCGCGGTGAACGGCAGCGCCGCAGAGAGCCGGCTCACCGCCGCCGTGTGCAGCGCGATGCGCGAGCCGGCGCTCGATTTGGCCGGGCGCCTGTCGGCCGGCGGACTGGCGGCGCTGCTCGCGCGCACGCGCCTGCTCGTTTCCAATGACACGGGCCCAGCTCATCTGGCGCGCGCAGTCGGCTGCCGCAGCGTCACGGTGTTCTGGGTGGGCAATGTGCGCAGCTTCGGGCCGATGAGCAGCCGCTGGCACCGCGTTGCCACGTCGTGGCGCATGAACTGCCCGGCATGCGGGCGCAACGCGATGACAGAGGGCTGCGCGCATGAGCTGTCGCTGGTCGACGACGTGCCGGTACGGACGGTGCTGGATCTGGCGGAGGACCTGTTCACAACGCCGGACAACACGTGAACTTCGCCCCCAGTCCCAGGCGCGCAGACGCCGCCGCGTCCGCGCCAGCCGGCGCCCGCTCAGATGCGCGCGGACTTCATCGCCAGCAACTGCGAGATGCGCGCGGCAGCATCGCGCAACTTGGGCAGGAAGTGCGCCTGCATGTGCGCCGGTGGTGTGCGATTGAATTGCCCGCTGATGTTCAGCGCAGCGATCGTGCGGCCACTGCGATCATGGATCGGCGCTGCCAGCGACACGAGCCCTTCCTCCAGCTCCTGGTTCACCAGGCACCAGCCCTGTTCGCGCACCTGCGCGATCACCTTCTCCAGCGCCACCGGATCGGTGACCGTGCGCGGCGTCCGTGCAATGCGCTCGCTGGCCGCCAGGCGCCGGTGCAGCTCGTCCGGCGTCAAGCCGGCGAGCAGCACCCGGCCCATCGACGTGCAATAGGCCGGCAGTCGGCTACCGATGCCCAGGTTGATGCTCATGATCTTGTGCGTCGGCACGCGCAGCACGTACACCAGTTCCGTGCCGTCGAGCACTGCAGCGGAGCAGCTCTCCTTGACCTCGGCCACCAGCGCTTCCATCACGGGCTCAGCCAGATTCCACAGCGGCAGCGACGACAGGTAGGCGAAACCGAGATCGAGGATCTTCGGCGTGAGCCGGAACTGGCGACCCTGGCATTCCACGTAGCCCAGGCCCTCCAGCGTGAGCAGGATGCGGCGTGCACCGGCCCGCGTGAGGCCGGTGCGGGCCGCCACTTCGGATAGCGACTGGCTCGGGGCGTCGGCGCTGAACGACCGGATCACCGTGAGCCCGCGGGCGAACGATTGCACGTAGGTGTCGCCCGGTTTCGGCGACGCCGGTGCATCGATGGGGGTGCCGGTGACAACCGCTTCTTCGTTCATGGGCGCATCGGGCGCGGAGGCTGCAACCTGCGCATTATGTGGGGGTGAGCCCAAGGCGCCGGAGGCTTTCGCTACCATCCGCTCCGTTTGAAAACGAGCGGGAGCGCGCGATGGCGATGGACGTGGTGGACTACGAGATCAAGGGCGCCGAGATGCAGTTCGTCGAGGTGGAACTCGACCCGGGCGAAGCGGCGGTGGGCGAGGCGGGCAGCATGATGTTCATGGATGCCGGCATCACGATGGACACGGTGTTCGGGGACGGCTCGCAAAGCCAGGGCGGCTTCCTTGGCAAGCTGATGGGCGCGGGCAAGCGCCTGCTCACCGGTGAATCGCTGTTCACCACGGTCTACACGAACCAGGCGCCGAGCAAGCAGCGCATTGCGTTTGCCGCGCCGTACCCCGGCAAGATCATGCCGATGGACTTGAAGCAGCTGGGCGGCATGCTCATCTGCCAGAAAGATGCATTCCTGTGCGCGGCACGCGGCGTGTCCCTCGGAATCTACTTCCAGCAAAAACTGTCGGTGGGCTTCTTCGGCGGCGAGGGCTTCATCATGCAGAAGCTCGAGGGCGACGGCCTGGCCTTCGTGCACGCAGGTGGCACCGTGTTGCGCCGTGAGCTGCAACCGGGTCAGACGCTGATGGTGGATACGGGTTGCATCGTCGCGCTGACGCCGAGCGTGAATTTCGAGATCCAGTACGTCGGCAAGATCAAGACGGCACTGTTCGGCGGCGAAGGGC
>CAMLIZ010000190.1 GCA_946480245.1 uncultured Pseudomonadota bacterium
GGGACGAGCTGGAGAACGATCTCGGCAGCAACTGGAACACGGCGCGCGGCAACTCGCGCCTGGACTGGGGCAACGCGCGGCATGCGAGCCGCGATGCGTGGCACCGCGTGAGCGACGCGGTGGAACGCGCCACGCCGGGTGATTCCGATCGCGACGGCAAGTAGGGCAGGCAAAGGCAAGGGGCCCGTGACGGGCCCCTTGCTCTTCAGCACTCGACGATGTTCACCGCGAGACCGCCGCGTGCGGTCTCCTTGTACTTGACCTTCATGTCGGCGCCGGTTTCGCGCATCGTCTTGATCACCTTGTCCAGGCTCACGTGATGCGTGCCATCGCCGCGCAGCGCCATGCGTGCGGCGTTGATCGCCTTGACCGACGCGATCGCATTGCGCTCGATGCAAGGGATCTGTACCAGCCCGCCCACCGGATCACACGTGAGGCCGAGGTGGTGCTCCATGCCGATCTCGGCGGCGTTCTCCACCTGCTCGGGTGAGCCGCCCGTGACCGCACACAGGGCCGCAGCGGCCATCGAGCAGGCCACGCCCACCTCGCCCTGGCAGCCCACTTCCGCGCCCGAGATCGACGCGTTCTCCTTGTAGAGGATGCCGATCGCCGCGGCGGTGAGCAGGAAGTCGATCGCGCCGCGGTCGCCGGCGCCGGGCACGAATCGCGCGTAGTAGTGCAGCACCGCGGGCACGATGCCGGCTGCGCCGTTGGTGGGCGCGGTGACCACGCGGCCGCCGGCGGCGTTCTCCTCGTTGACCGCCAGGGCGTACAGGTTCACCCAGTCCATCACCTGCAGCGGATCCTTCAAGGCGGCTTCCGGGTGTGCGGTGAGATCGCGGTACAGCTGCGCGGCGCGGCGCTTCACCTTGAAGCCGCCGGGCAGCACGCCCTCGGTGCGCACGCCACGGCGCACGCATTCCTGCATGGCGTGCCAGATGCGCAGCAGGCCCGAGTCGATCTCGGCATCGCTGCGCCAGTGGCGCTCGTTGCGCCGCATGATCTCGGCGATGCTGCAGCCTTCGCGCTGCGTCAGCGCCAGCAGCTCGGCGCCGCTGTGGAAGGGGTAGGGCAGCACCGTGGTGTCGGGCGCGATCGTCTTCTGCTTGCTGCCGTCGGCGGCCACCTCTTCGCTGACCACGAAGCCGCCACCCACCGAGTAGTACACCTTGGCCAGCACCTCGGCGCCCTCGTCGTCGAAGGCGCTCAGGCGCATGCCATTGGCGTGGAACGGCAAGGTCTCCCGGCGCAGGAACAGGAGGTCGCGCGTCTCGTCGAAGGCGATCGCGTGCTGCCCCAGCAGCGCCAGTTGGCCACTGCTGCGCACGTCGGCCAGCAGCAGCGGCACGGCGTCCACGTCCACCGTGTCCGGCTCATGGCCCAGCAGCCCGAGCAGCACGGCCTTGTCGCTGCCGTGGCCCTTGCCGGTGGCGCCGAGCGAGCCGTACAGCTGGCACTGCAGGCGTGCGGTGCGGCCGAGCAGGTTCTCGTGCTGCAGGCGCACGGCGAACATGCGGGCGGCGCGCATCGGGCCCACCGTGTGTGAGCTGCTCGGGCCGATGCCGATCTTGAAGAGGTCGAACGCGGAAACCGCCATGCTGATTCAGACTTCGAGTTCGCTGATGGGAATGCAGGCGCAGAACAGGTTGCGGTCACCGTACACGTTGTCCACGCGGCCGACCGGGGACCAGTATTTCTGCCGCTTCAGGCTGGCCACCGGATAGGCGGCCTGCTCGCGGGTGTACGGATGCGTCCACTCGTGCACCAGCAGCGACTCGGCGGTGTGCGGTGCGTGCTTGAGCGGGTTGTCCTCCTTCGGCCACACGCCCTGCTCGACCTTTCGCATCTCCTCGCGGATCGCGATCATCGCGTCGCAGAAGCGGTCCAGCTCGACCAGCGGCTCGCTCTCGGTGGGCTCCACCATCAAGGTGCCGGGCACCGGGAAGCTGAGCGTGGGCGCGTGGAAGCCATAGTCGATCAGCCGCTTGGCCACGTCCTCGGCGGCGATGCCGGTGGCGTCCTTCAGTGGGCGCAGGTCGAGGATGCACTCGTGCGCCACGCCGCCGCCCTTCACGCCCGCGATCGCGCCGCTGTAGAGCACCGGGAAGTGCTCGTTCAGCCGCGCCGCGATGTAGTTGGCCGACAGGATGGCCACCTCGGTGGCCGCACGAAGGCCGTCGGCGCCCATCATTCGGCAGTACATCCAGCTGATCGGCAGCACGGCTGCGTTGCCCAGTGGCGCGGCGCTCACGGCGCCCACCTGCTGCTCGGTGCCGATGCCGGCAGTGCGATGCGCCGGCAGGAAGGGCTTGAGGTCCTCCACCACGGCCACCGGACCCACGCCCGGCCCGCCGCCGCCGTGCGGGATGCAGAAGGTCTTGTGCAGGTTCAGGTGGCTCACGTCACCGCCGAACGCCCCGGGTGCCGCCAGGCCCACCAGCGCGTTCATGTTGGCGCCGTCCACATACACGCGCCCGCCGTGCTGGTGCACCACCTGACACAGTTCCTTCACGTGACCTTCGAACACGCCGTGCGTGGAAGGGTAGGTGATCATCACGGCGGCCAGGCGCTCAGCGTATTGCGCGCACTTGGCCTTCATGTCGTCGAAGTCGACGTTGCCGTCGGCGTCGCACTTGGTCACCACCACCTGCATGCCGGCCATCATGGCGCTCGCCGGGTTGGTGCCGTGCGCGCTCTCGGGGATCAGCACGATGTCGCGATGCCCCTGGCCGCGCGCCTTGTTCCAGGCCTTGATCACCAGCAGGCCGGCGTATTCGCCCTGGGAGCCGGCATTGGGCTGCAGGCTCACGCCGGCATAGCCGGTGGCCTGGCTGAGCCAGCCGGTGAGCTGCTCGTTCAGCAGCTCGTAGCCCTTGAGCTGGTCGCGCGGCGCGAACGGATGCACGTGCGCAAACTCGGGCCAGGTGATCGGGATCATTTCGCTCGTGGCGTTGAGCTTCATCGTGCACGAGCCCAGCGGGATCATCGTGCGATCCAGCGCCAGATCCTTGTCGGCCAGGCCGCGCAAGTAACGCAGCATCTCCGTCTCGCTGTGGTGTGCATTGAACACCGGGTGCGTGAGGAAGGCGCTGCTGCGCTCCAGCGTCGCGGGGTACAGCGGCGCCACGCCCTTTTCGAAGCGGTCGAAGCCGGGCACCGCGGGGCCGCCGGCGAACACGTGCCACAGCGCCTCGATGTCGGCGCGCGTGGTGGTTTCGTCCAGGGTGATGCCGAGACTGCCGCTGCTCGCATGGCGCAGGTTCATGCCATTGGCGATCGCGGTGGCCAGCAACTCGTCGGTGCGCACACCGGTGTGCACCTGCAGCGTGTCGAAGGCCTCCTCGTGCTCGAGCGTGAAACCCAGCGTCTTCAGGCCCTCGGCGAGGATCGCCGTGTACGCGGCCACGCGGCGCGCGATGCGCTTCAGGCCCTCGGGGCCGTGGTACACGGCATACATGCTGGCGATCACCGCCGGCAGCACCTGCGCCGTGCAGATGTTGGAGGTGGCCTTCTCGCGCCGGATGTGCTGCTCGCGCGTCTGCAGCGCGAGGCGGTAGGCCGCGTTGCCGTGGCTGTCCACGCTCACGCCCACCAGCCGGCCGGGCAGCGAGCGCTTGAACTCGTCCTTGGTGGCCATGTAGGCCGCGTGCGGGCCGCCGTTGCCCATCGGCATGCCGAAGCGCTGCGTGGTGCCCACCGCGATGTCGGCGCCTTGCTCGCCCGGGGGCACCAGGAGCGTGAGCGCCAGCAGGTCGGCCGCCACGATTGCCAGGCCGCCCTTGGCATGCACGGCGTCGATCAGCGGCTTGAGGTCACGCACGCGGCCGGACACGCCCGGGTACTGCCACAGCGCGGCAAAGTGCTCGCCCTGCGCGGCGTCTTCGGCGCGTCCCACCACCACGTCGATGCCGAGCGGCCGCGCGCGCGTGCGCACCACCTCCAGCGTCTGCGGCAGCACGTCGTCGGCCACGAAGAGGCTGCGGCTCTTGCTCTTGCCAACGCGCAGCGCCAGGGTCATGGCCTCGGCGGCTGCGGTGGCCTCGTCGAGCATCGACGCATTGGCGATCGCCATGCCGGTGAGGTCGGTCACCATGGTCTGGAAGTTGACCAGCGCCTCCATGCGGCCCTGCGAGATCTCGGCCTGGTAGGGCGTGTAGGCGGTGTACCAGGCCGGGTTCTCCAGCACGTTGCGCAGCACCACGCCCGGCGTGATGGTGCCGTGGTAGCCCTGGCCGATGAAGCTCTTGAGCACCTTGTTCTGGTGGGCGATCGCGCGCAGTTCGGCCAGCGCCTGCGCCTCGGTGAGCGGCGCGGGCAGGGCCATTGCCTCGGAGCGGCGGATCGCGCCGGGCACGATCGCGTCGATCAGCGCGCGCCGCGAGGCGGCGCCGATCACGCTGAGCATGTGCGCTTCGTCGCGTTCGTCGGGCCCGATGTGGCGGGCGGCAAACTCGACGCAGTTCTCGAGTTCACCCAGGGGCTTGAGGGAGGACATCAGCATGGCAAGGCAGGGTCGGGCAGGGCGGCGCGATGGCGCCGTGGGTGCGCGCGGCGCAGGCGGCCGCGCGCAGGGGAGTTACAGCGTCTTGAGCAGCGCGTCGTAGGCCGGTTGGTCCATCAGCTCGTCGAACTGCGCCATGTCCGTGACGTGCACCTTGAAGAACCAGCCTTCGCCCATCGGGTCCGTGTTGGCCATCGACGGATCGGCACGCAGCGCCTCGTTGACCTCGACGATCTCGCCCGTCACCGGCATGAACAGGTCGGCGGCGGCCTTCACCGATTCCACGACGCCGGCCACGTCGCCCTTCTTGTAGGTCTTGCCCACCTCGGGCAGGTCGACGAACACCACGTCGCCCAGCGCGTCCTGCGCGTGCAGCGTGATGCCGACGACAGCGGCTTCATGGTCTTCGATGTTGATCCACTCGTGGTCCTGGGTGTACTTGGTCGTCATCGATCGGCTCCTGGCGGGTTCATGAAAAGTGGGAGGGCGAAGGGGTCAGCCGCGGTGGTAGCGGTGCGGCGAGAAAGGCATGGGCGCCACGCGCATCGGCAGGCGCTTGCCGCGCACTTCAGCGTACACCTCGTGGCTGGGCAGCGCGTGGTTGGCGGCGAGGTAGGCCATCGCGATGGGCTGGTTCACCGTGGGCGACAGGGTGCCGCTGGTCACGTGGCCCAGCTTGTGCCCCTGCGCATCGAACACCAGTGCGCCCTCGCGCACCGGCATGCGCTCCAGGCCCAGCAGGCCGGCGCGCTTGATCGGCGCACCGCCCGCCAACTGCGCCTCGATGACCGAGGCGCCGGGATAGCCGCCGGCGCGCGCGCCGCCCGGGCGCCGCACCTTCTGGATGGCCCAGGTGAGACCGGCTTCCACGGGCGTCGTGGTCTCGTCGATGTCGTGGCCGTATAGGCACAGCCCGGCTTCCAGGCGCAGCGTGTCGCGCGCGCCCAGCCCGGCGGGCTTGACCTCCGGCGTGGCCAGCAGTTCACGCGCCAGCGCGATCGCGTGCGTGTCCGGCACCGAGATCTCGAAGCCGTCCTCGCCGGTATAGCCGGAGCGGGTGACGAAGCAGTCGGCGCCGGCCAGCATGAAGCTGCCGCCGGTCATGAACGTGAGCTGCGCCACGCCCGGTGCCAAGCGCGCCAGCGCGTCCACGGCCTTGGGGCCCTGCAGCGCGAGCAGCGCGCGGTCGGGCAGGCTCTGCACCAGGCAGCGATGGCCGATGTGGGTGATCAGGTGCTGCGTGTCGGCCGCCTTGCATGCAGCGTTGACGACGACGAACAGATCGCCGTCGCGGCGCGTGATCATCAGGTCGTCGAGGATGCCGCCGGCGCTGTTGGTGAACAGCGCGTAGCGCTGCTTGCCGACGGCCAGATCCACCACGTCCACCGGCACCAGCGATTCCAGTGCGGCCGCGGCGTCGTCGCCCACCAGCCGCAGCTGGCCCATGTGCGACACGTCGAACAGCGCGGCCGATTCGCGGCACTGCTTGTGCTCGGCGATGATGCCGCCCGGGTAATTGACCGGCATGTCGTAGCCGGCGAAGGGCACCATCTTGGCGCCCAGTTCGAGGTGCAGCGTGTGCAGCGGGGTTTTCAGCAGCGGAGCGTTCTGGTCTGGCATGGCGGACATCTCATCGACGTGGCGAGGGCGATCGTTCCAGCACCGGTGAAGGTGGGGATGCCCTCGCTGTCCGCTTTACCTGAGAGATTGGCGGCGCCGGTTCCCCGATGCCGCTTGCCCCTTCGGTGGACGAGCTTGCAAACCCGTCTCTCTCCAGTGAGGTACGCCGCGATGTGAGCGGCGTCTTTGCCAGTCCTTTTGCCTGAGCGTTCGGGGCTTTGCCCCTGCGCCTTCGGCGGCTTCCTCGCGTGGCTCGGAAGCTCTCTCCTGGCAAGCCGGCAGTGTAGCCGAAGCCTATACTGCGTCCCGCTCCGGGGTGCGCCTGCAGGCAATGCAGGGGCTGAGACGGCCAGATGGCCGAACCCGTGAACTTGAACCGGTTCGTACCGGCGTAAGGAGAGTCAGGCCCTGTGGCACGCGCATGCGCGGCCTGGCGGCGGCGCCTTCCGGAGCACACCTTGTCCCGTCGAAGGAGCCACGATGCCGCCCACCACACCGATCGAAGAACGCCTCGCGCTGTCGCGCGACCCGTTTCCCGCTTCCCGCAAGCTCTACGTGAGCGGCTCGCGCCCGGACCTGCGGGTGCCGATGCGCGAGGTGCAGCTGACGAACGGCGAAGCGGTGGTGCTGTACGACACCTCCGGCCCGTACACCGACCCGCAGGCGAGCATCGACGTTCGCCTGGGCCTGGCGCCTCTGCGCGCGTCGTGGATCGCCGACCGTGGCGACACCGAGCGCTACGACGGCCGCAGCGCGCAGGCGCTGGACGACGGTGCGCGCGACGACGCGGCGCTGCAGGCCCTGCGCGCCGACTCCGCCGCCCTGCAGCGTCGGCCGCGCCGTGCGCGCAGCGGCGCCAACGTGACGCAGATGCACTACGCGCGTCGCGGCATCGTGACGCCGGAGATGGAGTACGTGGCGCTGCGCGAGAACGGCAAGCGCGAATGGATGCAGCAACTGCTGGGTGATGCGGCGCGCGAGCAGCGCCTGCGCGGCAACCCGATGGGCGCGCGCATACCGCAGCTGATCACGCCCGAGTTCGTGCGCGACGAGGTGGCGCGCGGCCGCGCCATCATTCCGGCCAACATCAACCACCCCGAAGTGGAGCCGATGGCGATCGGCCGCAACTTCCTCGTGAAGGTCAACGCCAACATCGGCAATTCGGCGGTCACGTCGAGCATCGAGGAGGAGGTGGAAAAACTGGTGTGGGCCACGCGCTGGGGCGCCGACACGGTGATGGACCTGTCCACCGGCCGCCACATCCACACCACGCGCGACTGGATCGTGCGCAATGCGCCGGTGCCGATCGGCACGGTGCCGATCTACCAGGCGCTGGAGAAGGTGGGCGGCGTGGCCGAGGACCTCACATGGCAGGTCTTCCGCGACACCTTGATCGAGCAGGCCGAGCAGGGGGTGGACTACTTCACCATCCACGCCGGCGTGCGCCTGCCGTTCATTCCGATGACCGTGAACCGGCGCACAGGCATCGTGTCGCGCGGCGGCTCCATCCTTGCCAAGTGGTGCATCGCGCATCACAAGGAGAACTTCCTCTACACGCACTTCGAGGAGATCTGCGAGATCCTGAAGGCCTACGACGTGAGCTTCTCGCTCGGCGACGGCCTTCGCCCGGGCTCCACGGCCGATGCCAACGACGAAGCGCAGTTCGCCGAGCTGCGCACCTTGGGTGAGCTGACACAGATCGCGTGGAAGCACGAGGTGCAGACCATGATCGAAGGCCCGGGCCATGTGCCGATGCACCTGAT
>CAMLIZ010000191.1 GCA_946480245.1 uncultured Pseudomonadota bacterium
TGTTCTGGTTCTACTCGCACCCGGCGGTCTACATCATGGTGCTGCCGGCGATGGGCGTGGTGAGCGAGATCATTCCCTGCTTCGCGCGCCGCCCGGTGTTCGGCTACCGCTTCATGGCCTACGCGATCCTGGGCATCGCGAGCATCGGCTTCCTCGTGTGGGGGCACCACATGTTCGTCGCCGGGCAGTCGCTGGCGGCGAGCATGGCGTTCTCGCTGCTGAGCTTCCTGGTGGCCATACCGTCGGCGATCAAGGTCTTCAACTGGACCGCCACGCTGCACAAGGGCTCCATCCGCTTCGATGCGCCGATGCTCTATGCGCTCGGCTTCGTGGGCCTGTTCACGATCGGCGGGCTCACCGGCCTGTTCCTGGCGTCGCTGTCGCTCGACGTGCACTTGTCCGACACCTACTTCGTGGTCAGCCACTTCCACTACATCATGGTGGGCGGCTCGGTGATGGCGTACTTCGGCGGGCTGCACTTCTGGTGGCCCAAGATCACCGGCCGCATGTACTCGGAGGTGTGGGCGCGCATCGCGGCGGTACTCATCTTCCTCGGCTTCAACTTCACCTTCTTCCCGCAGTACCTGCTGGGCATGCGCGGCATGCCGCGGCGCTATCACACCTACCCGCCCGAGTTCCAGGTGCTCAACCTGTTTTCCTCCACCGGCGCGGTGGTGCTGGCGCTGGGCTACCTGCTGCCGCTGGGCTACCTGGGCTGGTCGCTGTGGCACGGCGCACGCGCCGGCGCCAACCCGTTCGGTGCCACCGGGCTCGAATGGCAGACCAGCTCGCCGCCGCCCAAGCACAACTTCGACACGCCGCCGAAGGCGCCGGAACGGGTGTACGACTACCACCCGGACCAGCCGGTGCGCGCCGGTTGAGCGGTGGCCGCCCATGAGCGGGAACACCATCTGCTTGGCAGGCGCAAACGCCTTCCCCCTGCCGATGAACCGTGACATCCAAGCCGCCACGCTGTGGCGCATCCTGGCCGCGCTGCTGCTGCTGGCGCTGCTGTGGACACTTCGCGAGCCGGTGATGCTGATCTTCGGCGCGGTGCTGGTGGCGGCCACGCTGCGTGCCATGGCCGATCCGCTGGCCGAGCACACGCGGCTGTCGCCACGCGCGGCCACCGGCGTGATCCTGGTGACGGTGGCCGCCGTGCTGGTGGCCTGCCTGTGGCTGATGGGCGCGCCGCTGACCGAGCAATTGCACAACCTGCGCGAGCAACTGCCGCGCGCCTGGACGGCAGTGCGCGGCTGGATCCAGGCCCTGCCCTTCGGCCCGCGCCTGCTCGCGCTGGGCGACGACCTGCGCAGCGGGGAGCTGCCCTGGGCCAACATCGCCAGCGTGGCCACGGGCGCCGTGCAGGGCTTGAGCGCACTGGTGCTGATCGTGCTGATGGGCCTGTACCTCGCGTTCGATGTCGGCATGTACCGCAACGGCCTGGTGCGGTTGTTCCCCACCGGGCGCCGCTCGGCCGTGGGCGACGCGCTGGACGCAGCCGGCCGGGCGCTGTCGCGCTGGCTGCTGGGGCAGGCCGTGGCGATGGTGGCGGTGGGCTCGGCCGTGGCCATCGGGCTGGCCCTGCTCGGCATGCCGATGGCGCTGGCGCTCGGGCTGATCGCCGGGCTGCTGGAGTTCGTGCCCTTCTTCGGCCCCATCGCCTCCGGCCTGCTGGCCGTGCTGGTCGCGTTTGCGCAAGGGCCGGTGGACGCGCTGTACGTGGCGCTGCTGTTCCTCGGCATCCAGCAGGTCGAAGGCAACCTGCTGATCCCGCTGGTGCAGCGCTGGGCCGTGCACCTGCCGCCGGCGCTGGGCGTGGCGTCGGTGCTGGTGTTCGGCTCGCTGTTCGGCCTGATGGGCGTGGTGTTCGGCACGCCGCTGATGGTGGTGACGATGGTGCTGGTGCAAAAGCTCTACATCGAGCGCGCGCTGGAGGGCAAGGCCGCATGACTGCCTCAGCGCTGTCCCACGGCACCGAGCCCGCGCAACTCGAAGACGAGCTGCCGCACGACACGGCGCAGCTCGGCATGTGGGTGTTCCTGGCCACCGAGGTGCTGTTCTTCGGCGGCCTGCTCGTGGCCTACCTCTATGGCCGCACGCACTGGCCGCAGGGGTTCGCAGCGGCCAGCCGCCACACCGACGTGGTGCTGGGCACGCTGAACACCGGCGTGCTGCTCACCAGCAGCGCGCTGGTGGCGCTGGCCGTCGCCTGCGACGAGCATGCGCCGCGCCGCACCTGGGTGCCATGGCTGCTGGGTGCCGCGGCGGCGCTGGGCGTGGCCTTCCTCGTGATCAAGGGCATGGAGTACCGCAAGGAATGGCACGAGGGCCTGTTCCCCGGGCCGGGCTTCGAGCTCGCCGGCACGCCGGGTGCCGAGCTGTTCTTCATGCTGTATTTCGTGATGACCGGGCTGCATGCGCTGCACCTGCTGATCGGCATCGGCCTGCTCGGCGTGTTCGGCTACGGCACGCAGCGCATGCGGCCCTGGGCGCCCGCACGGCGCGTGGAGGTGGCCGGCCTGTACTGGCACTTCGTGGACATCGTGTGGATCTTTCTCTACCCGCTGCTGTACCTCGTGAGCCGGCATTCATGAACGACAGCACCGCCGCCTTCTCGCGCCGTGCACGCCATGTGCTGGTGGTCTGGATCGCGCTGATCGCGCTGATGCTCACCAGCCTGGGCAGCGCCTACCTGCCGCTCGGGCCCTGGAACGCGGTGGCCGGCCTGGCGATTGCCGCCATCAAGTCGGGCATCGTGCTGTGGCTGTTCATGCACCTGGCGCGCGCCACCGTGCTGCTGCGCATCGTGGCGGCCACGGGCCTGGCCACGCTGGCGCTGCTGTTCGCCCTCACCGAGGTCGACTACGGCACCCGCAGCACCGAGCCCGCCACCATGCAGCAGCCGCAGCAGTTGCGGCCGCTGCGCCAAGGAGGATCGATCCGATGACTGCCTACAAGCATGACCCGTCGCAACGCCGCCAGATCGTGGTGGTCACCGGCGCATCCGCCGGCGTGGGCCGCGCGGTGGCCTGCGAGTTCGCGCGCCACGGCTGGCGCGTGGCGCTGCTGGCGCGCGGCCATGACGGCCTGGAAGGCGCGCGTGCAGACGTCGAGCGCCTGGGCGGCCAGGCCATGGTGATCCCCACCGACGTGGCCGACGAAGCGCAGGTGGAAGCGGCCGCCGCCAAGGTGGAAGCCGAATGGGGCGAGATCGACGTGTGGGTCAACGACGCGATGGCCACCATCTTTGCGCCGGTGCTCAAGATCCGCCCCGACGACTACCGCCGCGCCACCGAGGTCACCTACCTGGGCGCGGTGTGGGGCACGATGGCCGCGCTCAAGCGCATGAAGGCACGCGACCGCGGCACCATCGTGCAAGTGGGCTCGGCGCTGGCGTATCGCTCGATCCCGCTGCAGGCGCCGTACTGCGGCGCCAAGGCGGCCGTGCGTGGCTTCACCGACAGCGTGCGCTGCGAACTGGCGCACGACCGCAGCCGGGTGCACATCACGATGGTGCATCTGTCCGCGTTCAACACGCCGCAGTTCGAGTGGGGCCGCACCACGATGACCAAGCGCCCGCGGCCGATGGGCAAGATCTTCCAGCCCGAGGTGGCGGCGCAAGGCGTGTACTGGGCCGCCACGCATCGCCGGCGCGAGCTGTGGGTGGGCTGGCCCGCGGTGCAGGCGATCGTGGGCACGCGCCTGATCCCGGGCCTGCTCGACCGCATGCTCGGGCGCAAGGCGGTGGACGGCCAGCACACCAACGAACCGCTGCCGGCCGACCGGCCCGACAACCTCTACGAACCGGTGGACGGCGACCTGGGCGACCACGGCGCGCACGGCCGCTTCGATGCGCAGGCCAAGCCGTTCAGCTTGCAACTGTGGCTGGACACGCACCGCGGCACGGTGGCCGCGGCCGCGCTCGGCACCTGGCTGCTGGCGCGCATGGCGCTGCAGCGCCCGCGGCGCTGAAGCGCTGGGTGGCGGTGGGGCACGACCACGCCCATTCGCACGCGCACGGCGGCAACGCGCGGGCACTCGGCCTCACGCTCGTGCTGGTGCTGCTGGTGCTGGCCGCCGAGCTGGTCGGCGGGCTGGTGTCGGGCAGCCTGGCGCTGCTGTCGGATGCCGCGCACATGTTCACCGACGCGGCCGCGCTGGCGATCTCGCTGGCCGCGCAGCGCATCGGCGAACGGCCGGCCGACGACAAGCGCAGCTTCGGCTATCACCGCTTCGAGATCCTGGCGGCCGCGGTCAACGCCGTGCTGCTGATGCTGGCCGCCGCATACATCCTCTACGAGGCATGGCACCGGCTGCAGCAGCCGCCGCAGATCGAGTCGGGCCTGATGCTGGGCATTGCGGTGCTCGGTCTGGCGGTCAACCTGCTCGGCATGCGGCTGCTGGCGGGTGGCCACGAGCACAACCTCAACGTGAAGGGCGCCTACCTCGAGGTGTGGAGCGACATGCTCGGCTCGGTGGGCGTGATCGTGGGCGCATTGGTGATTCGCTTCACCGGCTGGGCCTGGGTGGATTCGCTGGTCGCCGTGGGCATCGGCCTGTGGGTGCTGCCGCGCACCTGGGCGCTGCTGAAGGCCAGCCTCAACGTGCTGCTGGAAGGCGTGCCCGAGGGCATCGACCTGGCCGAGGTGGAACGCGCGTTGACCGGCTGTGAAGGCGTGGCCGCCGTGCACGACCTGCATGTGTGGGCCATCGCCAGCGGCAAGGTCAGCCTGAGCGTGCATGCCGTGGTGCAGCCGCCGGCCGAGCCGGGCGACGCGCTGCTGCAGCGCCTGCGCTCGCTGCTGGCCGCGCGCTTCGACATCCACCACAGCACGGTGCAGCTCGAGGTGCAGCCCTGCGAGCAAGACGGCGACGGGCATCGCTTCGGCGCAGCGCACTGAAGACGCCCGCGGCTCAGCCGCCCGGGTCGGCGGCCTCGGCCGGCGCATCGCCCGGCGCGCCCTGCCCCAGCCATTCGTGCCACAGCGCCAGCCCCATGGCGAGGATCACCGGGCCCACGAACAGGCCGATCAGGCCAAAGGCCGCAGCGCCACCGATGACGCCGAACATCACCAGCAGGAACGGCACGTGGGCCGCGCTGCTGATGACCAGCGGGCGCAGCAGGTTGTCGATCCAGCTCACCGCCAGCATGCCCCACAGCAGCAGGCCCACACCGGCCGCGGTGTGGCCAGTGAGCAGGAGCCACGCACCGATGGGCACCCACACCAGCGGCGTGCCCCAGGGCACCAGCGCGATGCCCGCCGTCAGCAGCGCCAGCAACACCGGCGCACGCACCCCTGCCGCCCAGTAGCCCAGGCCGGCCAGCGTGCCCTGCGCCAGCGCCGACAGCACGAGCCCGTACACGATGGCCTTGGTGGTGGCACCCACGGCCTGCAGATAGCCTTCGGCGCGCGTGCCCATCACGCGCTGCAGTACCCGGCGCAGCTGCGCCACCAGCGCCTCGCCATCGCGGAACAGGAACAGCACCGTCACCAGTGCGAAGCCAAGCTTGGCGGCGTTGCGACCGGCGCCGCCCAGCACGTCGAGCACCTGGCCCGTTTCGCGCTCGACCCACAGGCGCGCCTGCTGGCGCAGCACCGTCGGGTCGCGCGCCGTTTCGTCGAGCAGGTTCTGCAGCCAGTCACCCAGCCAAGGCACCGCGCGCAGCGCGTCGGGCAGCCGGTGCGGGCCGTTCAGCAGGTACTCCGACACGGCCGCGTAGCCGCGCGCCAGCTCCCCGCGCAGCATCAGCAGCAGCCACAGCAACGGCAGCACCACGGCGGCGGTGAGCAGCAGCGTCATCAGTGCAGCGCTCAGGGTGGCGCGCCCGCCCAGCGCCCGGCGCAAACGCGCGTTCAGCGGCCAAACCGTGTACGCCATGATCGCGGCCCACGCCACCGGCACCAGGAACATCTGCATCACCGCATAAGCCAGCAGCAGCAGGCCTCCCACAAGCACGACGAGGGCGATGCGGCGGTTGTGGACCTGGGCGAAGGGATCGGACATGGCGCAACCCGCGCATTGTCGGCGCAGCACCGGCGGGCCGGGCCGGTGCGCGCGGGCGCGGCTTGCGACAAATCATGCCGGCGCCTCTTGACCTTCCCACCGTGACAAGCCTTATGGTCTGCCGGTCGACCCTGTGACCCACGATGACCAAGCCATCCGCTTTCCCGCTCGCCCTGCCCGGCCCCGGCCGCCGCCGCTTCGTGCAAGGCCTGGCCGCCGGCGGCGTGCTGCTCGCCGCACCGCCGCTGGCGCGCCTGGCGCGCGCAGGCGAACCCGCGCGCGCCGTGCCCGAGCTGCACGGCACCGAGTTCGCGCTCGAGGTGGCCGAGCTGCCGGTCAACTTCACCGGCGCGCCGCGCATGGCCACCGCGATCAACGGCTCCATCCCCGCACCCACGCTGCACTGGCGCGAGGGCGACACGGTGACAATCCGGGTGACCAACCGGCTGCCGGTGGCCACCTCGATCCACTGGCACGGCATCCTCGTGCCGTTCCAGATGGACGGCGTGCCCGGCATCAGCTTCGCCGGCATCCCGCCCGGCGAGACCTTCACCTACCGCTTCCAGGTGCGCCAGAGCGGCACCTTCTGGTACCACTCGCACTCCGGCCACCAGGAGCAGACCGGCATGTACGGCGCGATCGTGATCACGCCGCGCGGCGGCGACACGATCCGCGCCGAGCGCGAGCACGTGGTGCAGCTGTCGGACTGGACCGACGAAGACCCGATGCGCGTGCTGGCGAAGCTGAAGGCGCAAGGCGACTACTACAACTTCGCCCAGCCCACGCTGCCCGAGTTCCTGCGCGACGCCGCAGACAACGGCGTGCGCGTGGCGCTCAACAAGCGCGACATGTGGAACCGCATGCGCATGAGCCCGGCCGACCTGGCCGACGTGTCCGGCGCCACGCTCACCTACCTGATGAACGGCAGCACGCCGGCCGCCAACTGGACCGGGCTGTTCCGCCCCGGCGAGCGGGTGCGGCTGCGCTTCATCAACGGCGCCGCGCACACCTTCTACGACGTGCGCATCCCGGGCCTGAAGCTCACCGTCGTGCAGGCCGACGGCCAGAGCGTCGAGCCGGTGACGGTGGACGAATTCCGCTTCGGCCCCGGCGAGACCTACGACGTGCTCGTGCAGCCGCGCGACGAGGCCTACACCGTGTTCGCCCAAACGATGGACCGCAGCGGCTTCGCGCGCGGCACGCTGGCGGTGCGCCAGGGCCTGCAAGCGCCGGTGCCCGCGCTCGATGTGCGGCCGCGGCTGGGCATGGACGACATGATGGACATGAGCGCCGCCATGCCGGCCATGGACCACGGCGCGATGCCCGGCATGGACCACGCGGACCATGCCGCCGCCGCCGCGATGGCGCCCCCCGCGCTGGCCGCGCCCAGCACGCGCGTGCGCCATGCCCGCACCGAATACGGCCCCTCCACCGACATGCGCGTGGACCTGGCCCGCACGGCGCTCGACGACCCCGGCATCGGCCTGCGCGACAACGGCCGCCGCGTGCTCACGCTGGCCGACCTGCACACGCTGGGCGGCCCGCTCGACGCACGCCTGCCGGGGCGCGAGATCGAGCTGCACCTCACCGGCAACATGGAGCGCTATACCTGGTCGCTCGACGGGCTGGAGTTCGGCCGCTCCACGCCGATCCACCTGCGCGAGGGCGAACGCGTGCGCGTGATCCTGCACAACGACACGATGATGACCCACCCGATGCACCTGCA
>CAMLIZ010000192.1 GCA_946480245.1 uncultured Pseudomonadota bacterium
CGGCGTCGCTGGAAAAGCGTGCGAACTCCGGGCACACCTCGAGCACGTGGTCACGGAAGCAGTGGCCCGTGCCGAGCAGCAGCATGGTCTCCTTCTTCAGCTCCTCCGACGAGATGCTCTTGCGCTTGGCCAGGGCGTGGTGGGTGGGCACCGCCACCATGAAAGGCTCGTCGTACAGCGGCGCGATCGCCAGGCCGGTGTCGGGGAAGGGCTCGGCCATGATGGCGCAGTCGATCTCGCCGGTGCGCAGCATCTCCAGCAGCCGCACCGTGAAGTTCTCCTGCAGCATCAGCGGCATCTGCGGCGTGTGCTCGATCGCGTGTTTCACCAGCTCGGGCAACAGGTAGGGGCCGATCGTGTAGATGATGCCAAGCTTCAGCGGGCCGTTGAGCGGATCCTTGCCGCGCGCGGCGATCTCCTTGATCGCCTGCGCCTGCTCGATCACCGCCTGCGCCTGCCGCACGATCGCCTCGCCCAGCGGCGTGACGCTGACCTCGTTGGCGCCGCGCTCGAAGAGCTTCACGTCGAGCTCCTCCTCCAGCTTCTTGATCGCCACGCTGAGCGTGGGCTGCGACACGAAGCAGGCCTCGGCCGCGCGGCCGAAGTGCTTCTCGCGCGCGACGGCGACGATGTAGCGGAGTTCGGTGAGCGTCATGGTGGCTGCGGGGGGCGTGCCCGCAACGATACCCGAGGAAGCGGCGCGGCGGGGGCTGCCGTGCTCAGGCCTTGAGGTAGTCGGCGCGGCCGCCCAGCCAGCGCTGCACGTGCGCCTCGGCGGCCCGCGGCTGCTCGCGCAGCAGCTGCTGGGCCGCGCGCCGCGCCTGGCGCAGCAGCGCGTCGTCCTCGTTGAGGTCGGCGAAGCGCAGCAGCGGTGCGCCTGACTGCCGCGCGCCCATGAACTCGCCCGGGCCGCGGATCTCCAGGTCGCGGCGCGCGATCTCGAAGCCGTCGGTGGTCTCGGCCATGGCCTTCAGGCGCGCCTTGCCGGTCTCCGACAGCGGCGCGGTGTACAGCAGCACGCACACGCTGGCCACCGCGCCGCGCCCCACGCGCCCGCGCAGCTGGTGCAGCTGCGACAGGCCGAAGCGCTCGGCATGCTCCACCACCATCAGGCTGGCGTTGGGCACGTCCACGCCCACCTCGATCACCGTCGTCGCCACCAGCACGCTCATCTGCCCTTGCGCAAACAGCGACATCACCGCCGCCTTCTCGGCCGCCGGCATGCGCCCGTGCAGCAAGCCCACCATGTGGCCAGGCAGCGCCTCGCACAGCTGCCGGTGCGTCTCGGTGGCGTTCTTCAGGTCCAGCGTCTCGCTCTCCTCGATCAGCGGGCATACCCAGTACACCTGCCGGCCGCGGCTCACCTCGTCGCGGATGCGCGCCGTCACCTGATCGCGCTTGCCGTCGGCGAACACCTTGGTCAGCACCGGCGTGCGACCCGGCGGCAGCGTGTCGATCGTGCTCACGTCCAGGTCGGCGAAGTAGGTCATCGCCAAGGTGCGCGGGATCGGCGTGGCGCTCATCATCAGCAGGTGCGGCTCGAACGCACCGGCCAGCTTGCGCTTGAGCTGCAGCCGCTGTGCCACGCCGAAGCGATGCTGCTCGTCGACGATGGCCAGCCCGAGCCGGGCGAAATGCACGTCGTCCTGGATCACGGCGTGCGTGCCCACCACCAGCTGCGCCTCGCCGCTGGCCACGCGCTCGACCATCTGCGTGCGTGCCTTGCCCTTGCGGCTGCCGGTGAGCCAGGCCACGCCCACGCCGAGCGGCTGCAGCCACTGCACCAGCTTGCGGAAGTGCTGTTCGGCCAGGATCTCGGTCGGCGCCATCAGCGCGCACTGCCAGCCCGCATCGATGGCCACGGCCGCAGCCAATGCAGCCACCACCGTCTTGCCCGAGCCCACGTCGCCCTGCAGCAGCCGGTGCATGGGCGCGTCGCGCGCCAGGTCGGCTGCAATCTCCTCGGCCACGCGATGCTGTGCCGGCGTGAGCGTGAACGGCAGCGCCGACAACAGCTTCTCGTGCAGACCGCCCGGCTTTGCCGCCAGCGCCGGTGCGCGCAGCGCGGCGCGCTCCTGTTGCGCCTGCAGCTGTGACAGCTGTTGCGCCAGCAGCTCCTCGTACTTCAGGCGCTGCCAGGCCGGATGGCTGCGATCCTCCAATGCGGCCTGCGGCACCTCGGGCGGCGGATGGTGCAGGAAGCGCAGTGCCTCGCGCAGGCTGGGCAGGCCGCTCGGCACCGCGGACGCCGGCAGCAGCTCGTCGAGCGGCGCACGCTGCAATGCGGACGCCACCGCCTTGCGCAGATAGGCCTGCGGCAGCTGCGCGCTGGTGGGGTACACCGGCGTCAGCGCCGTGGCCAACGGCGTGCTCTCGTCCACCGGCCTGCAGGCCGGATGCACCATCTCACGGCCGAAGAAGCCCCCGCGCACCTCGCCGCGCACGCGCACCCGTGCGCCCGGCGCCAGCTGCTTCTGCTGCGAGGGGTAGAAATTCAGGAAGCGCAGCACCAGCTCGTCGCTGCCGTCGTCCAGCCGCACCACCAGCTGCCGCCGCGGCCGGAACTCGACGCGGCTGTCGCGCACGATGCCTTCGCATTGCGCGCTCTCGCCTTCGCGCAGGTCGGCGATGCGCACGAGGCGCGTCTCGTCCTCGTAGCGCATCGGCAGGTGCAGCGCGAGGTCGATATCACGCAGCAGGCCGAGCTTTTCCATCGCCTTTTGCGGCGCGGACTTCTCCTGCTTGGCGGCGGTGACGGCGGCGTCGACCATGGAACAATTCTGCCCTTCGTCTTCTTCAGGCCGGTACAGCCTGCATGCCATGCGCCCCTACTCCCTCAGCGACTTCGACTTCGCGCTCCCGCCCGAGCTGATCGCGCAGCATCCGGCAGCCGAGCGCAGTGGCTCCCGCCTGCTCGACGGCACCGGCGCCACGCCGGTGGACCGCCGGTTCCGCGAGTTGCCCGCGCTGATGGGCGCGCGCGACCTGCTGGTGTTCAACGACACGCGCGTGATCAAGGCGCGGCTGTTCGGCGCCAAGGACAGCGGCGGGGCGGTGGAGGCGCTGGTCGAGCGCGTGCTGCCGGGCCACGAGGTGCTGGCGCACCTGCGCGCCAGCAAGTCGCCGCGCGCGGGCCAGCGCGTGCGCTTTGCCGGCGCGTTCGACGCCGAGGTGCTGGGCCGCGACGGCCCTGACGCCTCGCTGTTCCGCCTGCGCTTTCCGTCGGAGCCGCTGACGCTGCTGGAGCTGCACGGCCATGTGCCGCTGCCGCCTTACATCACGCATGCCGACGAGGCCGACGATGCGACGCGCTACCAGACCGTGTTCGCGGCTCGCCCGGGCGCAGTGGCGGCACCCACCGCGGCCCTGCACTTCGACGAGCCGATGCTGCAGGCCTTGCGGGCGATGGGTGTGACGACCGCGCGCGTGACGCTGCATGTTGGTGCCGGCACCTTCCAGCCCGTGCGCAGCGAGAACCTGGCCGAGCACAAGATGCACAGCGAATGGTTCGAGGTGCCGCCCGAGACCGTGCAGGCCGTGGCAGACGCACGCCAACGCGGCGGCCGCGTGATGGCGGTGGGCACCACCACTTTGCGCGCGCTGGAGTCGGCCGCGCGCGACGGCGCGCTGGCAGCGGGTTCGCGCGACACCGACCTCTTCATCACCCCCGGCTACCGCTTCCGGGTCGTCGACCGGCTGCTCACCAACTTCCATCTGCCCAAGAGCACGCTGCTGATGCTGGTCAGCGCCTTCGCCGGCTACGAGCACATCCGTGCGCTGTACGCGCATGCGATCGCGGCGCGCTATCGCTTCTTCAGCTATGGCGACGCGATGCTGCTGGACCGGCGCGAGCCGGGTGACGTCACAGGCTGACGCGCCACCCGCACAAGCTGCCGCAGGTCACGGCGTGAGCGCGTTGCTCAGGTCGCCCACGTTGGCGCGCACACCCGGCAGCGGCTGCAGCCCGAAGCGCTCGGTCAGCAGCTTCAGGATCGAGCCGGTGTCGTAGCGGGTGTGGTCGACGAAGCCGCGCCGCACCTGCGGGCCGATCAGCAGCGCGGGCACCCGCGTGCCGGGGCCCAGCCAGTCGCTCCAGCCCGCGCCGGCGGGCGGCGGCATGTGGTCCCAGTAGCCGCCGTTCTCGTCGTAGGTCAGGATCACGAGCATGTCCTTCCACTGCGGGCTGGCGCGCAGCTTGGCCAGCAGCGCGGCCATGTAGCGGTCGCCGCTCTGGATGTCCGTGTAGGCCGGGTGCTGGGTGTAGCGGCCGGCCGGCTTGTAGAAGCTGACGGCGGGCAGCGTGCCGGCCTCGACGTCGCGCACGAAGTCGTCGCCGTCCTTCAGGTGCAGCGCGCGGTCCGGCGTGCCGGGTGCGAAGCGCGCGTAGTAGTTGAACGGCTGGTGGTGGGGCTGGAACATCGGGCTGCCCTCCTCGCGCGCATAGATCACGTGGCGCCTGGCGCCGGGCGGCTGTCGGCCGTCGGCCAGCGCAGCGTTCCATCCGCCGGCGTACCAGGCCCAGCTCACGCCCCGCGCGCTCAAGGTGTCGCCGATGGTCGTCTGGGTCTGCGCCGGCAGTGGCGTCTCGCGGCCGGGCTCGCCGGCGGGGTCGGCCAGGTCGGGCGAGCCGCCGCGCGCCGGCTCGAACCCGCTGGGCTGGTAGGGCGGCTGCGAGGTGTTCACCGCATAGCCGTCGGGCGTGACCTGCGCGCCGGGCGTCACCAGCCGCACGGCGCCCTCGTTGGCCGACGGCGAATCGGGCTTCTTCTGGAGCCGGCCCTGCGCGTCGAGGCGGGCGCGCATGGCCGGGGGCGCATCGGGGTGGCGCGGCGCGCAGGCGCACACCAGGTACTGGTGGTTCAGGAACGAGCCGCCATAGGCGCCCATGAAGAAGTGGTCGGCCAGCGTGTACTCGCGCGCCCATTGCCACAGCTGCAGCGCCGATCCGTCGTAGTAGCCCATGGTCCAGCCACCCACCTGCGACATCGCCGCGAAGAGGTTGTTGCGCCCGCCGTTGATCTGCTCCCTGCTGTGGAAGAACGCGTGGATCGGGCTCGGCACGAGCTCGTTGGTGTAGCGGTTCATCGGCGGCGCGTCGATGCGGAACGGCGCGTTGGGCATGCGCGGGAAGGTCGGGTCGGGCTTGCCGTCACGCCCGAACACCACCAGCTGCTTCAGCGGCTTGCCGTCATGGTCCAGCTGCAGCGTCTGCTCCGGCGTGGCGCTGGCCAGGCCTTCGGCGCCGGGGAACAGGCCGTAGAGGTTGTCGAAGCTGTGGTTCTCGGCGTAGATCACCACCACGTGCCCGATGCGCTGCACGGGCGGCAGCGCCGCCGACGGTGGCGTGGCGGCGCAGCCGGCCAGTGCGATCAGCGCGGTGATGCCCAGCCAGCGCGACAAAGTCGATGAAAAGTGCATTCCCGTGGCCTCTTTGTCGTTGACAGGTCGCCATTGTGCGGTGCCCATTCAAGCTGGGCCGGTCGTGAGCCGATAAGCCTCGAAGGGCAGTCCTGCCGCTGCCGTGGGAACACCGCGATGAAGTTGCTTCCTCTTCAGCAAGTGAGCGCCCAGGTGCGCGCCGGCGTGCCGTTGCCGTTCGGCATCCGTGACGCCGAAGGCGTGCTGCTGCTCGCGCGCGGGCAATCCGTGGCCGACGAAAAGGCGCTGAGCGTGCTGCTCGAGCGCGGCGCCACTGTCGACATGGAAGAAGCCGCACAGCGGCGCGGCGAAGCCGTGGCACCGCCGGCCGAGAACTTTCCTGGCCGCTGGCACCAGCTGACCGTGCGTGCCGCCGGGGTGCTGCGCCCGCCGCTGGCGCCTGACTTCTTCGAGCGCGTGAACGAGACGGCGGAGCAGCTGACCGGCATGGCCGAGCGCGACGCCGACCTGCTGCTGTACCTGGCGCTGCGCGGCGCGCGCGACCCTGGCACGCAATATGGCGTGCTGCACTCGCTGCATGCGGCCGTGGTGAGCATCCTGATGGCCAGGCGCCTGGGCTGGGACGAAGCCGCCACGCGCAGCCTGGCCTGCGCGGCGCTGACGATGAACCTGTCGATCATCGACCTGCAGTGCCGCATGGGCCCATCCACGCCGGCACCCACGCCCGCCTTGCGCGAGACGATCGAGCGCCACCCGGAGGACAGCGCGGCGATGCTGCGCAAGGCCGGCCTCGAAGACGAGGCCTGGCTGCAGACCGTGGCGCAGCACCACGCGCCGCCAGCCGGTCAGCCCGAGCCCGACACGCCGAGCGAGGCGGCCAAGCTGCTGCGCCTGGTGGACAGCTACACCACCCGCATCACCGACCGGCCCGACACCATCATCGCGTCGCCCGCGCTGGCTGCGCGCGACCTGTTCGCGCACCACGCCACCGACCCGTTGGCGCTGATGCTGGTGAAGACGCTGGGCGTGTACCCGCCGGGCTGCTTCGTGCGCATCGCCTCCGGTGAGACGGCGGTGGTGCTGCGCCGCGGCGACAGCGCCAACAAGCCGCAGGTGGCCTGCATCACCAACAAGCGCGGCGACGCGCTGCAGCAGCCGATCCGGCGCGACACCGGGCTGCTGGCCGAGCATGCGATCACGGCGGTGGTGCCCGACAAGGAAGTCAAGGTGCGCATGCCGTCGCAGCAGCTCTACGCCTGAGGCGGCGCGCCGGGCGGCGACAATCCGCCGCATGCTCCAGTTCGACCTGCTGGCCACCGAAGGCCTTGCGCGGCGCGGCCGCCTCACCTTGCGCCATGGCGTCGTCGAGACGCCGGTGTTCATGCCGGTAGGCACCTACGGCACCGTCAAGGGCGTGATGCCGCAATCGCTGCTCGACATGGGCGCGCAGATCATCCTCGGCAACACCTTTCACCTGTGGCTGCGCCCCGGGCTGGAGATCCTGCGCCAGTTCGGCGGCCTGCATCGCTTCGAGGCCTGGCCGCTGCCGATCCTCACCGACTCGGGCGGCTTCCAGGTGTGGAGCCTGGGCGAGATGCGCAAGATCAGCGAGGAGGGCGTGAAGTTCGCGTCGCCGGTCAACGGCGACAAGCTGTTCCTCACCCCGGAGACCAGCATGCAGATCCAGACGGTGCTGAACTCCGACATCGTGATGCAGTTCGACGAGTGCACGCCGTACGAGACCAAGGGCCATCTCACCACCGAGGCCGAGGCGCGTGCGTCGATGGAACTGAGCCTGCGCTGGGCCGAACGCTGCAAGGCGGAGTTCGGGCGCCTGCAGAACCGGAACGCGCTCTTCGGCATCGTGCAGGGCGGCATGTACGAGCACCTGCGCGAGGAGTCGCTGCAGCAACTGGTGGCGATGGATTTCCCGGGCTACGCGGTGGGCGGTGTCAGCGTCGGCGAGCCCAAGGAGGACATGCTGCGCATCATGGCGCACACGCCGCAGCGTTTGCCGGCGCACAAGCCGCGCTACCTGATGGGCGTGGGCACGCCGGAGGACCTGGTCGAAG
>CAMLIZ010000193.1 GCA_946480245.1 uncultured Pseudomonadota bacterium
TCAACATCGAGAAGGTGAACAGCGAGATGTACGAGAAGAAGCGCTGGTAGCCCGGATCGTCTTCCATGTAGCCGATGGTGTAGATGTGCACCATCAGCGACACGAAGGTGACGACGACCATCATCATCGCGGTGAGGCCGTCGACGAGGAAGCCCACTTCCATCTTGAAGCCGCCGAGGTTCATCCACTCGTACACGGTCTGGTTGTAGCGGGCACCGTCGTGGCCCACGCTCCACAGCACCATCGCCGACACGACGAACGAAATGAACACGCCGAGGATCGTGACCATGTGCGCCCCGCGGCGCCCCACAGCCTTGCCGAACAGACCGGCGACGATCGAGCCCATCAGCGGGGCCAGCGGCACCGTGAGCAGCAGATTTTGGGACAGGGTTGCAGCCATGTTCTTGTCAGCCCTTCAGCTCATCCAGCTCTTCCACCGCGATCGATTCGCGGTTGCGGAACAGCACCACGAGGATCGCCAGGCCGATGGCCGATTCGGCGGCCGCGACGGTGAGGATGAAGAACACGAAAACCTGCCCCGCCATGCGGTCCGCCACGACCGGCAGGTAGTGCGAGAAGGCGACGAAGTTGAGGTTCACCGCGAGCAGCATCAGCTCGATCGCCATCAGCAGCACGATCAGGTTGCGACGGTTCAGAAAGATGCCCAGCACCGACAGCGCGAACAGGATCGCACCCAGCGTCAGGAAATGGGCAAGTGTGATCGGGCCCGGCATCAGACCTTCCCCCCGGAATTGGTTTGAGGCTCGGCCGCCGCTGCGGCAGCGGACGGCAGATCGACCTCAGGCTTCATCTGCACGATGCGCAGGCGATCGCGCTTGGTCGCCTTGACCTGCTGCGACGGATCCTGGTGGCGCGAATCCTTGCGGCCGCGCAGCGTGAGCGCGATGGCCGCGATGATGGCCACCAGCAGCAGCACCGCAGCGATCTGCAGCGGGTACAGGTACTTGGTGTAGATCTCGATGCCCAGCAGCTTTGTATTGCCAAGCTGCGCGACTTCGGCAGCCAGCGGCGGTGCGTCGGTGACCCGGAAGCCGCCCATCAGCACGAGCGCCATTTCGAGCGCGATCAGCGCACCGATGAAGCCGGCCAGCGGAAAGTGCTTCCAGAAGCCCACGCGCAGCGCATCGGTGTTGATGTCGAGCATCATCACCACGAACAGGAACAGCACCATCACCGCGCCCACGTACACCAGCACCAGCGCAATCGCAAGGAACTCGGCCTGCAGCAGCATCCACACACAGGCTGCATTGAAGAACGCCAGCACGAGGAACAGCGCCGAGTGCACGGTAGAGCGCGCGGTAATCACGCGGAACGACGCGAACAGCAACACCGCGGCGAACAAGTAGAAGAGAAAGGTCGTCATCATGTTCGGGCTGCCGCTTCAGCGGTACTTGGCATCGGCTGCCTTGGCGGCGGCGATCTGCGGCTCGTAGCGGTCGCCCACCGCCAGCAGCATGTCCTTCGTGAAGTACAGGTCGCCGCGCTTCTCGCCGTGGTACTCGAGGATGTGCGTCTCGACGATCGAGTCGACCGGACAGCTCTCCTCGCAGAAGCCGCAGAAGATGCACTTGGTCAGATCGATGTCGTAGCGCGTGGTCTTGCGCGCGCCATCGGGGCGGATGTCCGACTCGATCGTGATGGCCAGCGCCGGGCACACCGCTTCGCACAGCTTGCAGGCGATGCAACGCTCCTCGCCGTTGTCGTAGCGGCGCAGCGCATGCAGGCCACGGAAGCGCGGGCTCAGCGGCGTCTTCTCCTCCGGAAACTGCACGGTGATGTTCCTGCTCAGGAAGTGGCGCCCGGTGAGCGCCATGCCCTTGAACAGCTCCAGCAGGATGAAGCTCTTGAAGAAGTCCTTGACGGAAGCAACAGCAGACATGACGGGACCTTGTCTTACTTCCAGATGTTCAGCGGGGACTGGATCCACAGACCCACCACCAGCAGCCACACCAGCGTGACCGGGATGAAGATCTTCCAGCCCAGACGCATGATCTGGTCATAGCGATAGCGCGGAAACGTGGAGCGCACCCAGAGGAACATGGTGACGACCACGAAGGTCTTGCCGAACAGCCAGAACCAGTCCCAGAACCACATCGAGTCGGTGATCCACTGCGGAGCGCTCATGCCGAACAGCGAAAACCCGATCGGCGCGCTCCAGCCGCCGAGGAACATCGTGACGGCCAGTGCCGACACCAGAATCATGTTGGCGTACTCGGCGAGGAAGAACATCGCGAACGCCATGCCCGAGTACTCGATCATGTGGCCGGCCACGATCTCGGATTCGCCTTCCACCACGTCGAACGGATGGCGGTTGGTCTCGGCCAGGCCCGAGATGAAGTAGACGACGAAGATCGGCAGCAGCGGCAGCCAGTTCCACGAGAACAGGTTCAGCCCGTGCGAGGCCGCGAATCCGCGCGTCTGGCCGAGCACGATGTCGCTCATGTTGAGGCTGCCGGAGACCATCAGCACGACGACCAGCGCGAAGCCCATCGCAATCTCGTAGCTCACCATCTGTGCCGAGGCGCGCAGCGCACCGAGGAAGGCGTACTTCGAGTTCGATGCCCAGCCCGCGATGATCACGCCGTATACCTCCATCGAGGTGATCGCCATCAGGAACAGCAGGCCGGCATTGATGTTGGACACCGCCGTCTGCGGGCCGAACGGCACCACCGCCCACGCGGCCAGCGCCGGCATGATGGTCATGATGGGCCCGAGGAAGAACAGGCCCTTGTTGGCTGCCGTGGGGCGGATGATCTCCTTGAAGATCAGCTTCACCGCGTCGGCGATCGGCGTGAGCAGACCGAACGGGCCCACGCGGTTCGGTCCCGGGCGGATCTGCGTCCAGCCGATGGCCTTGCGCTCCCACAGGGTGAGGTAGGCCACGCAACCCATCAGCGGCGCCACCAGCGCCACGATCTTCACGAGACTCCAGACCAGCGGCCATGCGCCGCCGAACCAGTCGGTGCCGTAGTGTTGGAAGGTATCCATCGTCACGCCTTCTCGACGCTGATCTCGCCGAACATGGCGCCCAATGCGGCCGTCGCGGGGTGTCCCGCCGGCACGCGCACGGTGTTGGGTGCCAACGTAGTCTGCAGGCGCGCCGGCAGCACCACACTTGCACCGGCCTGCGACACACGCACCGCCGCGCCTGGCTGCAACCCGAGCTGCTCCCACAACGCCACCGGCAAGTCTGCGAACGACGCGTTCTTCGCGTCAGCCGTAAGTTGCAGCGGCTCGGAGCGGCGCACCAGCGCGTCGCTGTGGTAGATCGGCACGTTGGCCACGCGCTCGAGCCCGGCGCCGGTGAACCGCGCAGGGTCGGTCATCGCGGCCGTGTTGCTCAGGCGACCGGTGACGCCGCTGCCATCTCCGATGGCCTCGGCACGCACCTCCTCGGCAGTCTCTTGGCTGAATCCGTACAGGCCCAGCAGGGTGCCGAGCACGCGCAGCACCTTCCAGGCCGGGCGCGTATCGGCCAGCGGCTTCACCACTCCGTGGAAGCCCTGCACGCGGCCCTCGGCGCTGATGAAGGTGCCTGCGGTCTCGCTGAACGGCGCCACCGGCAGCATCACGTCCGCCACCTCGTCGGCCGCGTTCTTGAACGACGTCAGCGCGACCACCATGCCGGCATTGCGCAGCGTGTTCATGGTGAGCGCGGCGTTGGCGGTGTCGAGCGCCGGCTCCAGGTTCATCAGCAGGTAGGCCTTGAGCGGCTGGGACAGCATCTGGCCCGCGTTGAGCCCGCCCTGCTTCGGCATGGCGCCCACGAGTTGCGCGCCTACGGTGTTGGCCGCTTCAGTGAGATAGCCCACGGTCGCGCCGGTCTGTTCGCCAATCCAGTTGGCCAGCGCCAGCAGCGCGGTGGCTTGCGGGTGCTGCGCTGCGGCGTTGCCGAGCAGCACGGCCTTCTGCTCGCCGGTGAGCAGCGCCGTTGCAATCGCGCGAGCGGGCTCGTCGGGCTGTGCGGGAAGCGGCGCTTGCACGCCTTTCGCGGTGGCCACCGCGCTGGCCACACCGGCCAGCGTCTCGAGCCAACGGCTCGGGGCCGCGCTGATCTGCGTCTTCACCGGCATCGCCCAGTCATCGTGCACCGCGTTCAGGCTGTGCACCTGGCCGCCGCGGCGGGCCGCCTGGCGGATGCGCTGGGCCAGCAGCGGATGGTCCTTGCGCAGGAACGACCCGATCACGAACGCCTGGTTCAGGGTGGCGAGCGACGCGATGCTGCGGCCAAGCCAGCGCACGCCCTCGCCTGCGGCGAAGTCCGCGTGGCGCAGCCGATGGTCGACGTTGTCGCTGCCCAGCGCGCGCGTCAGCTTCTGCAGCAGGTGCAGTTCTTCCACGGTGCTGTGCGGCGAGGCCAGCGCGCCCACGCTCTGCGGGCCGAACTCGGCGATCACGCGCTTCAGGCCGTCGGCCACGTAGTTCAATGCGGTCTGCCAGTCCACCGTCTGCCACTGGCCGCCCTGCTTGATCATCGGCGCCGTCAGCCGGTCGGGGCTGTTCAGAGCCTCATAGGAAAAGCGGTCGCGGTCCGCGATCCAGCACTCGTTGACGTCCTCGTTCTCCAGCGGCAGCACGCGCATCACCTTGCTGCCCTTGACCTGGACGACGAGATTGGTGCCGGTGCCGTCGTGCGGGCTCACGCTCTTGCGGCGCGACAGCTCCCAGGTGCGGGCGCTGTAGCGGAACGGCTTGCTGGTCAGCGCGCCCACCGGGCACACGTCGATCATGTTGCCCGACAGTTCGCTGTCGACCGTCTGCCCCACGAAGGCCACGATCTCCGAGTGCTCGCCGCGGTTGATCATGCCGAGCTCCTGCACGCCGGCGATCTCCTGACCGAAGCGGATGCAGCGCGTGCACTGGATGCAGCGCGTCATCTCGGCGGCCGAGACCAGCGGCCCGAGTTCCTTGTGGAACACGACCCGCTTTTCTTCGGAGTAGCGCGAGGACGAGGCGCCGTAGCCCACCGCCAGATCCTGCAGCTGGCATTCACCGCCCTGGTCGCAGATCGGGCAGTCGAGCGGGTGGTTGATCAGCAGGAACTCCATCACGCCCTGCTGCGCCTTCACCGCCTTCTCGCTTTGAGTGCGCACGATCATGCCGGGCGTCACGGGCGTGGCGCAGGCGGGCATCGGCTTGGGCGCCTTCTCCACGTCGACCAGGCACATGCGGCAGTTGGCCGCGATCGACAGCTTCTTGTGATAGCAGAAGTGCGGGATGTAGGTGCCGGCCTTGTCGGCCGCATGCATCACCATGCTGCCTTCGGGCACCTCGACCTTGCGGCCGTCGAGTTCGATTTCGACCATGGTGCTAGACGTATTGGGGGACCACGCAGGTCTTGTGTTCGATGTGGTGCACGAACTCGTCGCGGAAGTGCTTGATCATGGCGCGCACCGGCATGGCGGCCGCATCGCCCAGCGCACAGATCGTGCGGCCCTGGATGTTGTCGGCCACCGAGTTCAGCAGGTCGATGTCTTCCATGCGGCCCTTGCCGTGCTCGATGCGGTCGACCATGCGCCACAGCCAGCCGGTACCTTCGCGGCACGGCGTGCATTGCCCGCAGGATTCGTGCGTGTAGAAGTAGCTCAGGCGCAGCAGGCTCTTGACCATGCAGCGGGTGTCGTCCATCACGATCACGGCACCGGAGCCCAGCATCGAGCCGGCCTTGGCGATGGCGTCGTAATCCATCGTGAGGTCCATCATGATGTTGGCCGGCAGCACCGGCGCGGACGATCCCCCGGGAATCACCGCCTTGAGCTGGCGGCCCGAGCGCACACCGCCGGCCAGCTCCAGCAGCTTGCTGAAGGGTGTGCCAAGCGGGATCTCGAAGTTGCCCGGCTGGTTGACGTCACCCACCACCGAGAAGATCTTGGTGCCGCCGTTGTTCGGCTTGCCCACCTCGAGGTACTTCTGGCCGCCATTGATGATGATCCACGGCACCGCGGCAAAGGTCTCGGTGTTGTTGATCGTGGTCGGCTTGCCGTACAGGCCGTAGCTGGCCGGGAACGGCGGCTTGAAACGCGGCTGGCCCTTCTTGCCCTCCAGCGACTCGAGCAGCGCGGTTTCTTCGCCGCAGATATACGCGCCGAAACCGTGATGCGCGTGCAGCTGAAAGCTGAACCCGCTGCCGAGAATCTTGTCGCCCAGGTAGCCCGCCTCGCGGGCCTCGCGAAGCGCCTCCTCGAAGCGCTCGTAGACTTCGAAGATCTCGCCGTGGATGTAGTTGTAGCCCACGGAAATGCCCATCGCGTAGGCCGCGATGATCATGCCCTCGATCACGATGTGGGGGTTGTAGGCAAGGATGTCGCGGTCCTTGCAGGTGCCCGGCTCGCCCTCGTCCGAATTGCACACCAGGTACTTCTGCCCGGGGAACTGGCGGGGCATGAAGCTCCACTTCAGGCCGGTGGGAAAGCCCGCGCCGCCGCGGCCGCGCAGGCCCGAGCCCTTGACCTCGGCGATCACCTGGTCGGGGGTCATGCCCGTGGTGGCATCGAGGATCTTGCGCAGCGCCCGATAGCCGCCGCGCGCTTCGTAGTCCTTCAGGCGCCAGTTGCTGCCGTCGAGCCCGGCGTAGATCTGCGGCTCGATATGGCGGCCGTGGAAGCAGGTCTCGCGGCCCTGCGCCTGGAACTTGGAAAGGTCCAACATGGCTGTCACTTGGCTTGACCCTTGAGCGCGTCGACCAGGTCGTCGAGGCGCTCGTTGCTCATGAAGCTGACCATCTGTCGGTCGTTGACCAGCACCACGGGCGCGTCGGCACAGGCACCCAGGCATTCGCTCTGCTGTACCGTGAACATGCCGTCGGCGCTGGTGCCGCCCGCTTCCACGTTGAACTTGTGGCAAAGGTGCTCGAGCGCCTTCTGGCCGTCACGCAGCTGGCAAGGCAGGTTGGTGCAGACGTTGAGCTTGAAGCGGCCCGTGGGCTGCTGGTTGTACATGTTGTAGAAGGTGGTCACCTCCTGCACCGCGACAGCCGGCATGCGGAGGTACTGGGCCACGGCGGCCTCGGCCTCGTGCGACACGAAACCCTGCTCCTGCTGCACGATGGCCAGGCAGGCCATCACGGCCGACTGCCGCTGCTCGGCCGGGTACTTGGCGACCTCGCGCTCGAAGCGCTGCAATGTGGCTTCAGAAAACATCATCGATCAATCTCGCCGAACACGATGTCCATGGTGCCGATGATCGCCACCGCGTCGGCGATCATGTGGCCGCGCGCCATCTCGTCCAGCGCGGCCAGGTGCGGGAAGCCAGGCGCGCGGATCTTCAGGCGGTAGGGCTTGTTGGCGCCGTCGCTGACCAGGTAGATGCCGAACTCGCCCTTCGGATGCTCCACCGCCGCATAGGCCTCGCCTTCGGGCACATGCATGCCTTCGGTGTAGAGCTTGAAGTGGTGGATCAGCTCTTCCATGTTGGACT
>CAMLIZ010000194.1 GCA_946480245.1 uncultured Pseudomonadota bacterium
CCGTTCCAGACCATCGAGCGGCAGGACGTGGGCCTGGTGCTGCGCATCCGCCCGCAAATCGGCGAGGGCGACACCGTGCGCATGACGATCTTCCAGGAGTCGTCGGCCATCGTCGCACCCGCCGCGGGCACGGCCAACGCCGGCCCGTCGACGTCCAAGCGGTCGATCGAATCCACGGTGGTGGTCAACGACGGCCAGATCCTGGTGCTCGGCGGCCTGATCGAGGACAACTACTCCGAGACCAAGGACAAGGTGCCGCTGCTGGGCGACATCCCCCTGGTCGGCGGCCTGTTCCGCAGCGAGAGCCGCTCGCGTCGCAAGACCAACCTGATGGTGTTCCTGCGGCCGGTGGTCATGCGCAGCGCACAGGCAGCCAACGACATCACGATGAGCCGCTACGACATGATCCGTGGCCTGCAGCGCGACGCGCAACCGCAGTCGCGCGTCTTCATGCACGTGAACGAGTCCGGGCAGCTGCCGGCGGTGCCGCCCTTGCCCGCGGCCAGTGCGGCCAACCCCGCGTCGCCCGCCAGCGCGCCGGTGGCGGAACCTCTGGTGCAGCCGCCGGTACCAAGCGCATCCTCCCCCAACGCAGCGAAGCAATAGGTCCGCTCATGGGTGCCCGCCATCCTCTGCCCTACGCCTTCGCCAAGGCGCACACGCTGCTGCTCGAAGACGACGGCGCGCAGCTCACGTTGTGGGCCGGTGAGACCACGTCGCTGTCGGCCTTGTCCGAAGTGCAGCGCATCTACGACATCACCGCCTTCGAGCGCGAGCCCAACGCCACGCTGGACCGGCGCATCGCCGCCGCGTACGCGGGTGGCGAATCGAGCGCCGCGGCAGTGGTGGGCGAGGTGGAGAGCGCGGTCGACCTGTCGCGCATGATGCAAGACCTGCCCGCGGTGGAGGACCTGCTGGAGGCGGCCAACGACGCGCCGATCATCCGCATGCTCAATGCGCTGCTCACGCAGGGCGTGAAGGACGGCGCCAGCGATATCCATATCGAGCCCTACGAGCGCAGCAGCTCGGTGCGCTTTCGCGTCGACGGCACCTTGCGCGAGGTGGTGCAGCCCAACCGCGCGCTGCACGCCGCGCTGATTTCGCGCCTGAAGATCATGGCCGAGCTGGACATCGCCGAAAAGCGGCTGCCGCAGGACGGCCGCATCTCGCTGCGCATCGGCGGCCGTGCCATCGACGTGCGCGTGTCGACGCTGCCCTCGGCGCACGGGGAGCGCGCGGTGCTGCGCCTGCTGGACAAGACCGAATCGAAGTTCACGCTCGAAAGCCTGGGCATGAGCGGCGAGGCGCTGTCGTCGTTCAACCGGCTGGTGCACCAGCCGCACGGCATCGTGCTGGTGACCGGACCCACCGGGTCGGGCAAGACGACCACGCTGTATGCGTCGCTGCAGCGCATCGACACCAGCACCACCAACGTGCTGACGGTGGAAGACCCGATCGAGTATGAGCTGCCCGGCATCGGTCAGACGCAAGTCAACAGCAAGATCGACCTCACGTTCGCGAAGGCGCTGCGCGCGATCCTGCGCCAGGACCCGGACGTGATCATGATCGGCGAGATCCGCGACTTCGAGACCGCGCAGATCGCCATCCAGGCCTCGCTCACGGGCCACCTCGTGCTGGCCACCCTGCACACCAACGACGCCGCGAGCGCCGTCACGCGCCTGACCGACATGGGCGTGGAGCCGTTCCTGCTGAGCTCCTCGCTGCTGGGCGTGCTGGCGCAGCGCCTGGTGCGCAAGCTGTGCCCCGTGTGCAAGCGCGCCGATGCGCGCGGGCGCTACCACCCGGTGGGCTGCGACGCCTGCGGCGGCAGCGGCTACAAGGGCCGCACCGGCGTGTACGAGCTGATGGTGGCCGACGACAAGGTGCGTTCGCTGATCCATTCGCGTGCAGCGGAGAGCCAGCTCTTCGTGGCCGCCGAGGCCGCCGGCCTGCGCTCGATGCGCGAGGACGGCGAGCGCCTGGTCACCGAGGGCATCACCTCGCCTGAAGAGGTCATGCGCGTCACGCGCGAATAGGCATATCGGGCATGGCCGCATTCCGCTTCGAAGCGCTCACCGCCGGCGGCAAGCCGACCACCGGCCTGCTGGAGGCCGACAACGCAAAGGCCGCGCGCGCCCAGCTGCGCGCACGCGCACTGGTACCGCTGCAGGTGACGCTGGTGGCGTCGGAGGCAGCGCGCACCGGGCTGCAGCTGTTCCGTCGCCGCGTGTTCAGCACCACGTCGCTCACCGTGTGGACACGCCAGCTTGCCGGCCTGGTGGGCTCCGGCCTGCCACTCGAACGCGCGCTCACCGCGCTGGCCGACGAAGCCGAGGATCCACGCCAACGCGAATTGGTGGCGCATCTGAAGAGCGAGGTCAACGCCGGCTCGCCGTTCGCGCGTGCGCTGGCCAGCGCCCCGCGCGAATTCGACGACGTGTACCGCGCCGTGGTCGCCGCGGGCGAGCAAAGCGGCGCGCTGGGCCGGGTGCTCGAACGCCTGGCCGACGATCTCGAGGAGCGCCAGGCGCTGCGGGCCAAGCTGATCGGCGCCACGCTGTACCCGGCGATCGTGTCCGTGATTGCGATCGTGATCGTGATCTTCCTCGTCACCTACGTGGTGCCGCAGGTGGCTTCGGTGTTCACGAGCAGCAAGCGGGCGCTGCCGGGCCTCACGGTCGCCATGCTGGCCATCAGTGCGTTCATCCGTAGCTACGGTTGGCTCGTCGCGGGCCTGCTGGCCATCGGCGGCGGCGTGCTGGCGTATGCGCTGCGCAACGAGGCCTTCCACGAGCGCTTCGATGCGGGCTGGCTCACGCTGCCGCTGATCGGTCGCTTGGCACGCGGCTACAACGCCGCGCGCTTCGCCGGCACGCTGGCCATGCTGGCCGGCGCCGGCGTGCCCATCCTGAAGGCGCTGCAGGCGGCGGCCGAGACCTTGAGCAACCGCTCCTTGCGGATGGACGCGATGGACGCTTTGGTGCAGGTGCGCGAAGGCGCGCCGCTGGCCGCCGCGCTGGCGGGCAAGAAGCGCTTCCCCGGCCTGCTGGCGATGTTCGCCCGCCTGGGCGAGCAGACCGGCGAGCTGCCGTTGATGCTCGACCGCGCCGCGCGTCAGCTGAGTGCCGAAGTGCAGCGACGCTCGCTGGCGATGGCCACCATCCTCGAGCCCCTGCTGATCGTGGCGATGGGCGGCGTGGTGATGCTGATCGTGCTCGCGGTCCTGCTGCCGATCATCCAGCTCAACACCTGGATCAAGTAGCCCGCTCGGGGCGCCTTGGCGTGCGGTTCGGCACGCTCGTTGCTCATCGCAGCTTGAAGGCCACCCGTGGCCTATGGCACATTGTTCTGCAATAGCGCCGGGAATACCGCGTTTATCGGTGCCCGCGGCTCCCGGTGCTCTGCTGGAATCGTCATGAAGCAGGCAGTACCGGAGGTGGTGATGAGCGCATCGACCGAGTTGGTGCCGGTGCAACGGCGCAGCGGCATTCCGATTGCGAACATGCGGAACGTGTACCGCATGGACGACGTCGAGCGGCGGCTTCACAAGCTGCCGCACAAGGAGCACGAAAGCCTGCGTGCCACCTACGAGCGCATGCTCGAGAAGGGCCCCGAGCGCTTCCAGGTCAAGCCCTCCGGCCTGCCGGTGATGGACCACCTGTACGACGAGCTGCCCAACTTCCACGACGTGCTCGACGACCTGCGGCGCCAGCTCGCGTTGTGCCAGGACAGCCGCGACGCGCTCGAGATCACGCCGATGCTGCTGCTGGGCCCGCCGGGCGTGGGCAAGACGCATTTCGCGCGCGAGGTGGCGCAGCTGCTGGGCACCGGGCTGGGCTTCATCTCGATGAGCTCGCTCACCGCCGGCTGGGTGCTGTCGGGTGCGTCCAGCCAATGGAAGGGCGCGCGCCCGGGCAAGGTGTTCGAGACGCTGGTGGACGGCCAGTACGCCAACCCGGTGATGGTGGTCGACGAGATCGACAAGGCGCGCGGCGAGCACGCCTACGACCCGATGGGCGCGCTGTACAGCCTGCTGGAGGTGGACACCGCCGGGGCCTTCACCGACGAGTTCGCCGAGGTGGCCATCGACGCCAGCCAGGTGATCTGGGTGGCCACGGCCAACGACGAGCGGGCGATCCCCGAGCCCATCCTCAACCGCATGAACGTGTTCGAGGTGCAGGCGCCGGACTTCGACGCCGCGCGCTCGATCGCGCGCCGTTTGTACGAGAGCATCCGCAAGTCGCACGACTGGGGCCGCCGCTTCGAAGAGGCGCCGGCCGACGCCGTGCTCGATCGCATGGCCGAGATGGCGCCACGCGAGATGCGGCGCGCCTGGATGACCGCACTGGGCAACGCCAAGCTCGACGGCCGCAGCGCCGTGGAGTTGCGCGACCTGCCCGAGCCTGCGGGCAAGAAGGGCGCGATCGGCTTCGTGCAGTAGGCAGCGGGCAGCGCGTCGCCTCGATCTGCCATCATCGCGGCATGCCCGCCTCGCTCGCCGGCCGCCTGGTGGTGGCCATCTCCTCTCGCGCGCTGTTCGACTTCGAAGAAGAAAACCAGCTCTTCGAGGCCACGGACGATCGCGCCTACATGCAGCTGCAGCTGCAGCGCCTGGACCGGCCCGCGCGGCCGGGCGTGGCGTTCTCGCTGGTCAATAAGCTGCTCGCCTTCAATGCACAGGCGCCGCTGGTCGAGGTGGTGATCCTGTCGCGCAACGATCCGGTGTCGGGCATGCGCGTGTTCCGATCGGCACAGCACTACGGCCTGCCGATCGAGCGTGGCGTGTTCACGCGCGGCACCAGCCCGTGGCGCTACCTGAAGCCACTGAACGCGCACCTGTTCCTGTCCACCAACGAGCCCGACGTGCGCTCGGCGCTGGGCGCCGGCGTGCCGGCCGCGCGCGTGTACCCGCATTCGGCGCGCGCATCCGACGCACACCCGAACGAGGTGCGCATCGCGTTCGACGGCGATGCGGTGCTGTTCTCCGACGAGGCAGAGCAGGTGTTCCAGCGCGCTGGGCTCGACGCGTTCCAGGCGCATGAGCGCGCGCAGGCCGCGACGCCGCTTGCCGCCGGTCCGTTCAAGCCGCTGCTGGAGGCGCTGCACGAGCTGCAGCGCGCCTCCACCCACGGCATGCGGCTGCGCACCGCGCTGGTCACCGCGCGCAGCGCGCCGGCCCACGAGCGCGCCATCCGCACCCTGATGGACTGGCACATCGAGGTCGACGAGGCGATGTTCCTCGGTGGCCTGCCCAAGGGCGAGTTCCTGCGCGAGTTCGAGCCCGACTTCTTCTTCGACGACCAGACCGGCCACATCGAGAGCGCAGCGCTGCACGTGCCTGCCGGGCACGTGGCGGCGGGCATCGTCAACGCGGCGCCGTAGCGGCGTCGGCGTGGTGGTAGCGGCGCAGCCGTTCCAGGTCGAGCACGCGCACGCCACCGTATTCGATGCGGATCACGTCCGCCGCCTGCAGTGCACGCAGCGCCTGGTTCACGCGCTGGCGCGACAGGCCGACCAGGTAGCCCAGCTCCTCTTGCGTGATGCGCAGCATGTCACCCACGCCGGGGTACAGCACCGGGTGGAACAGCGCCGCCAGGCTGCGCGCGACGCGCTCGTCAGGGTGCGTGAGGCGATCGATCTCGCGCGCGGCGATGAACTGGCCCAGCCGCTCGTTGAGCTGCTGCATCACGAAGCGGTTGAACGCAATGCTGCGACCGAGCAAGGTATCGAACATCTGCACGCTGATGCCGGCGACCACGCTCTTGCGCAGTGCCTGCACGTTGTAGCGATAGGGCTCGTGCTTGAGCACCGTGCCTTCGCCGAACCAGCCGCCGGGTGGCAGGCCGGCAAAGGTGATCGGCACGCCTTCGGCCGTGTCGTTGCTCATCTTGAGCAGACCATCGACCACACCGAACCAGAAGGTCGCCGGGCGGCCGATGCGGCAGATCACCTCGCCCGGCTCCACCGTGACCACGCGCACGTCCTCGCTCGCCAACTCGCGCTCGGCCTGCGCCAACTGATGCAGCCACGGGATCGTCTGCAATTCATCCCAGCGTGCCGCTCGGGATCGCGCGAGCAGCGCGACGGGCGCACGAGCGTCAACGGAAGCGGCATCCATAGGGAAAGCCCGAGGGGGTATCGACCCTAGGATTGTCTTTGGAACGACAAGCGGGCGTCAAACTCGTTCCCAGAATGAGTGCCACACGGAGTTAGCCAGGAGCGCTGATGCCCACCACCTTCCCCCGCCTGTTGCTGGAGCACGCACGGCAGCGGCCCGATGCGCCGGCGCTGCGCGAGAAGGAATACGGCATCTGGCAGACGCTCACCTGGGCCCAACTGCAGCAACTCGTGCGGCGCCTCGCGGTGGGCTTCGCGCAGGCCGGCCTGGCGCGCGGCCAGCATGTGGCGGTGATCGGCGACAACCGCCCGCGCCTGTATGCATCGATGCTCGCCGCGCAAAGCCTGGGCGCGATTCCCGTGCCGCTGTACCAGGACGCCGTAGCCGCCGAGTTCGTGTTCCCGCTCGTCAATGCCGAGATCGCGTTCGCCGTGGTCGAGGACCAGGAGCAAGTGGACAAGCTGCTCGAGATCCGGCCGCAGTGCCCGCAGCTCGCGCGCATCTGGTTCGACGACCCGCGCGGCCTGCGCAACTACAGCGAGCCGGGCCTGCAGTCGCTGGACGCACTGGTCGACCTTGGCGCACAGCACGAAGCCGCACTCGGTGCACGTGTCGATGCCGAGATCGAGGCCAGCACGCCTGACGACGTGGCCGCGCTGTTCTTCACCTCGGGCACCACCGGGCAGCCCAAGGGCGTGGTGCACCTGCATCGCACGCTGATCGACCGCGCGCAGGCCGGCGCGCGCTTCGACAAGCTGAGCAGTGCCGAAGAGGTGCTCGCCTACCTGCCGCCGGCGTGGATCGGCCAGAACATCTTCAGCTACGCGCAGTGGCTGGCCTGTGGCTACGTGGTCAACTGCCCCGAGTCGGCGAGCACCGTGTCGATCGACCTGAAGGAGATCGGCCCCAGCTACTACTTCGCGCCGCCGCGCGTGTTCGAGGGGTTGCTGACGAGCGTGATGATCCGCATGGAGGACGCGGGCTGGATCAAGCGCTCGCTGTTCCATCACTTCATGGCGCTGGCGCGCCGCGTGGGGCCCGCGCGCATGGACGGCAAGCGGCTCGCCACCTGGGACCGCTGGCACTATGCGCTGGGCAACCTGCTCATCTACGGGCCGCTGCGCAACACGCTGGGCCTGTCGCGCGTGCGTGTGGCCTATACCGCCGGCGAAGCGATCGGGCCCGACCTGTTCACCTTCTACCGCTCGATCGGCATCAACCTGAAGCAGCTCTACGGCTCGACCGAGACCGCCGTGTTCGT
>CAMLIZ010000195.1 GCA_946480245.1 uncultured Pseudomonadota bacterium
TGCCGGTGACACCGTGAACGCTGTAGGCGTGGCCGAGGTTGCGCTTGCTCACCTTGCGGTTGAGCAGCGTGTAGTCCACGGGATGGAACACACCGTTGCCCATCCCCGCCAGTGCCGAGAACACCACGAGCATGGCGTACGACTGGCTCGACGCCAGCCCCGCCGCAGCGGTGACGATCAGCCCCAGACCGCCGAGCAGCGCCGGCAGCGGCCCATGCCGGTCCACCACGAATCCCGCCATCGCCTGCACCGCGCACGACACCGTGAAGAACACGCCCATCAGCAACCCCAACTCGGCGTAGCTGACATGGAACGCATCCTTCAGCCAAGGAAACAGAGGCGCGAGCAGCAACTGGCTGAAGTGGCTGATGCTGTGGGCCAAGCCGATCAAGCCGATGAGGATGGCGTCGTCGCGCAAGGGGCGCTCGGCCGCGCCGGAGGGGGCTGTGCTCATGCGCCGGATCTTAGGGTTCGCCCGGGCGACCGAATTGCGATAGTGGGCCATCCTTTGTCGAGATCATGCCAAGCCGCCCCAAACGCGCCATCGGTCCGCTGACGCCCCATCTGTTCGTGCCTACCCGCGAGCGGCCGGTGCGTGCCAAGGTGCACCGTTTGCGCAGCGACACCATCGTGCAACCGCATGAGCATCCATGGGCGCAGGTCGCGTTTTCGTTCACCGGCGTCACTCGGCTGACGGTGGCACGTGGCACCTTCATCGTGCCGCCATCGCGTGCGCTGTGGGTGCCACCGGGGGTGGAGCATGCCGTCACGGTCCCGGCCGATACCGATATCCACACGCTGTACCTGCACCAGCCGCGCGCACGCTGCGGCCCGGGCGCCCTGCCCGCTTCTGAGCAGGCGGCGTGGCGCCAGTGCCGGGTGCTCGAGGTGTCGGAGCTGCTGCGCGCCCTCGTGCTGCAGATGGATGCGCGACCCGACGGGCAGGCTCAGCTTGATGGTGCGGCGTTGCAGCGCGAGGCCCGGCTCAGCGCGCTTGCGCTCGACGAATTGCGTCGCGCGGCGCCCGTTCCGCTCGGCGTGGACTTGCCGTCGGACAAGCGCTTGCTTGCGCTTTGCGAAGCGGTGCTCGACGATCCAACCCGCCACGCCACCCTGGCCGGTTGGGCGCGCGACGCAGGCGCGAGCCCGCGCACCGTGGCCCGGCTGTTCCGCCAGGAACTCACCACGAGCTTCGCGCAGTGGCGCCAGCAGGTGCTGCTGGCCAAGGCGGTGTCGCTGGCATCGAAGAAGCGTCCGATGAGCCACATCGCCGCCGAGCTCGGCTATGCGAGTCCGAGCGCCTTCAGCGCGATGGTGCGCCGCACCATGGGACAGTCGCCCACGCGCTTTCTCGGAAAAGTGTGACCAGCCGTTGGCGGGCGGGCATGAACGCAACAAACTGCAACACCGCCCACACCTTCCCGCGCGTAGGGTCGGCTCATTCCAACGTTGGGAGTGAGGAATGCTTGCCACCCTGTTCGGCGACTTGGGCGCGCCCAAGCCGCCGGGCGCCGACGACGAGGCCGCCAACGGCGGCTTCGCGGCCACGGCCGTGCTCGAGAGTGCTCTCGAGGCGCCGTTCAACATCCATGGGCAGATCGACGATCCGCACGCGCAAAACCTGTTCGTGACCGGCTCGCCCGCGCAAGCCATCCGCGACCACTTCCGCGAGACCCGTGCCGACCTGGGCGAGGCGGCGCAGATGATCACGCTGATCGACCTGGCACGTCAGCAGGCGCCGGCGCTGCTGAAGGCCCTGGCCGAAACGACGGGCTCCCACCTGGAGCGGCTGCACCTGCGCGAGCAGGGCACCATGCGCACGCTCGCGCTGATCGAGCGCACGGCCATAGAGCGTCGCGGCCTCGGGCCGGTGAAGGTCTATCACGCGGACACCCAGGGCACCAGCGCCGAGGCCGCCGAGGTGTGCGCCGCCCTGATGGAGCGCAGCCAGCTGAGCGCGGTGCTGCTCGAAGGCGTGCCGCTGGACGACATCCTCGACACGTTGCACCACCTGCACGAGGCCGTGCAGCACAGCACGTGGCGCTGCCCGCTGCTCGCGTTCGTGCTGCCGGTGCAGGACGACGCGCTGGCCGGCCGCATTCGCGCCCTGCGCTGGCCGGCACGGCTGCGAGTGGAACTGGTGCCGGGGCCGCTGCGCGGCTCGTCTGCCCTGTGGAACGCGCTGCAATCGCTCTGGGAGCGACGGCGCTCGGAGCCGGTAACGGCGGCGCGCAACGCGCTGGCCGCCGACCTGCCCGACACCATCACCGCCGCTCGCGTGCTGGCGCCGCTGCTCGGCTGCGAGGGCCTGCTCGGCTGCGCCGTGGTGGACGGTGCTGCCGGCCAGTTGCTGGCCGGCGAAACGCCGCTGCCGCGCGGGCTGGCGCCGGACCTTCCGCGCGCCGCCCTGGCCTGCTCGCTGGCGCTGCGTGCCCACCAGCATGCCGCACGCACCATGGGCCTGCCGCCGATCGAGGAACTCACGGTCACCACCGGCGAACACCAGCACGTACTGCGCACCGTCGGCGCGCGCCCCGGCGTGTTCCTGCTCGCGCTGCTCGATCGCAAACGCGCCAACGTGGCGCTTGCGCGCTTCAAGCTGCGCGACGCGGAGCGGGCGCTGAGCTGAGGCCGCTGAAGCGGTACGGGCAAGCGCCCTCCGCTACCATTCCTCACCGCCTGTTCTCTTGTGCGGCCGCGCTGCGGCTGCATCTGCCTCTCCCATGAGCCAAGTGCTTTTCGACTACACGCGCCAGGACGCAAGCGGCACCAGCTGCACTGCGCACGCCTGGGCCAAGGTGCCGCCGCCGCTGTCGCCGCCCGAACGGGAGCAGTGGAAGGCGCGTGCCGCCGACCTGCTGCAGCGCCACAACGCCGTGCTGGTGGCGCACTACTACGTGGACGGCGACCTGCAGGACCTGGCGCTGGCCACCGGCGGCTGCGTGGCGGATTCCCTCGAGATGGCGCGCTTCGGGCGCGACCATGCCAGCCAGACGCTGGTGGTGGCCGGGGTGCGCTTCATGGGCGAGACCGCCAAGATCCTGTCGCCCGAAAAGCGCGTGCTGATGCCTGACCTCGACGCCACCTGCTCGCTCGACCTCGGCTGCCCGCCCGACGACTTTGCGCGCTTCTGCGACGCCCACCCCGAGCGCAAGGTGGTGGTGTATGCCAATACCAGCGCTGCCGTGAAGGCGCGCGCCGACTGGATGGTCACCAGCTCCTGCGCACTTGCGATCGTTCAGCACCTGAAATCGCAGGGCGAGAAGATCCTGTGGGCTCCCGACCGCCACCTGGGCCGCTACATCGAGCAGCAGACGGGCGCGGACATGCTGATGTGGAACGGCGCGTGCATCGTGCATGACGAGTTCAAGGGCCTCGAGCTGGACCTGCTGAAGGCGCAGCACCCCGGCGCGATGGTGCTGGTGCATCCCGAATCGCCCGAAAGCGTGGTGCAGCAGGCCGACGTCGTCGGCTCCACGTCCCAGCTGCTGAAGGCCGTGGTCGAGGGCACTGCGCAGGAGTACATCGTGGCCACCGACAACGGCATCCTGCATCGCATGCGCCAGCTGGCACCGCACAAGACGCTGATCGAGGCGCCCACGGCCGGCAACAGCGCCACCTGCAAGAGCTGCGCACACTGCCCCTGGATGGCGATGAACGCGTTGCAGGGCGTGGTGGAGTGCCTGCAGATGGGTACGGGCGAGATCCAAGTGCCCGAGCCCACGCGTTCACAGGCGCTCGGCTGCATCGAGCGCATGCTCGACTTCGTGGCCGCGCACCCCGCGGCGATCACCCAGCCGGCGCAAGGCTTCGTGCCGAACATCGGTGCCGCCTGAGGGCATGACCATGTTCGACCACAACGAGACACTGGACGAAGCCCGCGCGCGCAACGTGCGCGATGCGCTGTTCGAGGACATCGGCCGCGCTGACTGGACCGGCCTGCTGGTGCCGGCTGGCCGTCGCGTGAAGGCGCGCGTGCGGGTGCGCGAACAGGCCGTGCTATGCGGGCGCGACTGGTTCGACGCCTGCGTCAAGGCGCTCGACGACAGCGCCCGCATCGACTGGCACTACGCCGAGGGCGCGCTGCAGCAGGCCGACACCGACACCTGCCACGTCGAGGCCGACGCGCGCGCGCTGCTGTCCGCCGAACGGCCGGCGCTCAACTTCCTGCAGCTGCTGTCGGCAACGGCCACCGTCACGCGCCACCACGTGCAGGCGATCGAAGGCGCATCGCCCAACCCCAAGGGCTGCGCAGTGCTCGACACGCGCAAGACGATTCCCGGCATGCGGCAGGCGCAGAAGTACGCGGTGCGCGTGGGCGGCGGGCAGAACCAGCGCCTCGCGCTGTGGGACGGCATCCTGATCAAGGAGAACCACATCGCCGCGGCCGGCAGCGTGAGCGCCGCGCTGCGCAATGCCTTCGCGCTCGATGCCGGCGTCGAGATCCAGATCGAGGTGGAAACGCTGGATCAGTTGCGCGAAGCGCTGGCCGCCGGCGCGGGCAGCGTGCTGCTGGACAACTTCACGCTGGCGCAGATGCGCGAGGCGGTGGCCATCACGCAAGGCCGCGCGCTGCTGGAGGTGTCCGGCGGCGTCACGCTGGACATGCTGCGCGACATCGCAGCCACCGGCGTGGACCGCATCTCGATCGGCAAGCTCACGAAGGATGTGATCGCGACCGATTACTCGATGCGGGTGCTGCAGGCGCTGTAGCCGCTCTCAAGTTCCTGCGCCGCGCGGCCGATAGCGCGGCATGAACCACGTCGACCTCGAATCGATCCGCAACCACTACGAGCAGCCGGTGCTGGCCGCCGTGGACGAGCTGGCCTCGCAGTACCCGGGGCTGCATCACGACCTGCTGGCCGACGTGGCCTGCGTCGCGCTGAACCGGTTGCCGCCGCGCTACATCCGTCATCCGGTGGACCTGGCGTTCTTCATGACCGACAAGGAGCGCCACGACAACGAGCGCGCCATCGACGAGGCCGTGCGCCACGCCTTCGAGTTCGTGCAGGCGCGCTCGGCGATGCGAGCGCGCCGCTGACGCGCTACTGCGCGACGCGCCGCGCCGGCCCCACCAGGACAGTGGGGAAGCTCACCGGCAGCGTGGCCGGGAAGTCGCGGCTGAAATGCAGGCCGCGGCTCTCGTGCCGTCGCAGCGCCGAGCGCACGATCAGCTCGGCGCATTCCACGAGATTGCGCAGTTCCAGCAGATCGCGGTTGACGCGAAAGTTCGCGTAGTACTCGCCGATCTCGCTCTTCAGCAGCTCGATGCGGTGCAGCGCCCGCTCCAGCCGCTTGGTGGTGCGCACGATGCCCACGTAGTTCCACATCATCAGCCGCAACTCGTCCCAGTTGTGCGCGATGACCACCTGCTCGTCCGCGTTCTCCACCTGGCTCTCGTCCCACGGAGGCAGCACGGCCGAAGGCCCCGGCTGATCCTCGACGATCGCGTCGGCGCAGGTGCGACCCAGCACCACGCATTCCAGCAGCGAGTTGCTGGCCAGTCGATTGGCGCCGTGCAGGCCGGTGTAGGTGGTCTCGCCCACGGCGAACAACCCGGGCAGGTCGCAGCGTCCGTGCAGGTCGGTGACGACACCTCCGCAGGTGTAGTGCGCTGCCGGCACCACCGGAATCGGCTGCCGCGTGATGTCGATGCCGAGCGCGAGGCAGCGTGCGTAGATGGTGGGGAAATGCTCCTTCAGGAAGGCGTCGCCCAGGTGCGTGGCATCCAGCCAAACATGGTCCAGGCCATGCTTCTTCATCTCGAAGTCGATCGCGCGCGCCACGATGTCACGCGGGGCGAGTTCGCCGCGCTGGTCGTGTGCCGGCATGAAGCGGGTGCCGTCCAGCAGCTTCAGGTGGGCCCCTTCGCCGCGCAGCGCCTCGGTGATCAGGAAGCTGCGCTCCTGCGGGTGGTAGAGGCAGGTGGGATGGAACTGGATGAACTCCATGTTCGCCACGCGGCAGCCGGCGCGCCACGCCATCGCGATGCCGTCACCCGTGGCGGTGTCTGGGTTGGTGGTGTAGCGATACACCTTGCCGGCGCCACCGGTGGCCAGCACCACGGCGCTGGCCTGCAGGGTCTCGACGCGCTGGCAGTCGATGTCCAGCGCATACACGCCATAGCAGCGCGACACCTCCTCGCGCTTCAGGTGTCGCGAGGTGATCAGGTCCACCGCCATCCAGCGCTCGCGCAGCGTGATGTTGGGATGCCGCCGCGCCTTGGCCAGCAGCGCGTCGTGAATCGCCTTGCCGGTGGCGTCGGCTGCATGCGCGATGCGGCGCACCGCATGGCCGCCTTCGCGCGTGAGGTGCAGGCCCAGCGGGCCTTGGGGATCGGGCGAGAACGGCACGCCCTGTTCCACCAGCCACGACACCGCCGCGGCGCTGTGCTCGGCGATGAAGCGGGCGGTGTGCTCGTCCACCAGGCCGGCGCCCGCATCCTGCGTGTCGCGCACGTGCGAGTCGACGCTGTCGTCCTCGCCCAGCACGCCGACGATGCCGCCTTGCGCCCACGCGGTGGCTGCCTCGTCGATGTTGCGCTTGGCCAGCACCACCACCGGGCGCGTGGCGGCAACATGCAACGCGACCGTGAGGCCGGCCAGGCCGGCCCCCACGATCACGACAGGAGCGGCGGGGAGCAGTGGAGCATCGACGGGGTGCATCGGCCGATTCTAAGGACGGCCGATACACCCCATGCGCTCAGTGGACCACGCGGCTGAAGCTGAACTCGCCGTCGTCCACGTCGACCGGAATCACGTCCTTCGGGCCGAAGCGCCCTTCGAGGATGAGCTTGGCCACCGGGTTCTCGATGCGGTGCTGGATCGCGCGCTTCAACGGCCGCGCGCCGAAAGCCGGATCGAACCCCACCTTGGCCAGTTCGGCCAGCGCTGCAGGCGACACGTCGAGCTTCATCTCCAGCTTCTCCAGGCGCTTCTCGAGCGCACGCAGCTGGATGCGGGCGATCGACTCGATGTTGCGCTGGTCCAGCGCATGGAACACCACGGTTTCGTCGATGCGGTTCAGGAACTCGGGCCGGAAATGATTCTTCACCTCCGTCCACACTGCCTCGCGGATCAGCTCGCTATCCTGTCCCGCCATCTGCATGATCAGGTGCGAGCCCAAATTGCTCGTCATCACGATCACGGTGTTGCGGAAGTCCACCGTGCGGCCCTGGCCGTCGGTGAGCCGGCCATCGTCGAGCACCTGCAGCAGCACGTTGAACACGTC
>CAMLIZ010000196.1 GCA_946480245.1 uncultured Pseudomonadota bacterium
CTTCGATCGCCGACTTGTTGCCGAACCAGGCCACCTGCACCTTGTTGAAGCGCATCGCCTCGATCACGCCGGCGTAGTCGGTGGCGAAGAACGGGCGGATCGTCAGGCCCGTGGCCTTCTGCATCTCTTCGAGCAGCGGCTGCCACGCGGCCTTGAGGCCGCTGGACGATTCGGTCGAGATGATGCCGAAGTTGACGTCCTCGGCGCTGGCGTGTGCCGGCATCCACAGCGCGGCGGTGGTGGCGAGCATGGCGAGCATCGTGCGGCGGGTCGTGGTCTTGGTCATCGGGATAGCTCCGGGTAGGGAAGGAAGTTGGGCTGCGGTCAGGCGACCTGCAGCACGGGTTCGGGCATGGGCTGCGAATCGACAGCCGTGGTGCCGTCGAGCAGCTCGTCGCTTTGCGTGCCGTACAGCTCGCGCAGCAGCGCCTGGGTGAGGTTGCGGGTAGGGCCGTCGTACACCACCTGGCCGGCGCGCAGCGCGATCGTGCGGGGGCAGAACGCGCGCGCAAACTCCACCTGATGCAGCGAAACGAGCACGGTCACGCCGAGCTCGCCGTTCAGCTCGGCCAGCAGCGCCATCACGCGGCGGCTGGATTCGGGGTCGAGCGAGGCGATCGGCTCGTCGGCGAGGATCACCTTGGCGTGCTGCACCAGCGCGCGCGAGATCGCCGCGCGCTGCTGCTGGCCGCCCGACAAGGTGGAGGCGCGCTGCAGTGCGCAGCGCTCGATGCCCACGCGCGTCAGCGCATCGAAGGCCTGCTGGCGCTCGGCTTGCGGAAAGCGGCCGAGCAGCGTGCGCCACATCGGCAAGCGGTACAGCGCGCCGGCCAGCACGTTGGTGAGCACCGGCAGGCGGCTCACCAGGTTGAACTGCTGGAAGATCGTGGCCACCTCGGTGCGCAGCCGGCGCACCTGGGGCGAGAGCTGTCCGCCGTGCTGCACCAACCGGCCGAGCACGCGCACCTCGCTCACCGAGCCGGGGTCTGCGCGGTGCAGTCCGTTCAGGTGGCGCAGCAAGGTGCTCTTACCCGAGCCGGAGGCGCCGAGCAGCGCCACCATCTCGCCACGCCTGACCTCGAAGCTCACGCCACGCAGCGCCGGCTGGTTGCCGAAGCTCTTGCGCAGCGCCATCACTTCGATCACGGTCTCGTTCATGCCCGGCCCCTTCCGCGGTTTGCAGACCGGCGAATCATCTAGACGAGGCGTGACGCTCCTGTGACGCTTGCATGACGCTTCGCAGTAGCATCGCCCGCATGCGAATCCTTCTCGCCGAGGACGAAGCCGAGCTCGCCAACTGGCTGGTGCGCGCGATGGAACAGAGCGGCTTCGTCGTCGACTGGGTGGACGACGGCCGCCTCGTGCGCCAGTGCCTGGAGGACACGCGCTACGACGCGCTGGTGCTCGACCTCGGCCTGCCCGGGCGCGGCGGGCACGAGGTGCTGGCCGAGCTGCGGCGCAGCGACCTGCGGCTGCCGATTCTGATCCTCACGGCGCGCGACTCCCTGATCGAGCGCGTCAGCACGCTGCACGAAGGCGCCGACGACTTCCTCGCCAAGCCCTTCGAGGTGGCGGAGCTGGAGGCGCGGCTGGTGGCGCTGGTGCGCCGTGCACGCGGCAGCGATGCACCGCGCTTCGCCTGCGGTGAGCTGGCCTACGACAGCGGCAGCAAGCAGTTTCTGCTGCGCGGCGAGGTGCTGGCGCTGTCGCCGCGCGAGCATGCGGTGCTGCGTGCGCTGATCCAGCGCAGCGGCGAGCCGCTGTCCAAGCGCGAGATCCTGGAGCGCGTGTTCAGCGACGAGGCGGCGGTGCAGCCCGAGGCGGTGGAGGTGCTGATTCACCGGCTGCGCAAGCGACTCGAGCAGGCCGACGTGCGCATCACCACCTTGCGCGGCCTGGGCTACGTGCTGGAAGCTGCGGCGCCGTGATGCGCTGGCCCGAGCTGCATGCGCTGAGCGTCAAGCGCACGCTGCTGCTGGTGCTGCTGCCCGGCATGCTGCTCGCCGTCGGCGGCGAGATCTGGCTCACCTGGCGTACCGCGGTGGGGGCGGCCAACGCCGCCTACGACCGCTCGCTGTACGGCGCGATGAAGGCGATCGATGCCAACGTGTCCACGGCCAGCGGGGGCATCGGCGTGGAGCTGCCCTACCGCATGCTCGAGTTCTTTCAGCTCACCGCCAAGGGCGACGTGTACTTTCGCGTCGCCACCGAGGACGGGCTGGCCGAGGTGGGCAATGCCGACATCCCCGCGCCGCCGCTGCCGCTGCGCACCGGCGCACCGCAGTTCTACGACGCGCTGTACTTCGGCGAACGCGTGCGCGTGGGCGCCTATGCGCGCGAGCTGCAGCACCCGGTGGGTGGGCATGTGCACGAACGCATCGTGATCCAGGTGGCCGAGGGTGTGAGCTCGCGCGACGACTTCACGCGCGTGCTGCTGCTCGACGCGATCAGCCGTGACCTCGTGCTGCTGGCCGTGGGGGCGGCGCTGCTGGCCGGCTCGGTGGCCTGGGCGCTGAGGCCGCTGCGCCGCCTGCACGACGAGGTGGTGGCGCGCGACCCGCAGGACCTGGCGCCGATCGATCCGCACGGCGTGCCGGCCGACGTGCGGCCGCTGGTGGAGGCGGTGAACCACCAGGTGCAGCGCCACCGCGCGCTGCTGGAGGAGCGGCGCCGCTTCATCGACGATGCCTCGCACCAGCTGCGCACGCCGCTGGCCACCTTGAACGCGCAGCTCGGCTATGCATTGCGCGAGCCCGACCCGCAACGCCTGCGCGAGGCACTGCAGGCCCTGAAGCTGCAGCTGGACGACACGGTGCGCCGCACCAACCAGATGCTCGCACTGGCGCGTGCCGACGCGCCCGACGTGCCGGTAGCGCCGCTGGAGTTGAACGCGTTCGCCGAAAGCGTGGCGCGCGAATGGTGGAGCGAGGCGCGCGCCAAGGGGCAGGACCTGGGCTTCGAGCCGGCCGACCAGCCCGTGCAGGCGCAGGTGCATGCGGGCCTGCTGCGCGAGGCCATGGGCAACCTGCTGCACAACGCGATCAGCTACACGCCGGCCGGCGGCCGCGTGACGGTGCAGGTGCAGCCGCAGCAGGCCAGCGTGGCGCTGGCGGTGGTGGACGACGGCCCGGGCATTCCGCAGCCCGAGCGCGCGCGTGCCGGCGAGCGCTTCTTTCGCGGCAGCAACGTCAGCGGCGCCGGATCGGGCCTGGGCCTGGCGATCGTGCGCTCGGTGGCGCGCCAGTTCGGCGGCGAGCTGCAGGTGGGGGCCGGGCCCGAGGGCCGCGGTGCCCGCGTCGCGATCGTGCTGCCGCGGCTCGGGGAAAACCCGCAAGCGAACTGAAAGGCCGCCGAAAGTCGCGTTTTCCTACAGTGGGCCCTCCCTGAGAACCCCTGGAGACACAGCGATGATCAAGCGCACCCTTGCGGGCACCGTGCTGGCCCTGGCCGCCACGCTGGCCGTTGCCGCCGGCCCGTTCGACAAGCCCGAGTGCATCGCGCCGGCCAAGCCCGGCGGCGGCTTCGACCTCACCTGCAAGCTGGCGCAAAGCGGCCTGATGGAGGCCAAGCTGGTCAGCGACCCGGTCCGCGTGAGCTACATGCCCGGCGGCATCGGCGCGGTGGCCTACAACACCGTGATCGCGCAGCGCCCGGCGGAGGGCAACACGATCGTCGCGTTCTCCGGCGGCTCGCTGCTCAACATCGCGCAAGGCAAGTTCGGCAAATACGGCCCCGACGACGTGCGCTGGCTGGCCGGCGTGGGCGCCGACTATGGCGTGATCGCGGTGTCCAAGGATTCGCCGTACAAGACGCTGAAGGACCTGATGGTGGCCGTGAAGGCCGACCCGAGCAAGGTGGTGTTCGGCGCCGGCGGCACTGTCGGCAGCCAGGACTGGATGAAGGCCGCGCTGGTGGCCAAGGCCGCCGGCATCGACTACAAGGCCATGCGCTTCGTCGCCTTCGAAGGCGGCGGCGAGGCCACCACCGCGCTGCAAGGCGGTCACGTGCAGGTGTACTCGGGCGACGCGTCCGAGCTGGCCGAGAAGATCGAGGCCGGTGCGCCGTTCCGCGTGCTGGGGGTGATGAGCGACAAGCGCCTGCCCGGCGCGCTGGCCAACGTGCCCACCGCCACCGAGCAGGGCTACGACATCACCTGGCCGATCATCCGCGGCTTCTACATGGGCCCGAAGGTGAGCGACGCCGACTACAAGGCCTGGGTGGACGCGTTCGCCAAGATGATGGCCACGCCGCAGTTCAAGAAGCTGCAGGCCGAGCGCGGGCTGTTCCCGTTCGAAATGACCGGCCCCGCGTTCGACGCCTACGTGAAGCGCCAGGTCAAGCAGTACAGCCGCGTCGTCGAGCAGTTCGGCTTGAAGAAGCCGGCGCAGTGAGCCTGCGATGACGAGTGATCGCGTTCTCGGTGCCGTCTGCATGGCGGGCGCGGCCGCAATGGCGTGGGCGGCGCGCAGCTACGTGCCGCCCTTTGCCTACGAGCCGGTGGGGCCACGCGCCTTTCCGATGCTGCTGGCCGCGTTGATCTTCGCCGCTGGCCTCTGGCTGGTGGGGCGGCCGTCGGCGCACAGCGCAGCCGTCGCGCCGGGGCGCTTCGGCGCGCTGCTGGCGTGCATGGCCGCGGTGCTGGCGTATGCGCTGCTGTTCGAGTCACTCGGTTTCGTGGTGGCCACGGCGCTGATGTCGGTGCCGGTGGGCCTGGTGTTCGGCGGCCGCTGGCGCGGTGCGCTGATCGGCGGCGTCGGCCTCGGGCTGGGGCTGTACCTGCTGTTCGACAAGGCACTCGACGTGGTGCTGCCTACCGGGCTGCTCGCGTTCCTGTTCGGAGGTCATTGATGAGTACCTTGTCCGCGCTCGGCAGCGGCTTTGCCGTGGCGCTGCAGCCGATCAACCTGGTGGTGGCGGCGATCGGCGCCTTCATCGGCACCGTGGTGGGCATGCTGCCCGGCCTGGGCCCGATCAACGGCGTGGCGATCCTGCTGCCGCTGGCCTTCGCGCTCAAGCTGCCGCCGGAGACGGCGCTGATCCTGCTGGCGGCCGTGTACATCGGCTGCGAATACGGCGGCCGCATCTCGTCGATCCTGCTCAACGTGCCGGGCGACGCGGGCGCCATCATGACCGCGATCGACGGCTACCCGATGGCGCGCAAGGGCCTGGCCGGCGTGGCGCTGTCGATCTCGGCCTGGAGCTCGTTCGTCGGCTCGATCATGGCCACCGTGGGCATCGCGCTGTTCGCGCCGCTGCTGGCGCGCTGGGCACTGGCCTTCGGGCCGGCCGAGTACTTTGCGCTGATGTGCTTTGCCTTCGCCTGCCTCACCGGCCTGATGGGCGACAAGCCGATGAAGGCGCTGCTGGCCGCGCTGATCGGGCTGGCGCTGTCCACCGTGGGCGTGGACTCCAACTCCGGCGTGTACCGCTTCACCTTCGACTCGGTGCACCTGGCCGACGGCATCCAGTTCATCGTGGTGGTGATCGGCCTGTTCTCGGTCAGCGAGATATTGCTGATGCTGGAGCACCTGGTCAGCAGCGAAGGCATGATCAAGCAGACCGGGCGCAACCTGTTCAACCGTGCCGAGTTCATGTTCACGGGGTGGGCCACGCTGCGATCCAGCCTGGTCGGCTTCGTGGTGGGCGTGCTGCCGGGCGCCGGTGCCACCATCGCCAGCGCCATCACCTACTCGATGGAAAAGCGCCTGGGCGACAAGGACGGCACCTTCGGCCACGGCGACATCCGCGGCGTGGCCGCACCCGAGGCCGCCAACAACGCGTCGGCCGGCGGCTCGTTCGTGCCGATGCTCACGCTCGGCGTGCCGGGCTCGGGCACCACCGCCGTGATGGCCGGTGCGCTGTCGCTCTACAACATCACGCCGGGGCCGATGCTGTTCCAGCAGCAGCCGCAGCTGGTGTGGGGCCTGATCGCGTCGATGTTCATCGGCAACGTGATGCTGCTGCTGATGAACATCCCGATGGTGGGCCTGTTCACGCGCATCCTGCGCGTGCCCACCTGGCTGCTGGTGCCCGGCATCCTGGCGATCAGCACGGTGGGTGTGTATGCCGTGCACGCCACCACCTTCGACCTGGTGCTGATGGCCGGGCTGGGCGTGGCCGGCTATGCGCTGCGCAAGTGCGACGTGCCGATGGCGCCGCTGATCCTCGGCTTCGTGCTCGGCGACCTGATGGAGCAGAACCTGCGGCGCGCGCTCAGCATCAGCAACGGCGGGCTCGACGTGCTGTGGAGCAGCGGCATCTGCGTCGGCCTGTGGGTGCTGACCATCGCCATGGTGACGGTGCCGCTGGCGCTGCGCCAGTGGAAGAAGCGGCGCGGCCCGCCTGCCGTGGCCGCGGCCTAGACCGCTTCCAGTGCCAGCAGCTCGGCCAGGGTCTGGCGGCGCCGGATCAGCCGTTGCGCGTCGCCGTCCACCAGCACCTCGGCCGCCAGCGGGCGGCTGTTGTAGTTGGAGCTCATCGACGCGCCATAGGCGCCGGCGTCGTGGAACACCAGCAGGTCGCCCACCTGGGCGGCGGGCAGCTCGCGCGGCAGCACCACGCCACCGTCGCCCTGCGTGAACACGTCGCCCGATTCGCACAGCGGGCCCGCCACCACGGTGGGCCGCAGCGGCCCGCCCGCGGGCGCGCCCGAGGCGCGCAGCACCTCGATGCGGTGGTAGGCGCCGTACATCGCCGGGCGCGCCAGCTCGGTGAAGCCCGCGTCACACAGTACGAAGTGGTTGGCGCCCATGTCCTTCACCGCCAGCACCTCGGCCAGCAGCACGCCGGCTTCGGCCACCAGGTAGCGGCCCGGCTCGAGCTCCAGCCGCACCGCGTGTCCCAGCGCGCCCTCGATGCGGCGGCGCGCGGCATCCCACAGGCTGAAGTAGTGCGCCGGGTCGATGCGCGCCTCGTTGCTGCGATAGGGCACCGACAGGCCGCCGCCGGCGGACACGGCTTCGAGGTCGTGGCCCATGCCGGTGACCAGCGCGACCATCGCGTCGCACACCTGGGCCAGGTGGTCGTAGTCGACGCCGGAGCCGATGTGCATGTGCAGGCCCACCAGGCGCAGCCCATGGCGGCGCACGGTCTCCAGCGCCCGCGGCAGGTCGGCGTGCCAGATGCCGTGCTTGCTGGTGTCGCCGCCGGTGTTGGTCTTGCGGCTGTGGCCGTGGCCGAAGCCGGGGTTGATGC
>CAMLIZ010000197.1 GCA_946480245.1 uncultured Pseudomonadota bacterium
TGATGCGCGCCACCGCGAGGGCGTCGGCGCTGATGTCGGCGGCGTCCACCTGCACATCGGGCCAGGCCAGCGCAGCCAGCACGGCGAGGCTGCCATTGCCGGTGCACAGGTCGAGCACCCGCTGCGTGCAGTCGGACAGCCATGCGTCCAGGGTGCCGTCGGCCAGCGGCTCGGCGATCAGGCTGCGCGGCACGATCGCGCGCTCGTCCACATAGAACGGCACGCCCTGCAGCCACGCCTCATGGGTGAGGTAGGCGGCCGGCTTGCGCGTGGTGATGCGCTGCTGCACGAGCGACTCGATCGCGCGCTGCTCGTCGCCAGTCAACGGGCGCTCGGCCACGCCGTCTAGGTCGTCCAGCGGCAACTGCAGGCGCCACAGGCCGAGCCATACTGCTTCGTCGAACGCGTTGCTCGTGCCGTGCCCGAACGAAACACCCGCTTGTTCGAGGCGGGCGGCCTGCGCCTCGATGCACTCGATCAGCGTCATCGGAGCAGCCGCTCCAGGGTGCCGCGGTAGATGTTCTTGAGCGGCTCGATGCTGCCGACCTCCACGTGCTCGTCGATCTTGTGGATGCTGGCATTGATCGGGCCGAACTCCACCACCTGCGGGCAGATCCTGGCGATGAAGCGCCCGTCGGAGGTGCCGCCCGTGGTGGACAGCGCGGGCGTGACGCCGGTCTGCGCGTGGATGGCCGCCACCAGCGCCTCGCTCAAGCTGCCGGGTGGCGTGAGGAAAGGCTCGCCGCCCAGCGTCCACGCCAGCGTGTACTCCAGCCCGTGCCGGTCGAGCACCGCATGCACGCGGCGCTTCAGGCTGTCCGGCGTGGATTCGGTGCTGAAGCGGAAGTTGAAGTCCACCACCACCTCGCCCGGGATCACGTTGTTGGCGCCGGTGCCGCCGTGGATGTTGGACACCTGCCAGCTGGTGGGCGGGAAGTAGGCGTTGCCCGCATCCCACTGGGTGGCCACCAGTTCGGCCAGCGCGGGCGCGAGCTGGTGGATCGGGTTGCGCGCCAGTTGCGGATAGGCGATGTGCCCCTGGATGCCCTTGACCGCGAGCTTGCCCGACAGCGTGCCGCGGCGGCCGTTCTTGATCATGTCGCCCAGCCGCTCCACCGACGTGGGCTCGCCGACGATGCACGCGTCGAGCCGCTCGCCGCGTGCCTGCAGCAGCTCGACCAGCCGCACGGTACCGTCGAGCGAGGGGCCTTCCTCGTCGCTGGTGATCAGCAGCACGATCGCCCCGGCATGGTCGGGGTGCGCGCGCACGAACTCCTCGGCCGCCACCACCATCGCGGCGATCGAGGTCTTCATGTCGGCGGCGCCGCGGCCATACAGCTTGCCGCCGCGGTGCGTGGGCACGAAGGGGTCGCTCTGCCATTGCGCGAGCGGGCCGGTGGGCACCACGTCGGTATGGCCGGCAAAGGCCAGCGTCGGGCCGGGGCGCGTGCCCTGGCGCCGCGCATACAGGTTGGTGACGCGAAAGTCATCCGGCCCGGCCATCAGCGTCTCGCACACGAAGCCGGCACCGGCCAGCCGCTCGGCGATCAGCGCCTGGCAGCCTTCGTCGCGCGGCGTGACCGAGGGGCGCGCGATCAGCGCCTCGAGCAGTTGCAGGGTCTCGCTCACGGGTTCAACGCCCCCGGCCCACCGGTGCCAGCCCGCCCGCCTGGGTCAGGCGGCCGGCGCGCGTGTTGCGCGGGTCTTCGGCCGGCACATCCAGCGTGATCTCGGTGAACGAGGCGGGATCGGGCTCTTCCTTCTTCGGCGGCACGCGGGACACCGGGGCCGTGTCGTTCTGCAGACGCCACAGCAGGTTGGTGGGCGAATCGGCGAAGGCCAGGCCCTCGTCGCGCGTGATCTTGCCCTCGTTGATCAGGCGCGCCAGGTCGTGCTCGAAGCTCTGCGAGCCTTCGGCGATCGACTTCTCCATCGCCTCCTTCACGCCGCTGAAGTCGCTGGCCTCGATCATCTCGGCCACCAGCTTGGTGTTCAGCAGCACCTCCACCGCCGGGATGCGCCCGCCGGCCGTGGAGCGCACGAGGCGCTGCGAGACGATGGCCTTCAGGCCCGAGGCCAGGTCGGACAGCAGCGCCGGCCGCGCCTCCGGCGAATAGAACGACAGGATGCGGCCCAGCGCGTGGTAGCTGTTGTTGGCGTGCAGCGTGGCCAGCACCAGGTGGCCCGACAGCGAGTACGAGATCGCCGACGTCATCGTTTCTCGATCGCGAATCTCGCCGATCAGGATGCAGTCGGGCGCCTGGCGCAGTGCGTTCTTCAGCGCCACCTGCAGGCTTTGCGTGTCACGACCCACCTCGCGCTGGTTGACCACCGACTTCTTGTTGGTGAACAGGAACTCGATCGGATCCTCGATGGTGAGGATGTGGCCGGTGAGTTGCTGGTTGCGCTGCTCCAGCATCGACGCCAGCGTGGTGCTCTTGCCGGTGCCGGTGGCGCCCACCATCAGGATCAGGCCGCGCTTCTCGAGCACCAGCGTCTGCAGGATCGGCGGCAGATTCAGCGAGTCCAGCGCCGGGATGTTCACCGGAATGCAGCGGAACACTGCCGCGATCGAGCCGCGCTGCTTGAAAGCCGACAGCCGGAAGCTGCCCACCTTCGGGATGCCGACCCCCACGTTGAGCTCGCCGGTGTCGTCCAGCTCCTCGAGCTGCGTGGGCGTGAGCAATTCGGCCAGCAGCTGGCGGGGCTGCGTGTGCGTCAAGGGCTGATCGGTGATCTGCAGGATCTGGCCGTTGATCTTGATCAGGATCGGCGTGTTTGCCGAAAGATAGACGTCCGAGGCGTTCTTCTCGGCCATCATGCGCAGCACGCGCTCCATGTTGCCACCGCTCATGCGAGGTCTCCCAAGGGTCTTCGAAACGGCGACCGGCTACAAATCGCCGAACACACTGTACCGGTTCCCGGCACTGCTCTTCGAGCGGTACATCGCTTCGTCGGCACGCTGCAGCAGCGAAGGCACGTCGACGCCGTCGCGCGGGAACAGGCTGATGCCCACCGACAGCCCCAGCTCCACGCGGATGCTGCCCACCGCGATCGGCTGCGCGAAGCGCTCGATCAGGTTCTGTGCCACGCGCCCGGCGTCGCGCTCGTCGGTCACGGCTTCGAGCAGGATCACGAACTCGTCGCCGCCGACGCGACCCACGGTATCCGCTTCGCGCACGCTGGCCTTCAGCAGGTGGGCCGCGTGGCGCAGCACCCGGTCACCTACGGCATGGCCGTACTGGTCGTTCACCTGCTTGAAGCGGTCGAGGTCGATGAACAGCAGCGCCAGCGCGTGATGCTGGCGGCGCGCGCTCTCGATCGCGTGCTCCAGCCGTTCGGAAAAGCTGGCGCGGTTGTGCAGGCCGGTCAGCGGGTCGCGCCGTGCCTGCTCCGCCAATTGCTCGTGGCTGCTCTGCAGCTGCGACATCGATGCGCGCACGCGCTGCTGCATCTGGTGGAAGCCGCGCGCCAGCTCGCCGATTTCGTCGCGCCGGTGCAGCGGGAGTTCACCCACGACGTGCTCGCTCGCGAAACGCTGCACCTCGCGCGTCATCTGCTTCAGCGGGCGCGTCACCACGCGCGCGGCCAGCACCGCGAGCAGCACGGCCACGGCGCTGAACCCGAGCACGATCTGCACCATCGTGCGGCCGAGTAGGTGCGTGGACTGCAGGATCTCGGCCAGCGGCTCGGCCACGCCGAGTACCACCTCGCTGCCCTCGGCGTCGGGTGCGAGGCGCATGCGCACGAAGGCGCCGAGCACCTGCGCGCGCTGCTCGCCGTCGTTCAGCTCGGCCTGGCCCAGCACGGGTGTCACCTGGCTCTGGAACAGCGGTGCGGCTTCGGTGAAGGTGTCCTGCAGCAGCACGCGCGGGCCGCGCTCGAACGCGAAGGCCTGTGCGGGATCGGGATGGATCAGGAAATCGCCCCACTCGTTGGCCAGCATCAGCTTCAGGTGCCGGGGCAGGCCGCCGCGAAGGGCGTCGAACAGGCGGCCCACGTCCACGCCGATCACCACCACGCCGAGCGTCTGGCCGCCCTCGGAAATCACCGGGCTGGCCACCTGCAAGGCGGGCCGGTTCAGCCCCGCGTGCCCGCCCGCCTCCCGGTACAGCCCGATCTTCGACAGGAACACCTCGTCGGTCTGCAGCGCGAGCGTGCGGAAGACGTAGGGAAAGTGGGCCTTCTCCTGCAGTGCGTCGCCGGTCACCGGCACGGCTTCGGCGCCGTCGCGGTCCAACCGAACCAGTTCGAGCCCGTGGTCCGCTGCGCCGATCAGGCGCACCTGGAAGTAGCGTGGGTTCGTGAGCAGCAGCGTGCGGAACGAATCGGCAAGCAGCGCGCGCTGCTCGGCGGTGGCAGCGCCCGCGGCGATGTCCCGGGTGGCGGCGAGGCGCGCGATCTGGCGCGCGTCGGAGCCGATGCTCTGCGTCACCGCGGAAAGGCGCTGCGCGAGCATTTCGGTGGTGGTGAGCAGGTCGCGCTCGGTGGCCTGCACCAGCAGCTCGCGCGCCTGCCGATACGCGTAAAGGCCGGTGAGGCCGGTGGCGAGAACGCCGAAGGCTGCGAACAGCATCATCAGCCGCGCGTGCAGGCCGAGCTTCATGGTTTGCGTGCCAGCACCGCGCCGGGCCGCGCGCCGGACACGATCTGCGCCCACAGGGCAGCACGGCGGTCGGCGTCCTCCACCGGTTCGAGCCAGAGGATGCGTCCGGCCTGCTCCAGGCCAGGCGTCTCGGCCACGGTGTTGGCCAGCCCCTGGCGTTCGGTCAGCGCGGTGCTCACGCTGCGCTCGAGCATGAAGTTGATCCAGGCCTCGGCCAGCGGCTTGTCGCGCGCGCCGCGGGTGACGGTCCAGCAATCCAGCCAGGCCAGGGCGCCCTCACGCGGGATCACGTAACCGATGTCGGCGCCCGCCTGGCGCAATTGCTGCACCTGCTGGGTGCCGTAGTTCGCGAACAGCAGGGCCACCTTCTGCGAGCGGAACAGCTCCGCGGCTTCCTCCGGCAGGCTGTAGAACGTGAGCACGTTGCGGCGCAGTTCGATCAGGCGCTGCACCGCCTCGCGCATCGCCTGCTCGTCGAGGTGGAACGGATCGGAGCGCCCGAGCGAGAGCGCGGCGATCGAGAAGTTGTGGCTGCTGGTGTCGAACGCGAGTACGCGGCCGCGATAGCGAGGATCCCACAGCGCGGTGATCGAATCGGGTGGCGCAGCGAACTGGCGACGGTCGTAGATCAGGCCCATCGCCGAGTAGGTGAAAGGCACCGCGTAGACGCGGCCGTCGCGCGTGAGGCTCGGGATCGCGGCCGGGTTTCGAAAGCGCGGCAGCTGCTGCCTTGTGTTGGCGATGTTGGCCAGGTTCAACGGCACCACCAGGCCGGCGTCCACGTAGCGCTTGAGCTCCGCCGTGTTGACCGCGAACACGTCGACGTCGCCGCCGCCGTTGCCGTTCACACGCTCCCACAGGCTTTCGTCGGAGCTGACGATCGCCACCTGCACCTTCACGTTGTGCGCCTGCTCGAAGCGCTTGACGATGTCCGGGTCGGCATAGCCCGGCCAGGCGAGCACGCGCAAAGTGGGCAGGCCCCAGGCCGCGCCGCAGGCAAGCAGCAGCAGCGTCGCGAGCCACGGCGCCAGAAGCGAGCGCGCGTTGGTTCGCATCGCGTCCCGTACGGGCTAGTCGCGCAGCAGGTCGTTGATGCTGGTCTTGGAGCGCGTCTGCGCGTCCACCCGCTTGACGATGACGGCCGCATAGAGGTTGTAGCGGCCGTTGTCGCGCGGCAGCGAGCCGCTCACCACCACCGAGCCCGAAGGCACGCGGCCGTACGTGATCTCGCCGGTGGCACGGTCGTAGATCGGCGTGCTCTGGCCGAGGTACACGCCCATGCCGAGCACCGAGTTCTCCTCGACGATCACGCCCTCGACCACCTCGGAGCGGGCGCCGATGAAGCAGTTGTCCTCGATGATGGTCGGGTTGGCCTGCAGCGGCTCCAGCACGCCGCCGATGCCCACGCCACCGGACAGGTGCACGTTCTTGCCGATCTGCGCGCACGAGCCGACGGTAGCCCAGGTGTCCACCATCGTGCCTTCGCCCACGTAGGCGCCGATGTTCACGTACGAGGGCATCAGCACCACGCCGCGCGAGATGAAGCTGCCGTGCCGTGCCACGGCCGGCGGCACGATGCGCACGCCGCTCTCGCGCACCTGGTGTTCGTCGAGGTGGCTGAACTTCAGCGGCACCTTGTCGAAGAACTGTGCGTAGCCGCCCGCTTTCATCAGCTGGTTGTCGTGCAGGCGGAAATACAGCAGCACCGCCTTCTTGACCCACTGGTGCGTGACCCATTGACCGTCAAGCTTCTCGGCCACGCGCAGGCGGCCGATGTTGAGGGCCGACACCACCTGCTCCACGGCTTCCAGCACGGCGGGCGACGAGGCCGCGGTGAGCTGGTTGCGGCTCTCCCAGGCGAGGTCGATCGTGGACTGCAGTTGGTCGAAGGAGGTGGTCATGGATCAGCGGGGAAAGGATTGCACGAAGGAGACGATGCGATCGGCGGCTTCCAGGCACTCGGCCACGCCGGCCACCAGCGCCAGGCGCACCCGGCCGGCGCCGGGGTTGGCGCCGTGCGCCTCGCGCGCCAGGTAGCTGCCGGGAAGAACGGTCACATTGTATTGAGCGAGCAGCTGGCGGGCGAACTCCGTGTCGCTGCCGCCGCAAACGTGTGGCGGAATGCCGGCCCACAGGTAGAAGCTGGCATCCGGCAACCGCACGTCCAGCACCTCGGCCAGGCGCGGGGTCACCTGCTCGAACTTGGTGCGGTACAGCGCCCGGTTCTCCACCACATGGGTTTCGTCGTTCCATGCAGCCACGCTGGCCCGTTGCACCGGCGGCGGCATGGCGCTGCCGTGATAGGTGCGGTACAGCAGGAAGCTCTTCAGCAGGCGCGCGTCGCCGGCGACGAAGCCGGAGCGCATGCCGGGCACGTTGGAGCGCTTGGACAGGCTGGTCAGCGTGACGAGGTTGCGGAAGCCGTGTCGTCCGAGTGCGGCAGCGGCCTGCAGCGCGCCCAGCGGCGGCTCGTCGCGGAAGTAGATTTCCGAGTAGCACTCGTCCGACG
>CAMLIZ010000198.1 GCA_946480245.1 uncultured Pseudomonadota bacterium
ATCCTTGTTGATCGCCACGATCACCTTGGAATCCTTCATGCCGGCCAAGTGCTGAATGGCGCCGCTGATGCCCACCGCCACATACAGCTGGGGCGCCACGATCTTGCCCGTCTGCCCCACCTGCCAGTCGTTGGGGGCGTAGCCCGCGTCCACCGCCGCACGGCTGGCGCCGAGCGCCGCGCCCAGCTTGTCAGCGAGCGGCGTGAGCACCTCGTTGAACTTCTCTTCTGAGCCGAGCGCACGTCCACCGGACACGATGATCTTCGCCGCGGTCAGCTCCGGCCGGTCGCTCTTGGTGACCTCACGTCCCACGAAGTCGCTCTTGCCGCTGTCTGCCACCGCGGGCACCGTTTCTACCGGGACTGAACCACCACCGGTGGTGGCCGCATCGAAGCCCGTGGTGCGAACGGTGATCACCTTCACCTTGTCGCCGCTTTGCACCGTGGCGATCGCGTTGCCGGCATAGATGGGGCGCTCGAAGGTGTCCGGCGCATTGACCCTGGTGATGTCGGTGAGCTGGGCCACGTCGAGCTTGGCCGCGACGCGAGGTGCCACGTTCTTGCCACCGGCCGTGGCGGGAAAGAGGATGTGGCTGTAGCCCTCGGCGACGGCCAGCACCTGCGCCGCAATGTTCTCGGCCAGCTGATCGCCAAGTTGGGGCGCGTCGGCATGCACCACCTTGCTCACACCGGTGATCTTCGCGGCCTGCTGGGCCGCCCCGGCAGCGTTGCTGCCCGCCACCAGCACGTGCACATCGCCTCCGCAGGCGGCTGCAGCGGTGACTGTGTTGAGGGTCGCGCCCTTGATCGAGGCGTTGTCGTGTTCGGCAATGACGAGTGCAGTCATGATCAGATCACCTTGGCTTCGTTCTTCAGCTTCGCGACCAGCGTGGCCACATCGGGCACCTTGATGCCGGCGCTGCGCTTGGGAGGTTCGCCCACCTTTAGCGTCTTGATGCGCGGGGTCACGTCCACCCCCAGGTCGGCCGGCTTCAGGATCTCGAGCGGCTTCTTCTTAGCCTTCATGATGTTGGGCAAGGTCACGTAGCGCGGCTCATTCAGACGCAGGTCCGTGGTGATCACCGCCGGAAGCGCGAGCTTCACTGTCTCGAGCCCACCGTCGACTTCGCGCTTCACCGTGGCGGCGCCATCGGCCACTTCCACCTTCGACGCGAAGGTGGCCTGGGGCAGATCCGCCAGCGCGGCCAGCATCTGGCCGGTCTGGTTGCAGTCGTCGTCGATCGCCTGTTTGCCCAGGATCACCAGTTGCGGCTGTTCCTTGTCGACCAGCGCCTTCAAGATCTTGGCCACGGCGAGCGGCTGCAGTTCGACATCTGTCTCGACAAGAATGGCGCGATCGGCACCGATGGCCATCGCGGTGCGCAGCGTCTCCTGGCATTGCGTCACGCCGCAGGACACCGCGATCACCTCGGTCACCACGCCCTTTTCCTTCAGCCGAACCGCCTCTTCGACGGCGATCTCGTCAAAGGGGTTCATGCTCATCTTGACGTTGGCAATGTCCACCCCCGTGCCGTCTGACTTCACGCGAACTTTCACGTTGTAGTCGACGACGCGCTTGACCGGTACCAGAACCTTCATGGCGCGAATCTCCTTGTTGATTGACGTAAACGTTAAGTGGGATTCTAGAGGGGCGAGTGCTCGTCACCGTGCAAAGACCGCACCATAAAACGAACGATCGTTCTATTTTAGATGCGACTCTCAACCACCACTGTCGTCGCCGCGACAACAGCCATGCGCAGCCGTTGCCGCTAGACTGCCGGCCCGATGCCTACACCCCCACGCCAACCTTGCGGGATCGGAGTCTTCGACTCCGGCGTCGGCGGGCTGTCGGTTTTGCGAGCGCTGCGTCGGACCCTGCCGACGGCACCGCTGCACTACGTGGCCGATTCAGCCTATGCACCCTACGGCGACCGACCGGCACGCGAGGTGATCGAGCGCTGCGAGCGGCTCGTCACGTATCTGGTCGACGCGGGCGCGCAGTTGCTCGTCGTGGCCTGCAATACAGCGACGACGTCTGCGATCGGAGCACTGAGGACGCAGTGGCCACATACGGCCTTCGTGGGCGTGGAGCCAGGGGTGAAGCCCGCGGTTGACCGCACGCGCAACGGACGCATCGGCGTCATGGCGACGCAGCGCACGATAGACAGCGAACGCATGACGGCACTTGTTGCGCAGCATGCGGCTCAGTGCACGGTGCTGCTACAGCCCTGCCCCGGCCTCGCCGACGCCATAGAGGCTGGACCGGGCGCCACGGAGCACGTCGAAATGCTGCTCGCTCGCTACTGCGCGCCGCTGGTTGCCGCCAACGTTGACACTGTCGTACTCGGCTGCACCCACTATCCGCTGATTGCGGATCGCATTGCGCAGCATCTCGGCGCGCATGTCACCTTGGTGGACACCGCCGAGGCCGTAGCCGAGCGGACGCGCAATCTCTGGGCGCCCCCAGGCACGGCATGCGATGCTTCGCTGCGCCTGGAAACCACCGGCGACGCAGCAAAGCTGCGCCCGCAGGCCAGGCGCTGGATCGACGCCGCAGTCGACGCGCAACGCGTCGCGCTTTGACGGCCCGCCCTACGCCAGCAGACTCAGCACCGAGTCGGATACCGAATCGAGCGCAAAGTAGACGCGACATCCGAACAGCCACACAGCGGTGGCGGTGGCGATGCGCCTCTGCCCAAGTTTCTCCGCCACTCGAAGTGCCGCGCGATTGTTCGTGCGTCGCCACGCCAGTTGTCGCACCGCCTGCTGCGCGGCCGCGTGCGAACACGCCAGCCGGTTCAATGCGGTCGACACACCGAGCCCCCTGTAGGTGGGCAGGGTAAGCGCGTCGAAAGTGATGAACTCGCCGGGCCTTGGCTGAAGAGCTGATCCCACTTCGCTCACGCGCTGTCGACCGAAGGTCATCCAGAGCATCGCCACCACCTGATCCTGATGGCTGGCCAGCAGCAGCACATTGCCACGGTCCAGTCGCGCTTCGAGCAGGTCGGAGCCGAGGCCAAGCACCGCGACAAGTTGCCCGGCATAGCGCTCAATATCCGCCCGCTGGGCTACGAACAGCCGCAGCTCGCCCAGGTGGCTCTCTGCGCTGGCCTGTGCCGGCTGCAGCCGCGTCTCGAAAAACAATACGCGTTGCACGTGAAGCACGCGGCACGCTGCTGCAGCGAAAACCGCGCCGGCACGGCTGAGGATGGAGCGTTCCGCCATGGGAAAAGAGCGTATCAGACGGAATCGGACCGATGGGTTTCGCAATCGTGCTTTGCGCACATGGTGCCCGGAACGGGAATCGAACCCGTACGCCCTCTTTCGAGAGGCGGCGGATTTTAAGTCCGCTGCGTCTGCCAGTTTCGCCACCCGGGCCGGCGCGCGATTATGGCAACGCCAAAGACAAGGGCCTCGCATGCGAGGCCCTGCAATTTGGAGGCGCGGGGCGGAGTCGAACCGCCCTGGACGGATTTGCAATCCGCTGCATAACCGCTTTGCTACCGCGCCCTCGGTTCTGCTCGGCCCGGATTCTCACACAGGCCGCAAAGACCCTTTGGTTGCTTTGCGGTGAGTGCAGTTCCAGGCAGAAAAAAGGGAAGCAGATGCTTCCCTTCGGTATTTGGAGCGGGAAACGAGGCTCGAACTCGCGACCTCAACCTTGGCAAGGTTGCGCTCTACCAACTGAGCTATTCCCGCGTCGCCGGTCACTGCTGACCGCTTCACCGCTCAACGCGTTACGTTGTTCAGCGAAGCGCGCAGTATATATCGACCGTCTCCTTTGATGCAAGACCCTTCAGTGCTTCACAGCTTCGATGGGTTGTGCGCCTTCGCCTGTCTTCGCCGCAGCAGCAGGGGGGGCAGCAGGCTCCGCCTTGGCCGCCTCCTCCTCCGGCAACGGCTCAGGTGCACGCTCCAACGCAACCTCGAGTACACGATCAATCCACTTGACCGGAACAATCTCGAGCTTGTTCTTCACGTTCTCCGGAATGTCCTGCAGATCCTTGACGTTCTCTTCCGGAATCATCACGGTCTTGATGCCGCCGCGGTGAGCGGCGAGCAGTTTCTCCTTCAGACCGCCGATCGCAGTGACTTCGCCGCGCAGCGTGATCTCCCCTGTCATGGCGACATCTGCCCGGACCGGAATACCCGTCAGCGCCGACACGAAGGCGGTGGTCATCGCGATACCCGCGCTTGGGCCGTCCTTCGGCGTGGCTCCGTCTGGCACGTGGATATGGATGTCCCGCTTCTCGAACAGCTCGTCCTTGATGCCAAGCCGGCGCGCACGCGAGCGCACGACCGAGCGCGCAGCCTCGACGGACTCTTTCATCACGTCACCCAACTGGCCCGTGCGGATGATGTTGCCCTTGCCGGGCATCACTGCCGCCTCGATGGTCAGCAAGTCGCCGCCAACCTCGGTCCACGCAAGACCCACCACCTGGCCGACCTGGTTCTCCTTTTCGGCTTGCCCGTAAGTGAAGCGACGCACTCCGAGGAAGTCGTTCAGGTTCTCATCGGTCACCACCACCTGGCCGGCGTAGGTCTTGAGCTGGATCCCCTTGACCACCTTGCGGCAGATCTTGGAGATCTCGCGCTCGAGCGAGCGCACACCGGCCTCACGGGTGTAATAGCGGATGATTCCCCGGATCGCACCTTCGGTGACGTCCATCTCCTCCGGCTTCACGCCATTGTTCTTCTGCTGCTTCGGCAGCAGGTAGCGTTGGGCGATGTTGAGCTTCTCATCCTCCGTATAACCAGACAGGCGAATCACTTCCATCCGGTCGAGTAGCGCTGGAGGGATGTTCAGCGAGTTCGACGTTGCGACGAACATCACGTCGCTCAAGTCGAAGTCCACCTCTACGTAGTGGTCGCTGAAGGTGTGGTTCTGCTCAGGATCCAGCACCTCAAGCAGTGCCGACGACGGATCACCGCGGAAATCCATTCCGAGCTTGTCGATCTCGTCGAGCAGGAACAGCGGATTGCGCGTGCCGATCTTCGCCAGGCTTTGCAGCACCTTGCCCGGCATGGACCCGATGTAGGTGCGGCGATGCCCACGAATTTCGGCCTCGTCACGCACGCCGCCCAGGGCCATGCGGACGAACTTGCGACCGGTGGCGCGAGCGACGCTTTGGCCGAGCGAAGTCTTGCCCACGCCTGGCGGCCCCACCAGGCACAGAATGGGTGCCTTCACCTTCTCGACGCGCTGTTGTACCGCGAGGTACTCGAGGATCCGGTCCTTTACCTTTTCCAGGCCGTAGTGGTCCTCATTGAGGACATCCTCGGCGAACGCGAGGTCGTGCTTGATCTTCGTCTTCTTGGCCCACGGGAGGTTGACCAGCGTGTCGATGTAGTTGCGCACGACGGTGGCTTCAGCCGACATCGGCGACATCAGCTTCAGCTTCTTCAGTTCCGCGTCAGCCTTCTTGCGCGCTTCCTTCGGCATCCGGGCGGCCTTGATGCGCTTCTCGAGTTCCTCGAGATCGGCGCCTTCCTCACCATCGCCCAGTTCCTTCTGGATGGCCTTGACCTGTTCGTTCAGGTAGTACTCGCGCTGGCTCTTTTCCATCTGGCGCTTCACGCGGCCCCGGATGCGCTTTTCAACCTGAAGAATGTCGACCTCGTGCTCCAGCAGCTCGAGCAGCTTCTCAAGGCGCTTGGCTACGTCGTACAAATCGAGCACGCTCTGCTTGGCGTCGAGCTTCAGCGGCAGGTGCGCCGCGATCGTGTCTGCCAGACGCCCCGCGTCGTCGATCCCGGCGATCGACGTGAGGATCTCGGGAGGGATCTTCTTGTTCAGCTTGACGTACTGGTCGAACTGCTGCGTCACCGCGCGGCGCAATGCCTCGATTTCGGGCTTGGTGTCAGCCAGAGGCGGCACTGGCGTGACGTCGGCGATGAAGTGCTCGCCGTTGTCCGAAATCGAATTGGTGCGGGCACGCTGGATGCCTTCAACGAGCACCTTCACCGTGCCGTCGGGCAGCTTCAGCATCTGCAGGATGGTGGAGACGCAGCCGACGTGGAACATGTCCTCCGCCTTGGGCTCGTCCTTGCCGGCGGCCTTCTGGGCGACCAGCATGATCTGGCGGCCGGCCTCCATGGCGGCCTCGAGCGCCTTGATGGACTTAGGGCGTCCCACGAACAGCGGGATCACCATGTGGGGGAACACCACCACGTCGCGCAGCGGTAGCAGCGGCAGGGTGATGGGTTCTTCAGGCAGTACGGGATGTCCGGACATGGATACCTCTCTTTCTCGGGCCTACTTAAGGGCCGAGCCGAAATTTGCAAGCAGTCTTACCGACTGCCGCAGGGGGATGGGGCGCGAATCCAGTGCCGGGGCGTACTGGCGTGTCAGGCACTGGCCTTGGCCTGCTCGCGATACACCAGCAGCGGCTTCGCGTTCTCTTCGATGTTGTGTTCGTCGAGCACGACCTTGGCCACGCCATCGAGCGTGGGCAAGTCGAACATCGTGTCGATCAGCGCCGCTTCCATGATCGAGCGCAGCCCACGTGCGCCCGTCTTGCGTGCCAGGGCCTTGCGCGCGATCGCCTGCAGCGCTGAAGGCCGGATCTCCAGATCCACGCCGTCCATGCCGAACAGCTTCTGGTACTGCTTGAGCAGCGCGTTCTTCGGCTCGGTCAGGATTTGCACCAGCGCGTCCTCGGTCAACTCGCCGAGAGTCGCGACCACCGGCAGGCGGCCCACCAGTTCGGGAATGAGACCGAACTTGATCAGGTCCTCCGGCTCCACCTCGCGGAAGGTGTCCGACACCTTCCGCTCCGTCTTGCTGTGCACTGTGGCGCCAAAGCCGATGCCAGAACGCTCCGTGCGGTTCTGGATCACCTTCTCGAGGCCGTCGAATGCCCCACCGCAGATGAACAGGATGTTGGTGGTGTCGATCTGCAGGAAATCTTGGTTCGGATGCTTGCGCCCGCCCTGCGGTGGCACGCTCGCCATCGTGCCTTCGATCAGCTTCAGCAGCGCCTGTTGCACGCCCTCGCCCGACACGTCCCGCGTGATGCTGGGGTTGTCGGCCTTGCGGCTGATCTTGTCGATCTCGTCGATGTAGACGAT
>CAMLIZ010000199.1 GCA_946480245.1 uncultured Pseudomonadota bacterium
CTTCGTCGAGCAGGTCCACCGCCACCTGCTCCAGCACGCCGGCGCGGATGCGGCCGAGCACGTAGTCGGCGCTGCGCTGCTCCAGCAGCACGGTGGCGATGCCGTGCTTGTGCAGCAGCGCGCCGAGCAGCAGCCCCGACGGCCCCGCGCCGACGATGACGACCTGGGTGCGCGTCGGGAGCGTGCTCATGGCGCTAGACCCTTTCGAGGATGACCGCGATGCCCTGGCCCACGCCGATGCACATCGTGCACAGCGCGTAGCGCCCGCCCCGTGCATGGAGCTGGCTGACCGCCGTGGTGGCCAGCCGTGCGCCGCTGGCGCCCAGCGGGTGGCCGAGCGCGATCGCGCCGCCCCAGGGGTTCACGCGCGGGTCGTCGTCTTGCAGGCCGAGCTGGCGCAGCACCGCCAGACCCTGCGCGGCGAAGGCCTCGTTGAGCTCGATCACGTCGATCTGGTCGAGCGTGAGGCCGGTGAGCTGCAGCACCTTCTGCGTGGCCGGCGCGGGCCCGATGCCCATGATGCGCGGCGGCACGCCGGCGCTGGCCATGCCCACCACGCGGGCGCGCGGTGTGAGGCCGTGCTTCACGGCCGCCGCCTCGCTGGCCAGCAGCAGCGCGCAGGCGCCGTCGTTCACGCCCGAGGCGTTGCCCGCGGTCACCGTGCCGTCGGGCTTGACCACGCCCTTGAGCTTGGCCAGCGCCTCGAGCGAGGTCTCGCGCGGATGCTCGTCCTGGCTTACCACCAGCGGGTCGCCCTTTTTCTGCGCGATCGTCACCGGCACGATCTCGGCGGCCAGCCATCCCGCCTTCTGCGCCGCCAGTGCCTTGGTCTGGCTGGCCAGCGCCATGCGGTCCTGGGCGGCGCGCTCGATGCCGAACTCGGCGGCGACGTTCTCGGCCGTCTCGGGCATCGAGTCGATGCCGTACTGCCCCTTCATCTTCGGGTTCACGAAGCGCCAGCCGATCGTGGTGTCGTACACCGCATTGGCGCGCGAGAACGCGCTCTCGGCCTTGGGCATCACGAACGGCGCGCGGCTCATGCTCTCCACGCCGCCGGCGATCATCAGCTGCGCCTCGCCGGCCTTGATGGCGCGCGCTGCGCTGCCCACCGCGTCCAGCCCGGAGCCGCACAGCCGGTTGATCGTGGCGCCCGGCACACCGGTGGGCAACCCGGCCAGCAGCGCACTCATGCGCGCCACGTTGCGGTTGTCTTCGCCGGCCTGGTTGGCGCAGCCGTACAGCACGTCGGTCACCGCCTCCCAGTCCACCTCCTTGTGGCGCTCGATCAGCGCCTTGATCGGCACGGCGCCGAGGTCGTCGGCGCGCACGGCGGCGAGGGCGCCGCCGTAGCGGCCGAAGGGCGTGCGAATCGCGTCGCAGATGAAGGCGTGGGACATGTCCGGTCTTTCAGGCGATGAGCGGGAGTCCGGTCAGGCGCTCGAGCTCGGAGTGGGCGAGGCCGGGCACGCGATCGATCACCTTCAGCCCCTCGGGCGTCACGTCGATCACGGCCAGGTCGGTGTAGATGCGGCTCACGCAGGCGGGCGCGGTGAGCGGATAGGTGCAGCGCTCGACGAGCTTGCTGGCGCCGTCCTTGGTGAGGTGCTCCATCATGATGAAGGTGCGCTTGGCGCCGATGGCCAGGTCCATCGCGCCGCCGACGGCCGGTATCGCGTCGGGCGCGCCGGTGTGCCAGTTGGCCAGGTCGCCGCGCGCCGACACCTGGAACGCGCCCAGCACGCAGATGTCGAGGTGGCCGCCGCGCATCATCGCGAACGAGTCGGCATGGTGAAAGAAGGCGCCGCCGGGCAGCAGGGTCACCGGCTGCTTGCCGGCATTGATCAGGTCCGGGTCTTCGTGGCCGGGCGCCGGTGCCGGGCCCATGCCGAGGATGCCGTTCTCGCTGTGCAGCAGGATCTCGCGGTCGCGCGGCAGGTGGTTGGCCACCAGCGTGGGCAGGCCGATGCCGAGGTTCACCACCGCGCCGTCGGGAATGTCCTGCGCCACCCGCGCGGCCATCTGCTCGCGGCTCCAGCGCTGGTAGCCGGCGCTCATGCGGCCTCCTGCGCCGCGCGCGGCACATGCACCACGCGCTGCACGAAGATGCCTGGCGTGACCACGGTCTCCGGGTCCAGCTGGCCCAGCGGCACCACGCGCCGCACCTCGGCCACCGTGGTGCGGGCGGCCATCGCCATGATCGGCCCGAAGTTGCGCGCGCTCTTGCGGTACACCAGGTTGCCCCAGCGGTCGGCGGCCTCGGCCTGGATCAGCGCCAGGTCGGCATGGATGGGCGTTTCGAACACGTACATGCGGCCGTCGATCTCGCGCGTCTCCTTGCCTTCGGCCAGCGCGGTGCCGTAGCCGGTGGGCGTGAAGAAGCCGCCGATGCCGGCACCGGCCGCGCGGATGCGCTCGGCCAAATTGCCCTGCGGCACCAGCTCCAGCTCGATGCGGCCGGCACGGTACAGCGCGTCGAACACCTGCGAATCGACCTGCCGCGGGAACGAACACACGATCTTGCGCACGCGGCCCGCCTTCAGCAGCGCGGCCAGGCCCGTCTCGCCGTTGCCGGCGTTGTTGTTCACCACCGTCAGCTCGCGTGCGCCCTGGTCGATCAGCGCATCGATCAGCGCGGCCGGCAGGCCCGCCGTGCCGAAGCCGCCGATCATCACGGTGGCACCGTCGGCCACGTCGGCCACGGCGGCGGCAGGCGAGGGCAGAAGCTTGTCGATCACGTTTGAAGGTCGGCCCAGATGTTCAATAAACGAACACATGTTCTTTTAATGAACCAAATAATAGGCGAGCGTGCCGTGGCGGGTCAAGGCGTTCAAGTTGGCGGCGTGACGGCCGATGTCATGCACAAGGGAGGCGGCTCTGCGGATCGGCCTCCAACAACGCCGGGAATTCGCCGAGAAATGAACACAACAATCGACGTCCGCGAGCTCCGGGTGGGCATGTACGTCCACCTGGACGTGGGCTGGATGTCGCACCCCTTTCCCCTGTCGAGCTTCCGGATCAGCAGCGCCGAGCAGATCCGCACGATCCAGTCGCTCGGCCTGCGGCAGGTGCGCTGGAGCCCGGAGAAGAGCGACGGGCCGCCGGCCGCGTCGAAGCCGGCGGCTGCCGGCACCGTGCCGAGCGCCGATGAACTCGCGACGCGCAAGCGGCTGCGCCAGGAGGCGCTGGCTGCGCAGCGCGCCGCGCAAAGCCTGGCGGAGCGCCAGTACGCCGAGGCCAGCCACGCATGGCGCGAGATCCAGCAAGCCGTGCCGGCGCAGCCCGAGGGCGCACGCGAGGCGGCCGAGGCGCTGACCCGCGCGCTGCTCGACAAGATGCTGGGCGATCAGGAACTGTGCATCCGCCTGCTCACCGAAGGCGCGGGCGACCGCGCCACCGCGCATGCGCTCAACGTCACGATCGTGTCGCTGCTGATGGGCCGCGTGTTCGGGCTGCCCGACGCCGAGATGATGGACCTGGGCGTGGGCGCGATGCTGCACGACATCGGCAAGCTGGAGCTGCCGGACCGCCTGCGCTTTCCGCAAGACGGCTTCAGCGCCCCAGAGACAGCGCTGTACCGCGAGCACGTGCTGCACGGCGTGCGCCATGGGCGGCGCATGGGCGTGAGCCCCGGCGCCTTGTTGGTGATCGCCGAGCACCACGAGCAGGCCGACGGCAGCGGCTTTCCGCAGCAGCTGCAGCTTGAGCGCCTGTCGGGCGCGGCGCGCATCGTGGCGCTGGTGAACCGCTACGACAACCTGTGCAACCCGCTGCTGCCGTCCAAGGCGATGACGCCGCACGAGGCGCTGTCGCTGCTGTTCGCGCAGGGCAAGCAGAAGTTCGATTCGGCGATGCTCTCCGGCTTCGTGCGCATGATGGGCGTGTACCCGCCGGGCTCGCTGGTGCAGCTGACCGACGACCGCTACGGCATGGTGGTGTCGGTCAACTCGTCGCGCCCGCTGAAGCCGCGGGTGCTGGTGCACGACCCCAAGGTGCCGCGCGACGAGGCGCTGCACGTGGACCTGGAGAGCGAGGCCGACGTGGGCATCCGCCGCAGCCTGAAGCCGGCGCAACTGCCGCCCGCGACGCTCGAATACCTGGAGCCGGGGCGCCGCATCGCGTACTTCTTCGAGCCGGTGGCCGGCGCCCGGCCCTCCTGCACGGACACGACGGACGAGGAGCCCGGCGCGTGAGCCTGCTTCCGCCGCCCTGGCCCTGGCATGCGCTGCTGCAGGGCCTGAACGAGGCGGCCTGGCTGGTGCACGGCGCGAGCCTGCACGTGATGGCGGTCAACGACGCCGCGCTCGCGCTGCTCGGACTGGCGCGCGACGCCGTGCTGGGCCGCCCTGCGGCCAGCCTGATCGCCACACCGGAGGACCAGGCCTTCTGGGAGGCTTTGCCGCACGGTGGTGCAGCGGTGCTGCAGTCGCACACGCTGCTGTGCCGCCAGGACGGCAGCGCGGTGCATGCACAGCGCCGCATCAGCCCCTTGCCGACGCCGCAAGGCCTGATGTACCTCGTGGCCTTGCAGGACCAGACCGAGCAGCGCCGCATCGAGCAGGAGCGCGAGACGCTGCTGGCCGAGCTGCAGGCGACGCTGGAATCCACCGCCGACGGCATCCTGGTGACCGACCTGTCGGGCCGCATCCGCGCGTTCAACCGGCGCTTTGCCGAGTTGTGGGGCCTGCCGCAGGATCTGGTGCGGCAGCATGACGACAGCGTGGTGTTCGACTGGATGCGCCGCAGCGTGGCCGACGGCGCCGACTACCAGAGCCGCCTGGAGGCGATCCAGGATGCCACGCTGATGCACACCACGGACCGGCTGGTGCTGCATTCGGGGCAGGTGCTCGAGCGCATCGCGCAGCCGCAATGGAGCCGCGGGCGCCCGATCGGGCGCGTGTTCGCGTTCCGCGACCTCACCGCGCTGCTCGCGGCCGACCAGCGCATCACGCAGCTGTCGTGCACCGATGCCGTGACCGGCCTGCCCAACCGGCGCCAGCTGGCCGACCGGCTCGCGCATGCCATCGCGGTGGCGCGCCGCGATGGCGACCCGTTTGCGCTGATGGTGCTGGACCTGGACCGCTTCAAGCAGGTCAACGACAGCCTGGGCCACCAGCTGGGCGACCGCGTGCTGCGCGAGGTGGGCGAGCGCCTGCGCGCCTGCCTGCGCGAGGTGGATCTCGTGGCACGGGTGGGCGGCGACGAGTTCTGGCTGCTGGTGCACCACGCCGACGCCGCCGGCGCCGAAGCCACGGCGCAGCGCATCCTGGCCGCCACGTCGCGGCCCTGCCTGCTCGAAGGCACCGAGTTCACCGTCACCTGCAGCGTCGGCATCGCGCTGTGCCCGCACGACAGCGTGGACGCCGACGAGCTGGTGCGCCACGCCGAGACCGCGATGCAGCGCGCCAAGGACGGCGGCCGCGCCAGCTTCCGCTTCCACCAGGTGCGTCCGCGCGTCGACCTGCGCTCGCGCATGCGGCTGGATCACGCGATGCGCCAGGCGCTGGCCGGCGGCCACTTCCGCGTGCACTACCAGCCGCAGGTGGACCTGGCCACCGGCCGCGTGATCGGCGCCGAGGCGCTGGTGCGCTGGCGCGACGCCGAACTGGGCGACGTGCCGCCGGCCGAGTTCATCCCGGTGGCCGAGGACAGCGGCTTCATCATCGCGATCGGCGACTGGGTGCTGGCCCAGGCGGTGCGCCAGGCGGCCGAGTGGCGTCGCCTGGGCCTGGCGATGCCGGTGGCGGTGAACGTGTCGGCGCTGCAATTCCAGCAGCCCGACTTCGTGGACCGCGTGGCCGCTGCGCTGCAGCAGGCCCACCTGCCGGCCGGCATGCTCGAGCTCGAGCTCACCGAGTCCATCCTGCTGCGCGACGCCGACGAGGCGCTGGCGCGTCTGCAGGCGCTGGCGCAACTCGGCCTGCACCTGGCGATCGACGACTTCGGCACCGGCTACTCCAGCCTCGCGTACCTGAAGCGCTTTCCGATCGAGAAGCTCAAGATCGACCGCAGCTTCGTCAAGGGCCTGCCCGGCGACGACAGCGACGCCGGCATCGTGCAGGCGATCATCCAGATGGCGCGCGCGCTCGGGCTGCGCGTGATCGCCGAAGGCGTGGAGACCGAGGCACAGCGCCGCTTCCTGGTGCGCGCGGGTTGCCACGAGTACCAGGGCTTCCTGCGCGCCCCCGCGCTCGACAGCCGTGCCTTCGAGCAACTGCTCACCCCCGCGGACGCGGGGGAGGCGCAGGCACACTTCTCGCTGCCACACTAGCGGGCGACGGCGCGTCGAGGGGCCTGCCGCGTCCGGGCAAAGGGGCCGGTTGCGAAGGCCATCGCTTTGTTCTTAAAGTGGCCCTTCCGTCCGGTCGTCCGCAGGGAGCGCCATGAATCCGCTCGAATCGCTTGCCGAACAGAAACTCTCCTCGGCCGAGCTGCCGCTGGCGCTGGTGCTGCCCGGGGGGCGGCGCATCGGGCCGTCCGATGCCGAGGTCACCGTCGAACTCAGGCAGCTGTCCCCGCTGGCCCACCTGGTGAGCGGCAACGTCGGCTTCCTCGCCGAGGACTACGTGGAAGGCCGGCTCGACCTGCGCGGCACGCCGCGCGCGATGATGGCCGCCGCCGCTTCGCTGATGGGCGACCCGCGCGAGGTGGAGCCGCAGTCCGGGCGCCTGCGCTGGTGGCGCGGGCTCATGCGCCAGGGCAAGTCGCTGGCCCGCCACAGCCCCGAGAACGACGCACGGCAGATCCAGTTCCACTACGACGTCTCGGACGACTTCTACGCGTTGTGGCTCGACCCGCGCCGCGTGTACTCGTGCGCCTACTACCATGAGCCGGGCATGGCGCTGGCGCAGGCGCAGGAGGCCAAGCTCGACCACGTGTGCCGCAAGCTGATGCTGCGCGAGGGCGAGCGCTTCCTCGACATCGGCGCCGGCTGGGGCGGGCTGCTGCTGTGGGCCG
>CAMLIZ010000200.1 GCA_946480245.1 uncultured Pseudomonadota bacterium
GCGGCAGCCACAGTGCGTGCGCGGGCAGCCACTCGGCCCAGTCGGCACGCAAGGCTTCTGGCAAGGCGTCGACCACCACCTCGGCCGCCTCGGGCTGCTCGCGCATCAGGTGCCGGCACACCCCTGCCAGCCACTGCACGTAGGGCGCGTTCGGGTCGGGCTGCGGCAGGCCGGACACCGCGGCCACCTGCCCCGGCCCTGCCACGCTCCACAGCGCGGCCTGCCGATAGCGCACGAGCTGCAGCGTCTCGTTGACGATCACGAACTGCAGCGACAGCGGCGTGCTCGCGGCGCGCGCGCGGCGTTGCAGCTGCAGCAGGCTCAGCAGCGGCGCCGACGGATCAGGCCCATTCATCGCGACAGCCTACTTGCGCTGCGGAAACACCGCCCAGCCGCTCATGCCGGGCAGCAGGCCCGCCTGGTGGCCATCCACCACGCCGAACACCGCCACCGTCTGGCTCACCGGGTCGATCTGCGCGCCCAGGCGCTGCACCTTGGCCGGATAGCTCTTGCCCAGTTCCTCCACGTCAACGGTGAATGCGCTGCCCGGCTTCAGCCAGGCCAGCCATTTGGACGGCACGATCATCTGCAGCTCGAGTTGCCCGGTCTCCAGGATGTCCAGCAGCGGGTTGCCCGGCGTCACGTATTGATGGGCAGCCACGTGGCGCCTGGCCACGCGGCCGGCGAAAGGCGCCGTGATGCTGCAGCGGCCCACCAGCAGCCGCGCGCTGGCCGCCTCGGCCTGCGCCTCCTTCAGCTTGGCCTGCGCCTGCTGCACCTCGAACTTGCCGATCGAGTTGAGCTCGGCCATGCGCTGGTCGGACTGCAGCACCGCATTCGCCGCCTCCACCGCGGCGTCGGCCTTGTGCTGCTGGCTCTGGTAGAGCGAGCAATCAAAGCCCACCAGCAGCTGCCCTGCCCGAAACGCGTCACCCTCGCGCAGCGGCAGGCTCGCGATGCGGGCGGGGATCTCCGCCGACAGCGTGACGGCATTGCGCGCGCTCAGCTGCGTGCGGATGCGGCCGTCCTTGTCGGCGACCAGGCTGGTGGTCTGCGCCATCGACGCGGCGCTGAAGGCAAGTGCGAAAAGCGCAAGAACCGGCCCGACGCATCGGGTCATGCACCACCTCCGGGGTTCACGGTCTTGGACCAATTTTGTTCGGAGGCGCGCACCGCCTCGCTCAGCGTCTTCAGGTCATGCGCGGGCACCGAATCGGGCAGCGGGTCCAGCCCGAGCGTGGCGATCAGCTGGCCATAGGCGCCCTGCAGCGCGCCGTAGTTCTGGTACAGCCGCAGCTCCGACATCATGGCCGACGCGGCGGCGCGAATCTCCTCGAGCTTGCCCTGCGCATTGGCGCTGGCCGCGTTGTGCGTGTAGTGCAGGATGCGCTGCTCCACCGTGTTCAGCTGCTCGGTGAGCTCGTACTGCCGCACGCGGCCCATGTAGTCGATCTGAGCCACATGCACCTGCGTGAGCACGGCCATGTTGAGTGCCAGCCGCTGCTGCTTGGCCACGTCGAGCTGGGCCTGCGCGAGGCCGCGGATGGTGCCGGCGTTGAGCAGGTTGAACAGGTTCCAGCTCACGCGCAGCCCGGCGTCGCCCCATTGCTGGTGCACGAGGAAGCTGTTGCTGTCGTAGTGGCCGCCGAAATCCAGCTCCACGCCGGGCAGCAGCCGCGCCAGCGCCTTGCGCGTTTCGAGCACGCCGATGCGCTCGTTGTACTGCGCCTCCACCAGCTCGGGGCGGCGCAGCAGTGCCGCTTCTTCCATCTGCGCCATCGGCAGGCTCACGTGCGGCGCCGGCAGCGAGCCGGTGACCGCCACCGTGTAGGGCTGGCCGGGTTCCAGGTTCATGATCGACGCCAGGCGCGGCTTGGCCTGCGCCAGCTCGTCACGCACGGCTTCGAGCTGGCGCACGATGTCGATGAGTTGGCGCTGGTAGGTCAGCGCCTCCAGCGGCGAGCGCAGCTTCTCGACCTCGACCTTGCGCGAATCCTCCAGCGCCTGCCGCGCCTGCTGCAGCACCGGTTCGATCTTGCCTTCGAGCAGCTGCGCACCGGCGGCCTGCCACCAGGCCTGGCGCGTCTGCTGCATCAGCAGGTGCAGCACCTTGCGGCGCCGCTCCTCGGCCACCAGCACGCGGTCGGCCTGCTGGCGCGCGTTGTAGTAGCTGACGCCGAAGTCGAGCACGTTCCAGCTCAGCGCCAGGTCGCCGGTGGTGCGCTCGCGGTCGGTGGAGGTGGAAGGCTCCAGCGACTGCTGGCCGCTGAGGATGCTGCGCGAGGACGAGGCGAGCTCGTTGTCGCGCCAGCTGTAGCCGGCCGACAGCGCCAGCTTGGGCAGCAGGTCGATGCGCGACAGGTCGAGCTGGCGCTCGGCCACCGCCGCTTCCATCAGCTTCAACCGGTGGTCGAGGTTGTACTTGATCGCGCGCGCCATCGCTTCTTCTAGCGTGATCGGCCCCTGCACCGGCTCCTGCTGCTGGCGCATGGCATCGCGGTCGGCCTGCACCGTGGCCTCGCGCTGCTCGGGGGTCAGCACGCGGGGCTGGATGGCACAGCCTGCCAGACCGGCGGCGATCAATGCGGCGAGCAGCGAGCGAGACGGGACGCGGGAGAAACGGTGCATGGGGGAGTGCTCCTGAAGTCGTTGTGGTCGTTGTGTGGTGGTTTCAGCTCTGCAGCGAGGCGGCCTCGATGTGCCGGGCCAGCGCCTCGCGCTCGGCCTGCCGCGCCACACTGCCATGGCGGTCGAACTGGGCCGCGAGCCCGGGCCGGCCCGCAGGGCCCCCGGCCGGCGCCGGATCGCTGCCGTGCGGGTCGAACAGCGAGCTCTGCGGCTTGCCGGCGGCCTTGACCTGCAGCTCGATGTGCGAGGTCGCGCGGTTGCCCTTGCTGTCGCGCGCGATCACCTCGATCTGCAGCCGCTGGTTCACGCCCGCGGGCGGCTGGCCCGTGAGCGTGCCGGTGACCGGGTCGAACTTGAGCCACGCCGGCAGCGGCCGGCCGTTGGCCAGGCGCACCTCCACCGTGATCTGCTCGCCGCGCTCGCTGTGGGTGAAGGTGGACGGCGGCAGGCCGATGTTCACCGGCTGCCCGGCGCGCACCGAGAAGTCGCCGATGTCGGGCATCGCCTGCAGGCCCTGCGCAGCGCCCGTGCCCAACTCGATGAAGCTGGCATGGCCCTCGGCATGCGGCACCGCCGTTGCGTTGGCCGGCGCCAGCGCATCGTAGGTCAATGGCAGCACCGCGTCGGCCGGGCCGGTGGCGGTTTGCGCGACCGAGGGGCTGGTGATCGGCCGGATCGTCGGCACGTCGACCTGGTTGATCGGCTCGGCGGGGTTGAAGGTGATCGGCGGCGTCCAGGGCGCGGGCGCCGGTGCCGGCGCGGGCGTTGGTGCCGGCTCGGGTGCCGGCGGCGGCACCTGCACGACCGGCGGAGCGGGAGGCACCGGCACCAGCAGGTAGGCACCGCCATCGGCACCGCTGGCCAGTGCGTTGCCCGCGGCATCGACGATGCCGCTGCCGGCCGCGTTGAGCCGCAGTACCACTTCGCCGCTGCCGGCCAGGCCGCCCACGCGCACCTGGTAGCTGTGCGCGTCCACCGGCGTGACCGACAGCACCGCGCCGTTGGCGCTGCCGCTGCTGACGAGCGAGAAGTCGGCCGCATCGAGCCCCGATACCGCTTCCGAGAAGGTGACGGCATAGCCCACCGACGACGCAGCCGTGGGCGACGCATCGAGGCGGGTGATGTCGGTGATCACCGGCGCGGTGGTGTCCACCACCACGCCCGCGCTGCTGGCCACACCGTTGAGCGTGAGCGCCATCGCGTTGCCGGCGGCGTCGCGCAGCGTGGCGCCCTGGGCCTGCAGGCCCGTGACCGCAATGCCGTCGGCGTCGTTGTCGCCGGCGTGCACGGTGTACTGGAACACGAGGGCGCTGCCGCCCGAGCCGGAGACGTAGTTGGCAAAGACCGTGCTGCCGCCGATATCCAGCGCCAGGCGCGGCGCGCCGCCGGCCGTGTCCACCGTCACCGCTTCGCTGGTGTTGACGGTGAAGCTGAGCACGTCACCGGCCTTGTAGTGGCCGTCTGCAGGCACCGACACGCCGGCGACGGCCGGATCGACCGCATCGACGAGCACCCCGCCGGTGGCGCCCACCCCTTGCAGCGCGGCAAGCGCGGCGTTGCCCGCCACATCACGCACGCTGCCGCCGTTGCTGTCGATGCTGCTGCCCACCGTGACGCCGTTGCTGTCGAGCTCGCCGCTGGCCACGGTGAGCCGGAACGTCAGGCCCGAGGTGCCCGAGCCGGCGACGTAGTTGGCGAACACCGTGCCGCCGGTGTCCAGCGTGAGCGCGATGCGCGGCGTGCCGCTGGTGGTGCTGACCACCACCGCTTCGCTGAAGTTGACGGTGAAGTCGAGGGTCTGGCCGGCCACATAGGTGCCGTCGGCCGGCACGCCGACGCTGACCACTGCCGGTGCGTCGTGGTCCAGGCTGTAGGCCTCACCGGTAAGCCCGGCGGTGATCGCGTTGCCGGCCGTGTCGGCGATGCCGGTGCCGCTGGCGTTCAGGTCGAGCCGCAGCGTGCCGGTGCCGGCCACGCCATTGACCAGCACCGTGTAGGTGTGGGCGTCGACCTGCGTGACCGAGGCGATGCTGCCGCTGGCCGAGCCGGTGGCCGTGAGTGCGAAGTCGGCCGTGTCGACGCCGCTGACGTCCTCGCTGAAGCTCACGGTATAGCCGAGCGCCGCGGCATTGGTGGGGTTCGCATCGGCGCGCACGATGGCCGAAGCGCCCGGTGCGGTGGTGTCCACCTGCACGCCGGCGCTGCTGGCCACGCCGCCCAGCGTGAGCGCCATCGCGTTGCCGGCCGCATCGCGCAAGGTGCCGCCGTTGGACTGCAAGCTGCTGATGGTGATCCCGTCGGCATCGGTGTCGCCCGGCTGCACCGTGTACTGGAACGTCAGCGCGGTGCTGCCCGAGCCGGAGACGTAGTTGGCAAAGGCGGTGCTGCCGCCGATGTCCAGCGCCAGGCGCGGCGTGCCGCCCGCCGTGTTCACGGTCACCGCCTCGCTCGTGTTGACGGTGAAGCTGAGCAGGTCGCCTGCCTTGTAGTGGCCATCCGCGGGCACCGACACGCTGGCCACGGCGGGGGCGACCGCATCGACGAGCACGCCGCCGGTGGCGCCCACGCTGTTCAGCGTCAGCGTCGCGTCGTTGCCGGCCGCGTCGCGCAGGCTGCCGCCATTGGCGGTGACCGTCGATCCCAGCGTGATGCCGTCGCTGTCGAGGTTGCCGTTGGCCACCGTGTAGCGGAACGTCAGCGCGCTGGTGCCCGAGCCGCTGAGGTAGCTGGCCTGCACCGTGCCGCCGGTGTCCAGCGTGAGCGCGATGGAGGGCGTGCCACCGGCGGTGTCGACGGTGACGGCCTCGCTGAAGTTGACGGTGAAGTCGAGGTTCTGGCCCGCCACGTAGGTGGCATTGGCCGGCACGCCCACCGAGCTGACGGAGGGCGCCACCGCGTCCACCAGCACCGAGGCAGTGGAGGCCACGCTGTTGAGCGTGAGCGTGGCGCTGTTGCCCGCCGCGTCGCGCAGCGTGCCGCCGTTGGCGGCGAGCGAGCCGACGGCAATGCCGTCGGCGTCTGCGTCTCCGGCCTGCACGGTGTAGCGGAAGGTCAGCGCCGACGTGCCCGAGCCCGACTGGTAGCTGGCAAACACCGTGGAGCTGCCGACGACCAGCGATACGCGCGGCGTGCCGCCGGTGGTGTCCACCGTGACGGCCTCGTCGAAGTTGACGGTGAAGTCGAGCGCCTGCCCGGCGCCATAGGTGCCGTTGCCCGGCACGGCCACCGAGGCCACGGTGGGCGCCACCGCGTCGACGAGCACGCCGCTGGTGGCGCCCACGCCGTGCAGCGTGAGTGCCGCGTCGTCACCGCCGCCATTGCGCAGCGTGGCGCCATTGGCGGAGATGGTGGAGGCGAGCGCGACGCCATCGGTATCGAGGTTGCCGCTGGCCACGGTGTAGCGGAAGGTCAAGGCGCTGGTGCCCGAGCCGCTGAGGTAGCTGGCCTGCACGGTGCCGCCGCTGTCCAGCGTGAGCGCCACGAACGGCGTGCCGCCGCCCGTGTTGACGGTGATCGCGCTGTCGAAGGTGACGGTGAAGTCCAGGTTCTGGCCGGCGACGTAGGTGGCGTTCGACGGCACGCTCACCGAGGACACCTGCGGTGCCACGTGGCTCACGGTGATGCCGTTGCCGGTGAGGTCGGCCACCACCACCGCCGCATCGGCGCCTGCCGCCCAGTCTTCGGCGGCGGCCAGGTTGTAGGTGGTGGCGTCGTTCGAGGCCGTGCCGTTCTTGGTCTCGATCAGGTTCACCGCCGCCTTGTCGGTGGCGCTCAGCGTGAGCGTGAAACTGGTGCCCGAGGTGATTTCGACGTTGGAGGTGTCGGTCAGCGTGTAGGTGGCGCCACCTTCCCCGGTGACGGTGAACTTGTTGGCCACGATGTCGTTCGTGGCGCCGTTGCGCGAGAGGAAGCCGCTGCCGGTGACCACCAGTGCGCCGGTGCTGGCGTCGTAGGTGGCGCTGGTGATGGTCGGCACGGCGACGTTGCTCACGGTGACGCCGTTGCCCGTGGTGTCGGCCACCACCACCGCCGCATCCGCGCCCGCGGCCCAGTCTTCCGCGGCCGCCAGGTTGTAGGTGGTGCCGCCGGTGGAGCTGGTGCCGTTCTTGTTGGCGATCTGGTTGATCGCCGCGCGGTC
>CAMLIZ010000201.1 GCA_946480245.1 uncultured Pseudomonadota bacterium
AGCGTCCAGCTGGAGGTGGAGCCCCAGATCGTCAGCATCATGCTGTCGCCCACGGGGCGCTGGCTGAAGAGCTCCATCGCGAACACGGCCACGCCGAGCAGGGACAGGCCGATCCAGAGGCTGGAGCCCAGCACCGCGAACAGCAGCACGATGAGCAGGAAGGCAATGCCGATGTCCATGGTCACTCCACTCGGGCGGGCTCGTCGCCGGCCTGTTCGAAATACTCGCGGCCCTGCAGCCGTGCGAGCAGTGCGTCAGCAAATCCGAGCGCGAAGCCGATGCAGCCCAGGGCCATCGCGATTTGGGGAATCCACAACGGCGTCGCATCCGATGCCGTGGAGACGTCGTGCGTGAGGTACGAGACCCACACCAGGCGACAGGCGAAGAAGGCGGCGTACAGCGAGAGCCCCAGGCCCGCCGTGAGTGCCCAGTACTCCAGCGCATCGCGGCCGCGCTCGGGCAGCTTCTGCAGCAGCAGGGTCACGCGGATGTGGTCGCCCCGGCGCAGCGTGGCGGGGAGCGCAAGAAACAGAGCGGCCGCAATGGCATAGCCGGCATAGCCGTCCAGCCCGATGATGTTCCAGCCGACCTGACGTGCGACGATGCCGAGCGCTACATCGACGAGTGTCGCCACCAGTGCGATGCAGGCCAGGCCCAGCAGCAGGCGGTCCACCACCCGCACCCAGCCGGCGGTGGGCGCCGCGCGCCGCGGCGCGACGCGCACCTCGGGCGCCGGCGGCTCGGCGCTCATGGACAACGAAGATTGCGACATGGCGCGCTCCTGGCTACGACTTGTGGAACGCGTCGATGATCTGCTGGCCTTCCGGGCCGGCCGACTTGGCCCACTCGGTCGTCATGCGCCCGCCGATGATCTTCAGCTCGCGCTTGAGGCCATCGTTGCCGGTGTCCACGTGCATGCCGTGCGCCGACAGCTCCTGCACGTACTCCTTGTCCTTCTGCTCGCTGAGCTTCCAGCCGCGTGCCTCGGCATCGGCCGCGGCCTTCAGCACGGCAGCCTGGGTGGGCTTGTCGAGTGCGTCGAAGGCCTTCTGGTTCACCACCACGGCGTTCTTCGGCAGCCAGGCATTCACGTCATAGAAGTACTTGGTCTGCTCGTACAGCTTGCTCTCGATGCCGCTGGCGCTCGACGTGAGGAAGTTGTCGACCGTGCCCGTGGCCAGCGCCTGGCCCAGCTCGGCGAGCTGGATCGTCACCGGCTGTGCGCCCACGTACTGGGCAATGCGCGAGGTGGCCGGGTTGTAGGCGCGCATCTTGGTGCCCTTGAGGTCGCTGAAGGCAGACACGGGCTTCGTGGAGTACAGGCTTTGCGGCGGCCACGGCACTGCGAACAACAGCTTCATGCCCTGCGAGGCCAGCAGCTTCTCCAGCGGCTGACGCGACACCTCGTACAGCTTGCGGGCGTCGGCGTAGCTGGTGGCCAGGAACGGGATCGAATCGATGCCAAACAGCGGGTTCTCGTTGGAGGCGCCGGACAGGATGAACTCGCCCGCCTGCACCTGGCCGGTCTGCACCGCACGCTTGATCTCGTTGGCCTTGAACAGCGAGGCGTTCGGGTGCGTGGTGATCTTCAGCTGGCCGCCCGAGGCCTTCTGCACCTCGTCGGCGAACTGCTGCACGTTCTGGGTTTGGAAGCTCGATGTGGAATACGCGGTGGGCAGGTCCCACTTCGTTTCGGCCTGTGCGCCCAGCGCGAGGGTGCCGAACGCAACGGTGCAAATGAGCGACTTCATGTTTTGTCTCCTGTCGTGGGTGAGTTGGGGTCAAAGACTGGCCAGCTGATGGTTCAGCAAGTCGGTGATCAGCATCGAGCCGGGCGCGTGCGTGATGCAGAACGGCAGCCGCGCCGCCTCCACCACCGCTTGCGGCGTGACGCCGCAGGCCCAGAAGACGGCCAGTTCGTCCGGCTCCACCGGCACGACGTCGCCGTAGTCGGGCGCCGCGATGTCACGGATGCCGATCAGGTCGGGCCGTCCGATGTGCACCGGCGCGCCGTGCACGTCCGGGAAGCGCGAAGTCACCTGGATCGCGCGGATCGCGTCGGCCGGCTTGAACGGGCGCATCGACACCACCATCGGGCCGTGGAACGGGCCGGCGGGCGCAGTGGGGATGCTGGTGCGGTACATCGCCACGTTCAGGCCGCAGGCCACGTGGCGCAAGGGCAGGCCTGCGTCGAGCAGCGCCTGTTCGAAAGAGAACGAGCAGCCGATCACGAATGCGACGAGGTCGTCGCGCCAGTGGCGATGCAGATCCACCGGCTCGTCAATCACCTCGCCGCGCTGCCACACGCGGTAGCGCGGCACGTCGGTGCGCAGGTCGATGTCGGCGCCCAGCGTCGGCACCTGCCAGTCACCCGGCTCGGAGACGGCCAGCAGCGGGCACGACTTGGGGTTGCGCTGGCAGAAGCGCAGGAAGTCACCCGCCTGCGCCTGCGGCAGCATCACCAGGTTGCCTTGCACGTGGCCCGGCGCCAAGCCGCTGGTGTGGCCCTGGTACGCGCCGCTGCGGATCGCCGCACGTGCGGCGGCGGCGGTGCTTGCGTTGGGTGAGGACATCGGGCGGTGACGTTTCGATGACGATGAAACGCATTCTTCGAATTCGGGCCCCTCCCCGCAAACGAGAAATTTTCGAATCAGTTCATCGATTTTTCTTCTGACCGAACGCTTCCACGAACTGCAGCGCGCCCTTCACCACGCCCGCGAAAGCGGCCGCGCCGGGGTCGATGCGGTAGGCCGCCTGCAGCGGCAGCGGCGCCAGCTCGGTGTCGCACGGCAGGATGGCGATCGGGTGCTGGCGCAGCAGCGCCTGCGCCGCGAAGCGCGGCAAGGTGGCGATGCCGAAGCCGCTCTCGATCAGCTTGACCATCGCGGGGATCGACGACACGGTGTGCAGCCGCGGCGGCTCCAGCCCGGCGTTGCGCAGCATCTCCAGCAGCGCCACATGCGGCTGCGAGCCGCGCTGGAAGGTCATCAGCTCGTGCGCGACGATCTCGCTCAGCGAGTACGGCTCGCGCCGCTTCAGCAACGACGGCCCGACGAACACCATGTCCATCGGCGGCAGCGCGCGGGTGCGAATGCCTGGCGCACTGATCGACTGCGCGGCGAACACGAGGTCGAGGTTGCCGCGTTTCACGGCCTCCACCAGCACCGGCGTGATCTCCACCGTGAGCTCCAGCTCCAGCGCCGGATGCTCGCTGCGCAGGTGCTCGAGCAACGGGATCAGCCAGGAGTGCAGCGCCGACTCCACCGCGCCGATGCGCAGCAGGTGCGCGCCGCCGTCGTCGCTGCCCAGCTCGTCGCGCAACTGCCTGTGCAGCGCCATCAGGCGCTCGGCATAGCCGAGAAAGCGCATGCCGGCATTGGTGAGCGCGAACTGCTGCTTGTCGCGCCGGTCCACCAGCAGCACGCCCAGTTCCTCCTCCAGCGCGGCCACGCGGCTGGAGATGGCCGACTGCGTCATGAACAGCTTCTCGGCCGCGCGCGTCATGCTCTTGAGCGTGGCCACCCAGTAGAAGGCCTCGACGAAGCGCAGGTTCATCGGGCCCTGCGCCGCTACAAGGAGGTGGCCGCGCGCGCGGCCTGGTCGTACATGCCCGACATCGTGCGCAGCAGGCGCGCCATCTCGCCGATGTCGTGGTTGCGCTCCACGTCGAGGTTGGCCACCAGGCACGCCTCACGCACCTTGCGGTACTCGCGCACGACCTGCTCGCCGCTCTCGGTGGGCGTGTAGAACACTTCCTTGCCCACCTTCTCAGCCTGCGCCAACTTGGCGGCGACCAGCTTCTTCAGCGAGTAGGCCACCACATGCGCGTCTTCATAGTTCAGCACGAAGCAGATGTCGGCCAGCTTCTTGTTGCGTGCGCGGTGGTTCAGGTGGTGCAGCAGCAGCACGTCGGTGATCGTGAGGTCCGGGCACCCGGCCGCGGCCATGCAGCGCACCGCCCAGCGCGAGAACGCGTTCCACGCCACGATCAGCCCGAACTCGAACTCCGACAGCTCAACGCTGCGCGGCGACACCAGATGGGACGAGGACACGATGCCCGCGCCCCGGGTTCCGTGGGCCGGCCCCGCCGGCTTGCGCGGCGTCGGTGCTTTCCCCATGCTCAGCCCCAAAACGTTGAAGATTTATTGACAATTTATCGTAATGATTCCTAGACTGGCCGCCACTCGGGTGAACACCGATAGCGGTGCAGGCTGCACCCGCGATGCTTCGTCCTCACGTCCTGCCCTGAAGGAGTGCACATGACAGCTCGTCGTTCCGTTCTGCTCGGCGCTGCGGCGCTGGCCCTGGCCGGCACGGCCATCGCCCAGACCAAATGGGATCTGCCGGCGGCTTACCCGGCTTCGAACTTCCACACCGAGAACCTGGTGCAGTTCGCAAATGATGTGGACAAGGCCAGCGGCGGCAAGCTGAAGATCACGGTGCACGCCAACGCGTCGCTTTTCAAGGCCAACGAAATCAAGCGGGCCGTGCAAGGCGGGCAGGCGCAGGCCGGCGAGATCCTGCTGGCCAACTTCGCCAATGAGAACCCGATCTACGCGCTGGACGGCATTCCGTTCCTCGCCAACTCGTATGAGGAGGCGTGGAAGCTCTATCAGGCGCAGCGCCCCGTGCTGGAGAAGCTGCTCGAGTCGCAGGGCATGAAGCTGCTGTACTCGGTGGCTTGGCCGCCGCAGGGCATCTACACCACGCGTCAGATCAACTCCGTGGCCGACATGCGCGGCATCAAGTGGCGCGCCTATAGCCCGGCCACCGCACGCATTGCCGAGCTGATCGGCGCGCAGCCGGTCACCATCCAGGCGGCCGAGCTGTCGCAGGCCATGGCCACCGGTGCCGTCGAGGCCTACATGTCGTCCGGCGCCACCGGCTACGACACCAAGACCTACGAGTACATCAAGAACTTCTACGACACGCAGGCCTGGCTGCCGAAGAACGCGGTCATCGTGAACAAGCGCGCCTTCGAGTCGCTGGACAAGCCGGTGCAGGAGGCGGTGATGAAGGCCGCCGCGGCAGCGGAAACGCGCGGCTGGAAGGTCAGCCAGGAAAAGAACGAGTGGTACAAGCAGCAACTCGCCGACAAGGGCATGACGATCCGCCGCCCGCAGGCCAAGCTCAAGGAAGACCTGCGCCAGGTGGGCCAGATCATGCTCGCCGACTGGGAGAAGAGCGCCAGCCCCGACGCGCGCGCCGTGGTGGCCGAGTACCAGAAGGCCGAAGCCAAGGCCGCGAAGAAGTAATCGCGTGCTGCGCCGCCTGCTGAACCTGCTGTACGACGGCACCGCGGTGCTCGCGGCACTGGCCATGGTGGGCCTGCTGGTGGCGGTGCTGCTGTCGATCAGCGGCCGGCAGTTCGGCTTCAACGTGCCCGGCATCGACAGCTATGCCGGCTTCCTGGTGGCCGCGGCCGGCTTCCTGTCGCTGGCCCACACGCTCAAGCGCGGCGAGCACATCCGCGTAACCCTGCTCGTGAACGCGCTGCACGGTGGGCGCAAGCGCGCACTCGAACTGTGGGCGCTCGTCGCCGGCACCTTTCTCGCGGCGCTGTTCGCGTTCTACAGCGTCAAGCTGTCGTGGCAGTCGCATGTGTTCAACGACGTCTCGACGGGCAACGACGCCACGCCGCTGTGGATTCCGCAACTGTCGATGGCCGTTGGCGCCACCGTGCTGGCGATCGCGCTGCTCGACGAGCTGGTGCTGGAGTTGCTGGGCCGGCGCCAGCCGCCGGTGGTCGGCGACGAACCGCTGCACAACGAATGAACGACCTGCTGATCACCGCGATGCTGATCGCGGCGCTGTTCCTGATCCTCGGCAGCGGCGTGTGGATCGGCCTCACGCTGTCCGGCGTGGCGTGGATCGGCATGCAGCTGTTCAGCGCACGGCCCGCCGGCGACGCGATGGCGCTCACCATCTGGGGTTCCGCCTCCAGCTGGACGCTCACCGCGCTGCCGCTGTTCGTATGGATGGGCGAGATCCTGTTCCGCACACGCCTGTCGCAGGACATGTTCAAAGGCCTGGCGCCCTGGATGCAATGGCTGCCGGGCCGGCTGCTGCACACCAACGTGATCGGCTGCGCGATCTTCGCAGCGGTGTCGGGCTCGAGCGCGGCCACCTGCGCCACGATCGGCAAGATGAGCCTGCCCGAGCTGAAGCGGCGCGGCTACCCGGACGACATCTCCATCGGCTCGCTGGCCGGTGCCGGCACGCTGGGCCTGTTGATCCCGCCATCGATCATCATGATCGTCTACGGCGTCACCAGCGACGTGTCGATCGCCGAGCTGTTCATCGCCGGCGTGCTGCCCGGCGTGCTGCTCGCGCTGCTGTTCTCGGGCTATCTGGTGCTGTGGGCCTTGCGTCACCCGGATGCGGTGCCGCCGCGAGACGAGCGCCTGAACCTGCTGCAGAAGCTGGCGGCCTCGCGCAGCCTGATCCCGGTGATGTTGCTGATCGCCGCGGTGCTCGGCTCCATCTACACCGGGTTGGCCACCGCCACCGAGGCCGCCGCGATCGGCGTGGTGGGGGCGCTGGTGCTGTCGGCCTCGCAAGGCTCTCTGAACTGGCGGACGTTCAAGGACTCGCTGCTCGGCGGCACGCGCCTGTACTGCATGATCGCGCTGATCCTGGCCGGCGCCGCCTTCCTCACGCTGTCGATGGGCTACATCGGCCTGCCGCGCCACCTGGCCGAATGG
>CAMLIZ010000202.1 GCA_946480245.1 uncultured Pseudomonadota bacterium
AGCAGGTGCAGTTCGTGCGCAACGACCCGCGCAGCGACCTGTTCGCGCTGGGCGTGATGCTCTACCACCTCGCCACCGGCAAGCGACCGTTCGGCGAGCCCACCAGCGTGCCCGGCCTGCGCCGCCGCCTGTATGTGGAGCCCGAGCCGCCGCGCGGGCTGCGGCCCGACTGCCCGCCTTGGCTGCAGGAGGTGATCCTGCACTGCCTGGAGGTGAAGCCCGAGCAGCGCTACCAGAGCGCCGCCCAGCTGGCGCTCGACCTGCAGCACCCGGACCAGGTGGTGCTCACCGCGCGCGCGCACCGGGTGCAGGCGGCGGGCCGCATGAAGGCGCTGCGGCGCTGGTTCACTGCGCTCGGGGCCGAACCACTGGGCGCCGCCAGCGCCGCCGAGCAGGTGCGCGACCATCCGGTGCTGATGGCCTCGGTGGACGTGGGTGCCAGCGAGGCGCTGCAGCAAGCCCTGCGCGACACCGTGATGCGCCTGCTCGGCACCGCACCCGGCGCCCGCCTGGCTTGCGTGGGCGTGATGCAGACGGCGCGCATCGGCATGGACACGCTCACCGACGAACACGGCCAGAGCCTGCACCTGAAGCAGCTGATCGCGTTGAAGCATTGGGCGCGGCCGATCATGCAGCAGGCGCAGCTCGACGAGGCGCACCTCACCTTCCATGTGCTGGAGGCCCCCGACGTGGCCGCTGCGTTGCTCGAATTCGCGCAACGCAACAAGGTGGACCACGTCGTGATGGGCGCGCGCGCCAGCTCTGCCCTGCGGCGCTACCTGGGCAGCGTGTCCTCGCAGGTGGTGGCCGAAAGCGCCTGCACGGTCACCGTGGTGCGCGCCGCCTAGGCGGCTTGCCGGGCCAACGCCTCAATCGGCGTCGGGGGTGAACAGCGCGTCGTAGCGCCGCTGCATCTCGTCGTGCGACACCTTCTCGATCTCGTGCCCGATCAGCCACTCATGGCCGTACGGGTCGCGCACGCGGCCGCCGCGCTCGCCGTAGAACATGTCCTGCGGCGCCATCACCAGCGTGGCGCCGGCGTTCAGTGCACGCTCAATCAACGCGTCGGCGTCGTCCACGTGCAGGTGGATGCGCTGGCTGCAGCCGCCCAGCGACTGCGGCCCGACGATGCCGTATTCAGGGAACTCGTCAGCCAGCATCAGAACCGTCTCGCCCAGCCGCAGCTCGGCATGGCCGACGCGGCCGCTGCCGGGCTCGGTCAGGCGAAAGATCTCCTGTGCGCCAAACGCCTGCGTGTAGAAGGCAATGGCGGCCGCTGCATCGCGCACCGCCAGGTAGGCAAAGACCTCGTGGATCGTCATCGGGGCTCCCCTGTGCAATGGCAAAGCGGCAGCTTAAGAGGCGGCAGGCGCGCCGTCTTGTAGATTTCGGCGCCCGCCGCTCAGTCGGGGATCACGGCCGTGACTTCGATCTCCACCTTGGCGCGGTCCTCGATCAGCGCACTCACCTCCACCGCGGTCATCGCAATGCCGTAGTGCCCGATCAGCTCGCGGAACGCGGCGCCCACCGCCTTGCCGGCGGCCAGGTACTCGCGCTTGTCGGTCACGTACCAGGTCATGCGCACGATGTGCTGCGGCAAGGCGCCGGCCTGTGCCAGCACCGCGCGCACGTTGGTCAGCGCCTGGCGCGCCTGCGCGGCGAAGTCGTCGCTGTCGAAATGCGCGTCGGCGTTCCAGCCGATCTGGCCGGCGACGAACACCAGTGTGCCGCGCGCGGCCACGCCATTGGCATAGCCCTTGGGCGGCAGCCACTCGGGCGGCTGCAGGACGCGATGGCCGCTCATGCTGCGGTCTCCATGAAGGCGGGAACGGCCGCGCGAATGTCGTCGGGCAACGGGCGCGGGCGATGGTCGTCGAGCGAGGTGCACACCAGCACCTGCTTGGCGCGCAGGCGCAGCTGGTTACCGCCGAAGAACTCGATGCCCAGGTGCATGGAGGTGCGGCCCAGGTGCTGCACGGCGAGCACCTGGCGCAGCTCGTCGCCCATGCGGCTGACGGCCGTGAACTGCACCTCCAGCCGCACGGTGGGCAGGCCGACGCGGCGCTCGGCCACCAGCGGTGCGTAGGGGATCTTCAAGCCGCGGTCGAACCAGGCCTCCACCAGCTTGGTCACCATCACCAGGTACTGCGGGAAGAACACGATGCCGGCCGGATCGCAGTGCGCGAATCGCACCGTCTCTCTGCGTTCGAACTTCATGCGGTGCTCGCTTCCTGCCGCAGCCTGAAGCGCTGCAGCTTGCCGGTCTCGGTGCGCGGCAGGCTGGCGCGGAACTCGATGGCGCGCGGGTACTTGTAGGGCGCGATCGTCTGCTTCACGAAATCCTGCAAGGTGCGCGTCATGGCCTCGTCGGCCGCATGACCGGGCTTCAGCACGACGAAGGCCTTCACGATCTGGCCGCGCTCGGTGTCCGGCACGCCGATCACGCCGCATTCGGCCACGGCCGGGTGCAGCAGCAGCGCGCCCTCCACCTCGGGTCCGGCGATGTTGTAGCCGCCGGAGATGATCATGTCGTCGGTGCGTGCCTGGTACACGAACTGGCCGTCGGCATCCACCAGGTAGGCGTCGCCGGTAAGGTTCCAGCCGTCATGCACGTAGTTGCGCTGGCGCTCGTCGGCAAGATACCGGCAGCCGGTGGGGCCCTTCACGGCGAGCCGGCCCACCTGGCCCGGCGGCAGCGCGCGGCCGTCGTCACCCAGCACGCAGGCGCGGTACCCCGGCACCGGCACGCCGGTGGCGCCTGGCTTGGCATGCGCCTCGTCGGCCGAGATGAAGATGTGCAGCATCTCGGTGGAGCCGATGCCGTCGATGATCTCGATGCCGGTGGTCTGCTTCCATAAAGCGCGCGTGGCCGCCGGCAGCGCCTCGCCGGCCGACACGCACTTGCGCAGCGACGACAGGTCGTGCTGCGCCGCGGCGCCGGCCATCGCACGATACGCGGTAGGCGAGGTGAAGCACACGCTGGCGCGGTACTGCGCGATCGCCGGCAGCAGCTGGTCCGGCGTGGCCTTCTCGATCAGCACCGTGCTGGCGCCGACCGACAGCGGAAACAGCAGCAAGCCGCCGAGCCCGAACGTGAAGGCCAGCGGCGGGCTGCCGATGAACACGTCATCGGCCGTGGCGCGCAGCACGTGCGGCGGCCAGCAGGCGCAGGCCGCCATCACGTCGCGATGGAAATGCATCGTGCCCTTGGGCACGCCGGTGGTGCCGGAGGTGAACGCGATCAGGCAGGTGTCGGCGGCGGCGGTGGGCACGTTGCTGAACTGGGCCGGCTTGGCCGCCGCACGCGCTTCCAGCCCGTCGCCCGCGTCGCTCATGTAGAAGGCCACCTGCTTCAAGCTCGAGCACTGGGCCTGCGCGGTGCGCAGTTCGTCGGCCAGGCGCGCGTCGCACAAGGCGTGGCTGACCTGCGCCTTGTCCATGATCGGCACCAGCTCGCGCGCGCGCAGCAGCGGCATGGTGCCCACCGCGATGCCGCCAGCCTTGACCACCGCGAACCAGCAGGCCGCCAGCATCGGGTTGTTGGGCCCGCGCAGCAGCACGCGATTGCCGGGCACCAGGCCCATGTCGTCCACCAGCACGCGCGCGATTCGGTTGGCCTGCGCCTGCAACTGCGCGTAGCTCCAGCGCACGCCCGCGCCCTGCACCGCCACGCGCTCGCCCTGCCCTTCGTCGACCCAGCGGTCGAGCAGCCGGCTGGCGCAATTGAGGGTGTCGGGGAACTGCAGCTCGGGCAGGTCGAACAGGAACTCCGGCCACTGGCTACGCGGCGGCAGGTGGTCGAAGGCGAAGGTGTCGAGGTGCGCGCTGGGCGTCATGCGGGCCTCCTGGGCTGTCGCCGTTGTAGGTCGATATACTTTAGTTGTCAACTATTCCAGCATGGCCGCGTCCGCGACCTATGATCCCCGAATGAAGCGCTTGTGGGACATCTCGCCGCCGGTGCACGCGGCCTCGCCGGTGTTTCCCGGCGACACGGCATACGCCCAGCAATGGGCCGCCACCATCGGCCCCGCCTGCCCGGTGAACGTGAGCGCGATCACGCTGTCACCGCACGTGGGCGCGCACGCCGACGCCCCGCTGCACTACGACCCGCAGGGCGCCGCGATCGGCGCGGTGGATCTGGCGCCTTACCTCGGCCCCTGCCGCGTGATCCACGCCATCGACTGCGGCCCGCTGGTGCAGTGGCAGCACATCGAGCACGCCGTGCAAGAGCTGCCGCCGCGCGTGCTCGTGCGCACCTACCGCACCATGCCGGTCGACCGATGGGATCCGGCGCTGGCCGCATACGCACCGCAGACCGTGGAGCGCCTGGCCGACCTCGGTGTGCAGCTGATCGGCATCGACACCGCCAGCATCGACCCCGCGCAGAGCAAGACGCTGGACAGTCACCAAGTCATCCGCCGCCGCGGCCTGCGCGTGCTGGAGAACCTGGTGCTGGACGACGTGGCCGAAGGCGACTACGAGCTGATCGCGCTGCCATTGAAGCTGGTGTCGGCGGATGCGAGCCCGGTGCGGGCGATATTGCGGGCCCTGTGATGCCATGACCACGACCCTTACACGCTCCCAGTTCGAATCGCTCGACGCGCAAGATCCGCTGCGTGCGCTGCGCGACCAGTTCGACATCCCGCAGGAGGTGATCTACCTCGACGGCAACTCCCTCGGCGTGATGCCCAAAGCCACGCCACCAAGGGTGGAGCAGGTGGTGCAACAGGAATGGGGCCAAGGCCTGATCCGCAGCTGGAACAGCGCCGGCTGGATCACGCTGCCGCAACGCGTGGGCGACAAGATCGCCGAACTCGTGGGCGCCGGCCCGGGCGAGCTGGTGGTGGCCGACTCCACCAGCGTGAACCTGTTCAAGGTGCTCAGCGCCGCGCTCCACATCGCCGCCGCCGACGCTCCCGACAAGCGCGTGATCGTCTCCGAGCGCCACAACTTCCCCACCGATCTCTATATCGCCGAAGGCCTGGCGCGCGAGCGCGGCCACGAGCTGGTGCTGGTGGACGACCCCGAGGCCATCGAGCCCTTGCTTGCCGAACGCAACGTGGCCGTGCTGATGCTCACGCACGTGAACTACCGCACCGGCCGCATGCACGACATGGCCGCACTCACCGCGCGTGCCCACCAATGCGGCGCACTGATGCTGTGGGATCTGGCGCACAGCGCCGGCGCGGTGCCGGTGAGCCTGAAGGGCAACGGCCCTGCCGAAGAGGCGACCGACTTCGCCGTCGGCTGTGGCTACAAGTACCTCAACGGCGGCCCCGGCGCGCCGGCGTTCGTGTGGGTGCACCCGCGTCATGCCGACCGGTTCTGGCAGCCGCTGTCCGGCTGGATGGGTCATGCCGCGCCGTTCGAGTTCACGCCCCACTACCATCCCGCCCCGGGCGTGGCGCGCTACCTCTGCGGTACGCCGCCGGTGATCTCGCTGGCCGCGCTCGAATGCGGCGTCGACACCGTGCTGGCCGCCCGTGCGCTGCCCGGCGGTGGCATGGCCGCATTGCGCCGCAAGTCGCTGGCGCTGACGCGCCTGTTCACCGAGCTGGTGGAAGCGCGCTGCGCCGGCCACGGCCTCACGCTGGTGTCGCCACGCGAGGACACACAGCGCGGCAGCCAGGTGTGCTTTGCGCATCCCAGCGCCGGCTACCCGATCATGCAGGCGCTGATTGCGCGCCAGGTGATCGGCGACTTCCGCGCACCGGACATCCTGCGCTTCGGCTTCACGCCGCTGTACACACGCTACGTCGACGTGTGGGACGCGGTGGAGCAGCTGCACCAGGTGCTGGCCAGCGGCGAATGGCGCGAGGCGCGCTTCAACCAACGTGCGGCGGTGACATGAACCCCAGCAGCAACACGCCCGAGCACATCGTGCACGAGGAGAAGGCACAGCTCGACTTCTCGCGCGACATGAGCTACGGCGACTACCTGCACCTGGACCAGGTGCTGAGTGCGCAGCACCCGCTGTCGCCCGAGCACAACGAGATGCTGTTCATCGTGCAGCACCAGACCAGCGAGCTGTGGATGAAGCTGATGCTGCACGAGCTGCGCGCGGCCATCGGCCACATTGCGCGCGACGAGCTGCCGCCTGCTTTCAAGATGCTGGCGCGCGTGAGCAAGATCATGGAGCAGCTGGTGCACGCCTGGGACGTGCTGGCCACCATGACGCCGCCCGAGTACAGCGCCATGCGGCCGTACCTGGGCCAGTCCAGCGGCTTCCAGAGTTACCAGTACCGCTGCATCGAGTTCTCGATGGGCAACAAGAACCGCGCCATGCTCAAGCCCCACGAGCACCGCGCCGACCTGCTGGCGCTGGTGCAGGCGGCGTACGAAGCCCCGTCGCTGTACGACGAGGCCCTGCGCCTGATGGCGCGGCGTGGCCTGGCCGTGCCCGCCAGCCACACCGAGCGCGACTGGACGCAGCCCTATGTGGAAAACGATGCGGTGGAGCAGGCCTGGCTCACCGTGTACCGCAACCCCGAAAAGCACTGGGACCTGTACCAGCTGGGCGAGGAGCTGACCGACCTGGAAGACGCCTTCCGCCTCTGGCGCTTCCGCCACGTGACCAC
>CAMLIZ010000203.1 GCA_946480245.1 uncultured Pseudomonadota bacterium
TTCGACAACCCGGTGCTGGGCGTCACGCTGGACGGCAAGATCTTCTGCTACTACGCGCTGTTTCTCGCGGTGCTGGCGCTGTTCCTGCTGCTGCTGCGCATCGTCAACTCGCCGTTCGGCCGCGTGCTGCAGGCGATCCGCGAGAACGACTTCCGCGCCGAGGCGATCGGCTACCGCACGGTGGTGTACCGCACCCTGAGCAACGTGCTGTCGGCGCTGTTCGCCACGGCCGCCGGCGCGCTGCTCGCGCTGTGGCTGCGCTACACGGGCCCGGCCACCACGCTGAGCTTCGAGATCATGATCGACATCCTGCTGATCGTCGTGATCGGCGGCATGGGCACGATGTACGGCGCGGTGGTGGGCGCGGTGCTGTTCATGCTGGCGCAGAACTACCTGCAGGACCTGATGAAGCTGGCCGCCGACGCGGTGGCCGGCGTGGCCGACCGCCTGCCGGTGCTCAGCGCACTGATCTCGCCCGACCGCTGGCTGCTGTGGCTGGGCGTGCTGTTCGTGCTGTCGGTCTATCACTTCCCCACCGGGGTGGTGGGGCGGCTGCGGCGCAAGGCGTAGAGGCACCCGCCCCGGTGCGGGTCGGGGCACCTTCAACAACGAGGAGACTTCATGACACCACGATTCGTTCTCACGGCTGTTGCCACCGCGGCGCTGGCCACTGCAGCCGGCAGCGCCGGCGCGCATGGCGAAGGGCCGTTCGGCGCCTTCAACCTGCGGCCCGTGTGGCTGCACAACCTGCATGCCACCAGCTACGACGGCGCCACCGACGACCTGCTCACCGGCGGCCTCGGCAAGAGCGGCCTGCAGAGCGCGGTGCCGCCGGCGTATGCCGACCCGGCCGCGCCCACCGCTGCCGAGCTGCGGCGTGCCGCGATCTACAACAACTACCGGGCCCTGGTCGACACCACCACCGCCGGTGGCTTCGGCGTGTTCTTCGGCCCCAACGTGGACGTGGCCGGCAACCCGACGGCCGGCGAAGGCAAGGTGCCGGGCACCGAGTACCTGGCGTACAGCGACGACGGCAGCGGCCGGCGCAACGTGACGCTGATAGTGCAGGTGCCAAGCAGCTTCGACCCGCGCCATGCGTGCATCGTCACCGCCACCTCGTCGGGCTCGCGCGGCGTGTACGGCGCCATCAGCACCGGCGAATGGGGCCTGAAGCACGGCTGCGCAGTGGCCTACACCGACAAGGGCACCGGCGGCGCGCCGCACGACCTGATGAACGACACGGTGCCGCTGATCGACGGCACGCGCACCGACGCGGCCAGCGCCGGCACCCTCGCGCAGTTCAACGCCGGCCTGTCGCCGGCCGAGCTGCAAGCCTTCGATGCGGCCACGCCGAACCGCTTTGCGTTCAAGCATGCGCACTCCGGGCAGAACCCCGAGCGCAACTGGGGCCGCTATACGCTGCAGGCAGTGCAGCTCGCGTTCTACGTGCTCAACGAGCAGTACGGCCACACGGTGCCGCACCTGGGCCTGAAGCTGCGCACGATCGACAAGCGCAACACGCTGGTGATCGCCAGCAGCGTGTCCAACGGCGGCGGTGCGGCCATCGCCGCGGCCGAGCTCGACGACGACCGCCTGATCGACGGCGTGGTGGTGGGCGAGCCCGCCATCGAGATGCCGCGCGATCCGCATGTGCAGGTGATGCGCGGCAACACGCTGGTGCCCACGGTGGCCAAGACGCTGTACGACTTCACCTCGGTGGCCAACCTGTACCAGAGCTGCGCCGCGCTGGCGCCGTCGCAGGCCGGTGCACCGGGTCGTGCCTACGTGGTGACGGCATTCGCCACCAACCGCTGCAACAGCCTGAAGGCACAGGGCCTGCTCGCCGGAAACAGCACCGACGAGCTGGCCGAGGCCGCGCTGCAGAAGCTGATCGACTACGGCTGGGAGCCGTCGTCGTCGGTGCTGCATGCGTCGCTGGCGGCGTTCGAGGTGGCGCCCGCCGTGACGGTGACCTTCGCCAACGCGCTGGAGCGTGCCAGCGTGACGGACAACCTGTGCGGCTACAGCTTCGCGGCCACCACCCCGGCGGGCGTGCCCACGGTGGAACCGGCCAGCGCGCTGGCGCAGATGTTCGCCACCGGCAACGGCGTGCCGCCGTCCAGCGGCGTGCAACTGGTGAACAACAACAGCGTGGGCGGCCCGCTGCGCGACCTGCTGTCGGTGTCGCCGAGCAGCGGCGTGAAGGACTTCAACCTCGACGGCGCGCTGTGCCTGCGCCACCTGATGACCGGCAACGACAGCGCCGCGCGCCGCCTGCAGCAGGGCGTGGACGAGACGCGCCGCAATGGCGACCTGCATGGCAAGCCCACGCTGATCGTGCAGGGCCGCAACGACGCGCTGCTGCCGGTGAACCACGTGTCGCGCCCGTATCTGGCGCTGAACAAGCGCGTGGAGCACGGGCGCAGCCGGCTCTCGTACATCGAGGTGGCCAATGCGCAGCACTTCGACTCGTTCATCGGCCTGCCCACCGTGCTGCCGGGTTACGACAGCCGCTTCGTGCCGCTGCACCTGTACCTGAACCGCGCGCTCGACGCGATGTACGCCCACCTGACCACCGGCGCACCGCTGCCGGCCAGCCAGGTGGTGCGCACCGTGCCGCGTGGCGGCGCGCCCGGCGCGGCACCGGCGCTGAGTGCGGCCAACGTGCCGCCGATCGCCACCACGCCGGCGGCGGCCGATGCGATCACGGTCAGCGGCAACACCGTGCACGTGCCGGATTGAAGGCGGGCCTGACCGGGAGACACCACCGTGAGCTGTACGTCGAACTACCTCCACTGCGCCGGCCGCGAGATCCACTACACCGAGTGGGGCGCTCAGCACGACGAGGTCGTCATCGCCTGGCACGGGCTCGCCCGCACCTGCCGCGACATGGACGACATCGCCGAGCACCTGGCGCAGCGCTACCGCGTGATCTGCCCCGACACCATCGGGCGCGGGCTGTCGCAGTGGGCGCGCGAGCCGGACGTGGAGTACTGCCTCGCGTTCTACGTGCAGGTCGCGGTGGCCCTGGTCAACCAGCTCCAGCTCGATCGTTTTCACTGGCTGGGCACGTCGATGGGCGGCGCCATCGGCACGCTGGCGGCCGCCGGGCCGCTGCGCAGCCGGGTCCGCCGGCTGGTGCTCAACGACAACGGCCCGGCACTGGCGGCCGCTGCCATCGAGCGCATCCGCAGCTACGCCGGCAGCCCGCCGGCCTTCGACACCGTGGGCGAGCTGGAGCAGTACTTCCGCACCGTCTACAAACCCTACGGCTGGCTCAGTGACGCGCAGTGGCGGCGCCTGACCGAAACCTCCACGCGCCGCCTGCCCGACGGCCGCGTGACGCCGCACTACGACCCGGCGATGGTGCGCCAGTTCATCGCGCACCCGGCCGACTACGACCTGTGGGAGGCGTGGGACACGCTGGAGCTGCCGGTGCTGTGCCTGCGCGGCGTGGACAGCGACCTGCTGCTGCGCGACACGGCCGAGCAGATGAAGCGCCGCGGCCCCTGCGCGGCAGTGGTGGAGATCGCCGATTGCGGGCATGCTCCGGCCCTCAACACGCCGGAGCAGTTTGCGATCGTCGAGCGCTTCTTCGCGGCCGACGAGCGCGCAGGCACCCTGGCCAGCGAAGCGCCATGGACTACCCCGACTACAACCCACAACTCGACAACGCCCCCCTGAGCGACGACGAACTCGTCGCACTCGACCAGCTGCTGCAGGCGGTGCCCAGCGACACCGCGATGAACATCGAGGGCCTGGACGGCTACCTCACCGCACTCGTCGTCGGCCCGCCGCTGCTGCAGCGCCTGCGCAGCGCCGACTGGCTGCCGGCGGTGTGGGGCGGCGACGGCCCCGACGGCGCACCCTTTGCCAGCAACCGCCAGCGCAAGCGCGCCAGCGTGCTGGTGCTGCGCCACCTGCACGGCATCGCCTGCCAGCTGCGCGATGCGCCCGAGCGCTGGGAGCCGATCTTCAGCGTGGCGGAAACCGACGACGGCGAACTCGCCGACGCCGAGGACTGGTGCATCGGCTTCCTGCAGGCCGTGGCGCTGGCCCCCGACGACTGGGCCCCGATCTTCGACGACGCGCAACTCGGCGCCGCGCTGGTGCCGCTGGCGCTGCTGGGCGGCGACGAATCCGAGCTCGGCGAGGCGGACCGCGCACGCCTGGCCGACCCCGCGCAACGCGACGCACTGAGCCGCGCGGTGATGGACGCGGTGCTGCTGCTGCAGCAGCGCCGGCGCGGGCCCGGTTAGCGGCGGAACTTGCCGCCCGGGCCGATGATGGCCAGGTCGGCGTAGTGCAGCCCGCTGTGGCTCTTGGGGCTGTAGTTCACCTCGAGGCCGCCGATGTTCACCGTGCCCATGTGGTCCAGTGCATTGCGCAGCGACTGGCGCGTGGGGTTGGGGCCGGCGCGCTTCAGGCCTTCGACCAGCACCTTGGCGCCGGCGTAGCCTTCGAGCATCGCAGGCGTCACCTCCTCGAGGCCCTTGGCCTGGGCCAGGTCGTGCGCTTCCTTCACGATCGGCGCCGACAGCGAGCGCTCGTACGGAAAGATCTGCGACACGATGGTGCCGCGCGCGTAGTTGCCCATCTGCTCGATGAAGCCCGAGGAGGCGTTGTTCGACAGGGTGACGACGGTCGCCTTCGAGCCTTTCAGGCGCAGCGCCTTGGTGCCGTCGGCCACCGCCTGCGCGGTGCCGATCAGCACCAGCGCCTGGATGTCGAGCTTGACCGCGCCGTCGGCGATCTGCGTGAAGTCGGGCTTGTTGCGGTCGAACTTCAGCACGAAGGCGGCGCGCATGTGCGCTTTGTCGAAGCCGCGCAGCGCGCCCACCATGGCGTCGGAGCCGAAGCTGTCGTCCACGTGCGCCAGGCCGATGCGCGTCATGCCGATGCTCACCAGGTGCTCCACCGCCTTCTCGGTCTCGCGCTGATAGGGAGCGCGCACGTTGAACACCCACGGATCGACCGGCTCGTGCAGCAGCATCGCGCCGGTGGACGGCGCCACCAGCGGCACGTGGTACTCGTGGATCAGCGGCAGGATGGCCTGCGTGTGCGGCGTGCCGCGGCTGAGGAACATCGCCACCACGTTGCGCTCGGTGATCAGCTTCTTCGCGTTTTCGGCCGCCAGCTTGGGCTGGAACTTGTCGTCCATCGACACCAGCTCGATCTTCTGGCCGTGAATGCCGCCGTTGGCGTTCACGTAGTCGAGGTAGAGCCGGGCGCCGTCGGTGTTCTCCTTCACGCCCGAGGCCACCGGGCCGGTGAATCCGGAGGTCTGCCCGATCAGGATCTGGGCGCCGGCCAGCGGCGCGAGCAGGCACAGCGCGAGTGCAAGAACGAAACGGTTCATGGCGGCCCGGTACGGTACGGTGAGGATGCGCGAGTCTGGGTTTTGGGACAGCCCGCGCGCAATGTGGAAAACCGTAGTAACGGGCGGTTTCGTGGCATTCGCGCGTGAAATGCTGCCGGGAAAACCAAGGGCAAGGCCGCGTCCCTAGAATGTTCCGCCCCCTCCCTCCGGCCGCCTCCTACTGCCAACTCCTGCCCATGACCTCTGGTCTCATCCGCATCCGCGGCGCCCGCCAGCACAACCTGAAGAACATCGACCTCGACGTGCGCACCGGCGAGATGACGGTGGTCACCGGCCCGTCCGGTTCCGGCAAGTCCAGCCTGGTGTTCGACACGCTGTATGCCGAAGGCCAGCGGCGCTACGTGGAAACCTTCTCGGCCTACGCGCGCCAGTTCCTGGATCGCATGGACCGGCCGGCGGTGGACAGGGTGGACGGCGTGCCGCCGGCGATCGCCATCGACCAGACCAACCCGGTGCGCACCTCGCGTTCCACGGTCGGCACGATGACCGAGTTGAACGACCACCTCAAGCTGCTGTTCGCGCGCGCAGCCCAGCTGTTCGACCGCAAGACGGCGCAGCGCGTGCGCCACGACACGCCCGAGACGATCTTTGCCGAGCTGGCCGAGCGCAGCGCGGCCGCGGGTGATCCGCGGCTCGTGGTCACGTTTCCGGTGGAGCTGCCGGCCAGCGTGACGCCGGAGGAAGTGGAGCAGTGGCTGGCCGCCAGCGGCTTCACGCGCGTGCAGGCCGAGCGCGTGGTGAACGACCGCACGAGCGACGCCGGGCCGCCCCAAGGCGCGAGCGCCCCCGCGGGGGGCAGCGCCGCCGCGCCAGCGGCAAGCGTGGGGGCACGAAAGATCCTGGATGTGGTGGCCGACCGCTTCCGCTTCAGCGGCGCCGAGAAGGTGCGCGTGGTGGAGGCGATCGAGCTGGCGTTGAAGCGCGGCAGCGGGCGCGTGAACGTGTACGCGCTGAAGGAGGAGGGCGAGCCCGAGCTCTGGCGCTACTCCACCGGCCTGCACTGCCCCGACAGCGACCTGCGCTACGCCGAGCCGCAGCCCGCGCTGTTCTCGTTCAATTCGGCCTTCGGTGCCTGCGAGGTGTGCCGCGGCTTCGGCCGCGTGATCGGCGTCGACTTCGGCCTGGTGATCCCCGACGAGCGCAAGAC
>CAMLIZ010000204.1 GCA_946480245.1 uncultured Pseudomonadota bacterium
AAGGTGGCCAAGTGGCTGCTGCGCGACGACTCGCCGCTGCTGTTCCGTCCCAAGCTCGATCCGCACCAATGGCGCTGGGGCCTGAGCTTCCTGGGCCAGTGCAGCGACGCGGCGTTCGAGCGCAACGTGCAGCAGCTGGTGGCGTTGGGCCGCTACAGCCACGAGGCGCTGAAGGCGCTGGTGGCTCAGACCGGCATCCAGTACGACCGCCTCGAGCGCGGCATCCTGCACTTCTTCAGCAGCCAGGCCGACTTCGAATCAGGCGCGGCGGCCGCGGAGGTGATGCGCAAGCACGGCGTCGACCGGCGCGTGCTGAGCCGCGACGAGGTGCTGAAGGTGGAGCCGTCGCTGGCGGCGTTCGGCCCGCGCATTCACGGCGGCACCTACACGCCGAGCGACGAGTCCGGTGACGCGTGCGTGTTCACGCAGAAGCTGGCGCAACTGGCCGCGGCGCGTGGCGTGCGCTTCCTGTACCAGCACGACGTGCTGGGCATCGACAGTGCGGGCGGGCGGGTGAGCGGGGTGCGCGTGGCCGACGTGCGCAGCGGCGAGCGCCAGACCCTCACCGCGGACCACTATGTGGCCGCGATGGGCAGCTTCACCGCACCGATGCTGCGGCCGTTGGGCGTGCACCTCAACATCTATCCGGCCAAGGGCTACTCGGCCACGCTGCGCCTGAAGCACCCCGAGCGCGCCAGCGTGGTGAGCATGATCGACGACGCGCGCAAGATCGCCATCTCGCGCCTGGGCGACCACATCCGCATCGCCGGCACCGCCGAGCTGGCCGGCTACGACACGCGGCTGGACACGACCACCGCCAAGGTGCGCTGCCGCGGCCTGCTGCAGCGCTACGAAGAGCTGTTCCCCGGTGTGGCGGACCACTCCGAGCCCAACTTCTGGACGGGCCTGCGGCCGAGCACGCCGACCAACATCCCCTACATCGGCCGCAGCCGTGTGCCGAACCTCTGGGTCAACGCGGGACATGGCACGCTGGGGTGGACGCACGGTGCCGGCTCGGGCCGGGCACTGGCCGAGCTGATCGCGGGGCGCCGTCCGGCCATGGCGTTCGGCTTCTATGGCGAGCCGGCCACCGCCGCGCGCTCGGGCGTGGCCGCCACGGCGGCCTGAACTTCCCTACAATCGCCGCCCCCCATACCTCCTGACGAGCCCGCTGCCCGAACGGCAGCGGGCTCGTCCGTCTTGGCCATGCCGCTTGCCACCTGCGCCATCGATTTCGGCACTTCCAACTCCGCCATCGCGCTGCTGCCGCCGGGCGGCGTGCAGCTGGTTGAACTGGAGCCGGGCTACCGCACGATGCCCACCGCGGTCTTCTACGCCGTCGAGGAGGCCCGCGCCCATGAGGAGGTGCCGCGCTACTACGGTCGCGCGGCGATGGCGGCCTACGTGGACGGGCTCGACGGGCGCCTGATGCGCTCGATGAAGAGCGTGCTCGGCTCGTCGCTGATCGAGCAGAGCACCGAGGTGGGCGCGGGCCGCGCGGTGCGCTACCTGGACGTGGTATCCGACTACCTGCGCCACCTGAAGCGGCGCGCGGAGGCTGAAGCCGGCGGCACCTTGGAGCGTGCCGTGCTGGGCCGGCCGGTGTTCTTCGTCGACGACGACCCGGTGCGTGACGCGCAGGCGCAGGCCGCGCTGGAGCGCGCGGCGCGCGCGGTCGGCTTCAGCGAGATCGCGTTCCAGTACGAGCCGATCGCCGCGGCGCTGGATTTCGAGCGCCACGCCACGCGCGAGCTGCGTGTGCTGGTGGCCGACATCGGCGGCGGTACCTCCGACTTCTCGATCGTGCGTGTCGGGCCGGAGCGCGCGCGCCACGCCGAGCGCAAGCACGACATCCTCGCCAATCACGGCGTGCACGTCGCCGGCACCGACTTCGACCGGCATGTGGAGCTGGCGGCGATCCTGCCCAGTTGCGGCTATCGCGCGTTCGGCCCGGCCCGCAACGGCGAGCCGCCGCTGGAGGTGCCGAGCGGCGTGTATTTCGACCTCGCCACCTGGCACCTGATCAACACGGTGTATGCGCCTGCACGCGCGCTGGAACTGCAGCGCATGCGCTCGTTCTACGCCGACGCGCGCCAGCACGACCGGCTGATGCGCGTGGTGACGCAGCGCCTCGGCCATGCACTGGCGGCGCGCGCCGAGGCGGCCAAGATCGCGGTGGCAGAAGGCGGCCGCACCTGCATCGATCTGGCGCTGGTCGAGCCCGGCCTGGAGGTGCCACTCGTGGACAGGCAGGCCGAGCAGGCGGTGCAGGCCGACCTGCAGCGCATTGCCGATGGCGCCGCCGAGACGCTGCGGCTGGCCGGCCTGGCGCCGGCGCAGGTCGACGTGCTCTATTTCACCGGCGGCTCCACCGGCTTGACGGCGCTCACCGACCGCATTGCCGCGGTGTGCCCGGGTGCGCAGGTGCAGCGTGGCGACCGCTTCGCCAGCGTGGCGCAGGGGCTGGGCCTGCACGCGCAGCGCTGCTTCGGCTGACGCTCGGCGTCAATCGCTTCCCCGCACCGCTTTCGCCAGGTCAGCGGCTGCGCGGGGGCCCCGGGCGACGTCCGCCCTTGCCGGCGCCGCCGCGTGCCTGCGACGACTTGCGAGGCACGACGCCGGCCGGGCGCAGCGGCCGCTTTTTCTGCGGGCGGGAGACGTCCGCCAGCAGCAAGGTGCTACGCACCAGCCCTTCCACCGCCTCGCCCAGCTCCTGGGGCGGCTCCAGCGTCTCGATCTCGGCGATCAGTGCGTCGGCGTCCTCCAGGTCGTCCGGATCGAGGTGCATGTACAGCGTGGCCAGCGGCTCCAGCAGCGCCGGGTTGTCCTGTGCCATCAGCGCAGGGAAGTGGGCGCAGGCGGTGGCAAACCCGGCCACCCACGGCATCACGGTCTCGGAGGGGCTGGCGTCTTCGTCGAGCTCGTAGACCCAGGGGTCGAACCAGTCGCGACGCTCGATGGCGGCGTCTAGCACGGCGTGCCGGGCTCGCACGGCCTCGCGCAGCGGCGCCAAGTCGAAGCCAGCAGGGGGACGGCGGCCTTCGATATCCAGCAGCGGGGGAAACCAGTCGGCCTCGGCAATGCGCTGCGGCTGCACGAGCACGCCGCAGAGGTAGCCGTCGAGCATCGTCACGTCCAGCGGCTCCAGCGGCGCCGGCAGGGCGTCGAGCAGCGCCTGCAGCGCGTCGGGGTCGGCGTGGGCATCGGTCATGGCGCCCATTGTGGCGCGCAGGCAGCGCCGGCGGGGCTGCTTATGATCCCGCCGATGAACCCACGACACCTGCTGTTCCTGGTTGCGAGCACGCGCCTGCCCGGCGTGCAGGGCAACACCGAGACCCTGGCGCGCCATGCGGCGCAGGCGCTGCCTCCCGAGGTGCGGCAGAGCTGGCTGTCGCTGCGCGATCTGGCGCTGCCGCCGTTCGAAGACCATCGGCACGGCCGCGGCACGTACCCGATGCCCGAAGGCGCCGGGCGCACGTTGCTCGACGCCACGCTGGGCGCCAGCGAGCTGGTGTTCGTCGCCCCGGTGTACTGGTACAGCCTGCCTTCGCCGCTGAAGCTGTACCTTGACCACTGGAGCGCCTGGCTGCGCGTGCCGGGGCTGGACTTCAAGGCCCGCATGGCCGGCCGACCGCTGTGGCTGATCACGACCAGCGGCGACCGCGCCAAGGCGCAGCCGGCCATCGACAGTGTCCGGCTGTGCGCCGAATTCATGGCCATGCCCTGGGCTGGCGCGCTGTGGGGCAAGGGCGGGGCCCCGGGCGCCGTGGCGCAGGACGCCGATGCGCTGCGCGCCGCCGAGCGCTTCCTGCTGCAGCCGCCCGTCTCATGAAGTTGCTGGACGCCACCGCCACCGCGGCGGCCCTGCCCTGGCCGGCGCTCGTGCGCGCGCTCGAGGCGCTGCTGGCGGCCGAGGGCCGCGGCGAAGTGCAGGTGCCCGAACGCGGCGTGCACGCGATCGCCGCCGACACGCGCTGGTTCGTGATGCCGGCCTGGCGCAACGGGGCCGACGGTGGCCTGGCGATCGCCAAGCTGATCACCTACAACCCGCACAACCCGGCGCAAGGACTGCCGGCCATCCTGGGTGACGTGCTGGTGCTGCGCGCCGACACCGGCGAGTGCCTGGCGCTACTCGACGGCCCCACCGTCACTGCGCGTCGCACGGCCGCGGTGACGGCACTTGCTGCGCGCCGGCTGGCGCGCGACCCCGGTGGCCCGCTGTTGCTGCTGGGTGCCGGCGCGCAGGCGAGCGCCCACCTCGAAGCGTTTCACACGCTGTTCGGCACGCGCGAGCTCTGGCTGCGCACGCGCGGCGCCGCAGGCGCGCAACGGCTGCTGGCACGGGCGCGTGGGCTCGGCTTGAGTGCGGCGATGGCCGACGACCTGCCGGCCGCGCTGCAGCGTTGCCCCGTGGTGATTGCCGCCACCTCGGCCAGCGCCGTGTGTGTGGACCAGCTTCCCCGCGCCGACGCGTTCGTGGCGGCGGTGGGCGCCTTCACGCCGGCGATGGCCGAGATCGCGCCCGCGGTGGTGCGCGCGCTGGCGGCGCGCGGCGCCGTGGTGCTCGACACCGCATCGGCGCGCCACGAAGCGGGCGACGTGCTGCAGGCCGGGCTCGACGCGCAGCAGGTGCCCACGCTGGGCGACTGGCCGGCGGATGCGCCGCCGCCCGCCACGGCATTGTTCAAGAGCTGCGGCTCCGCGCTGTGGGACCTTGCTGCTGCGCAGTGTGCGGTGGAAGCGCTCGTGCCGCGCGACTAGCACCCCTCATGCCTGAAAGCACACCGGAGTTCCCTCGTTTTGGGGATGGCCGCGCGCTCTGCGCACCCCTAGAGTCGGTCATGCCGACGCTTGCGTCGAGGGCGCGATTGCTGCGCCCGTACCGGTCCCAACGACGTCCTTTCTGAGGACTTCAACGCCCACCCCTCACCGGGTGGGCTTTTTTTTGCCGCCGCGAGCACCGGGGATCACCCGGTGGTCAGCGGGAACCCGTCCTTCAGCGCCTCGCGCAGGTAGCCCACGAGGGCCTGCACCGCGCGGGGCACCTGCGCGCTATAGGGTCGCACTGCGAACAGCTGCTCGCCGAAGGCGCCCACCGGCTGCCACTCGGGCAGCACCTGCACCAGCTTGCCGGCCTGCAGGCCCGACTGCGCGCTGAAATCCGGCAGCAGCGCGATGCCGAGCCCGCCGATCGCCGCCTCGCGCAGTGCCTCGCTGTTGTTGGTGGCGAACGGCCCCTTCACCGGCACTGACAGCGGCTGTGCAGGCGTGCGGCCGGCGCGGCGTGCGAAGCGCCAGGCCGGCGTTTCCTGCGGCCGCAGATAGTGCAGGCAGTCGTGCTGCGCCAACGCCTCCGGCCGCTGCGGCGTGCCACGCCGGCGCAAGTAGGCGCGGCTGGCCACCAGCACCGACTGCGTGCGGCACAGCGTCCAGGCCACGTGGGTGTCGGGCACCGTGGCGCTGTGGCGGATGGCCAGGTCGAAGCCCTCCTGCGCCAGCGCGCTCAGCCGGTCGGACAGCTCCAGCTCGATGCGCACCTCCGGATGCGCGCGCAGGAACTCCGGCAGCCTGGGCACCAGCTGCTGGCGCGCCAATGCCACCGGTGCCGTCACGCGCAACAGGCCGCGCGGCGCGCCGGCGAGGTCCTTCACGCCCTCGAAGCTGCGCGCGATCTGCTCGAACGACGCGCTGGTCGCGTCCACCAGCTGCTGGCCGGCTTCGGTGAGACGCACGCTGCGCGTGGTGCGGCGCACCAGCGGCACGCCCGCCGCGCGCTCCAGCTCGGCGATGCGCTGACTCATTGCAGCCTTGCTGACGCCCAGGCGCTGCGCCGCGGAGGTGAAGCTGCCCTGCTGGCCCAGCACGGTGAGCCAGTGCACATGGCTCCACAGCGATTCGATCTTTCGGCTCTCCATCGGATGATTGTTCAGCAATGTGAACAATGAATCCAGCCGGCGCGCATTGGCAAGGGGTGGCGCGCTGCCTAGACTGCATCGGTTCAATCGACGCAGGAGACGACCATGGGCGCACCGCTCCCCTTCACCGCCACCGACGAGGTGGGTCACTTCATCGGCGGCCAGCGCACGGCCGGCCGCAGCGGGCGCAGCCAGCCGGTGTTCAACCCGGCCACCGGCGCGGTGGCGCGCCAGGTGGTGCTGGCCGGTGCGGACGAGGTGAATGCCGCGGTGGCGGTCGCGCAGGCTGCCTTCCCCAAGTGGGCCGACACGCCGGCGGTGCGCCGCGCGCGCGTGCTCAACAAGTTCCTCGAGCTGCTGAACCAGCACCGCGACACGCTGGCCGCGATGATCACCGGCGAACACGGCAAGGTGTTCACCGACGCCCAGGGCGAGGTGACGCGCGGCATCGAGGTGGTGGAGTTCGCCTGCGGCGCGCCGCAGCTGCTGAAGGGCGACTACACCGAGCAGGTGAGCACCGGCATCGACAACTGGACGGTGCGCCAGCCGCTGGGCGTGGTGGCCGGCATCACGCCGTTCAACTTCCC
>CAMLIZ010000205.1 GCA_946480245.1 uncultured Pseudomonadota bacterium
CGGCCAGCGGCGAGGTGTTGACGCAGAAGTTCATCGTCAGCGTGGGCTCGTCCACGGTCAGCATCGGCAGCGGTCCGGGTGTCTCGACACTGGTCACCGTCACGCCGATGCCGATGTCCTCGATGCCGTTGATCAGCACGATGTCGCCGGGCCCCGCGCTGTCGGACTGGCGGCGCTCGAGCCCCTCGAATGTGAGCACCTGGTTGATGCGGCCCTTGCGCTGGGCGCCCTCCGGGCCTTCGCAGATGGCCACTTCCATGCCCGGCTTGATCGTCCCCTGGTTGACACGGCCGATGCCGATGCGGCCGACGTAGCTCGAATAGTCGAGCGAGCAGATCTGCAACTGCAGCGGAGCGTTTTCGTCACCCTCGTGGGCCGGCACGTGCTGCAGCACCGCCTCGAACAACGGCGCAAGGTCGGTGCCGACCTCGCCTTGCTTCAAGGTCGCCCACCCGTTGAGGCCCGAGGCGTAGACGATCGGGAAGTCGAGCTGATCCTCGCTCGCGCCCAGCTTGTCGAAGAGGTCGAAGGTGGCATTGATCACGTAGTCAGGCCGTGAGCCAGGCCGGTCGACCTTGTTGATCACGACGATGGGCTTGAGGCCCAGCGCCAGCGCCTTCTTCGTGACAAAGCGGGTCTGTGGCATCGGCCCTTCCACTGCATCCACCAGCAGCAGCACGCCGTCGACCATCGACAGCACGCGCTCCACTTCGCCGCCGAAGTCGGCGTGCCCCGGCGTGTCGACGATGTTGATGTGCGTACCTTGCCAGGTGACCGCGCAGTTCTTCGCCAAGATGGTGATGCCGCGCTCGCGCTCGAGATCGTTGCTGTCCATCACCCGCTCGGCGATCTGCTGGTTCTCGCGGAACGTGCCGCTTTGACGCAGCAGCTGGTCCACCAGCGTGGTCTTGCCATGGTCGACGTGGGCGATGATGGCGATGTTGCGGATCTGCTTGTTCATGGGTGGTGGCTCAAAATGCCCTGCACTTCGGCGGGGCTCAACACGCGGTCGGCGATCAGTTCGCCGGCCTTGACATGGGCCGCGCCGAGAAAGGCGCGCGGTTCAGGGCCGTACACGCGCACGGCCGGGATATCGGCCAACGCCACCCGGCGCCGCACGCCGGAGAGGAAGCGTCCTGCCTCCTCCGCGTCGAGCTGCACCTGCGGCCACTCGTGCAGCATGGCATCGGCAGGTTGCAGCAAGTTGTCGCGCTGCGCTTCGCTCAACGACTCCAGCTGCTGCAAAGTGATTGCGTCTCGCACGTTCAGCGTTCCACTCGCGGTGCGGCGCAACGCAATCAGGTGTGCTCCACAGCCCAGCGCCTCGCCGATGTCCTCGGCCAAGGTGCGCACGTAGGTGCCTTTGCTGCAACGCACGTCGATCGTCAGCTCGCTGCCGCGCCATTGCACGACATCGATCGCGTGCAGCATGACGCGCCTCGGGGTGCGCTCCACCGCAATGCCAGCACGAGCGTACTCGTACAAGGCCTTGCCGTCCTTCTTGAGCGCCGAATGCATCGGTGGCAGCTGCTCAATGTCCCCGGTAAAGCGCCGACAGGCGGAGTCGATGGCCTCGCGGTCCACCGCCACAGCGCGTTCGCGCACCACCTCACCCTCGGCATCACCGGTGCTCGTCGCGACACCCAACCGCAGCGTTGCTCGGTATGCCTTGTCGGCATCGAGGCTGATCTGCGAGAACTTGGTGGCTGCGCCGAAACACAACGGCAGCAAGCCCGAAGCCAGGGGATCGAGCGTTCCTGTGTGGCCGGCCTTTTCGGCGCGGTACAGCCGCTTCGCCTTCTGCAGCGCATCGTTGCTCGACATACCGATCGGCTTGTCGAGCAGCAGCACACCGTGAACGGCGCGGCGCGGTTGGCGCGGGCGAGGCTGGTTCAAGTCAGGCCTCGCCCTCATCCTTCGCACGCGTCGCATTCGCGCGTGCAATCAGGGCATTGATGTCGGCAGCGCGTTCGGTAGTGCGGTCGAAGTGGAAGTGCAGCGTCGGTACCGTGTGGATCTGCAGGCGCTTGAACAGGCCATTGCGCAGGAAGCCGGCGGCCTCGTTCAAGCCGTCCTCGCACGCTTGCGCGTCGCCGACCAAGACCGAGAAGAACACCTGCGCGTGCGCATAGTCGGGCGACACCTCGACGCTGCTGATCGTGACCATGCCGATGCGCGGATCCTTCAGCTCGCGGATCAACTCGGCCAGGTCGCGCTGGATCTGGTCGGCAACACGGTAGCTGCGGTTCGGAATGGCCTTCTTGTGTCGTGACATCCTGGGCTCCCAACAAACAAGAAGCCCCGCCGGCTTGGCGGGGCTTCTTGTACTTCTTGCGAAGCAGTCCCCGCCTTACAGCGTTCGAGCGACTTCCTTCACCTCGAAGAACTCAAGCTGATCGCCCTGGGCAATGTCGTTGTAGTTCTTCAGCTTGATGCCGCACTCGAAGCCTTCCTTGACTTCGCGAACATCGTCCTTCATACGCTTGAGCGAATCGATTTCGCCGGTGTAGACCACCACGTTGTCGCGCAGCAAGCGGAAGCGCGCATTGCGGCGCACCACACCGTTGGTGACCATGCAACCTGCGACCGTGCCGATCTTGGACGCAACGAACACCGTACGGATTTCGGCGTTGCCGATGATCTCTTCCTTCTGCTCCGGCGCCAGCATCCCCGACATCGCGGCCCTGATCTCGTCGACCGCGTCGTAGATGATGTTGTAGTAGCGCAGGTCCACACCATTGCCTTCGGCCAGCTTGCGAGCGCCGGCGTCGGCGCGCACGTTGAAGCCTACGATCACCGCCTTGGAGGCGATGGCCAAGTTCACGTCGGACTCGCTGATGCCACCCACCGCGGCGTGCACGATCTGCACGCGCACCTCGTCGGTGGAGAGCTTGAGCAGCGACTGCGCCAACGCTTCCTGCGAACCCTGAACGTCGGCCTTGATGATCAACGACAGCGTCTGCGCCTCGCCTTGGCCCATGTTCTCGAACATGTTCTCGAGCTTGGCGGCCTGGCGCTTGTTGAGTGTGACCTCGCGGTACTTGCCCTGGCGGAACGTGGCGATCTCGCGCGCACGGCGCTCGTCGGCCAGCACCATGAACTCGTCGCCAGCGGCCGGCACCTCGGTCAGGCCTTGGATCTCGACCGGGATCGACGGGCCAGCCTCATTGGTCGGCTTGCCGTTCTCATCGAGCATTGCACGCACGCGGCCGTAGCTCGAACCTGCCAACACCACATCACCACGCTTGAGCGTGCCGGACTGCACCAGCACGGTGGCCACCGGGCCGCGGCCCTTGTCCAGCTTGGCTTCGATTACCAGGCCCTTGGCCGGCGCATCCTTCGGTGCGGTCAGCTCCAGCACCTCGGCTTGCAACAGCACCTGCTCCAACAGCCCGTCGACGCCCTGCCCCGTCTTGGCCGACACCGGCACGAATGGTGAGTCACCGCCGAAGTCCTCCGGCACCACCTCTTCAGCGACCAGTTCGCTGCGCACCCGATCCAGGTTGGACTCAGGCTTATCGATCTTGTTGATCGCCACGACGATCGGCACGCCGGCCGCCTTGGCGTGGTGGATGGCTTCCTTGGTCTGCGGCATCACGCCGTCGTCCGCGGCCACAACCAGGATGACGATGTCGGTGGCCTTGGCGCCGCGCGCACGCATCGCAGTGAAGGCTTCGTGGCCCGGCGTATCGAGGAAGGTCACCATGCCACGTGGGGTTTCCACGTGGTACGCGCCGATGTGCTGCGTGATGCCGCCGGCCTCGCCGGCAGCCACGCGGCTGCGACGGATGTAGTCAAGCAGCGAGGTCTTGCCGTGATCGACGTGACCCATCACGGTGACCACCGGCGCGCGCGGTTCGGCCTCCACACTGGCCTCTGCCACCTCTTCCTCCAGGAAGGCCTCGGGGTCATCCAATTTGGCGGCGAATGCCTTGTGGCCCATCTCCTCGACCACGATCATCGCGGTCTCCTGGTCGAGCTGCTGGTTGATCGTGACCATTTGGCCCAGCTTCATCAGCTGCTTGATCACCTCGGAGGCCTTGACCGACATCTTGTGTGCGAGGTCCGCCACGCTGATGGTCTCGGGTACGTGCACCTCCTGCACCAACGGCTCGGTCGGCGCGACGAACGTGGACGAGCGATCGTCTCGATCACCACGGCGGCCGCCGCGCGGGGCGCGCCAACCGGCGCGCGCACCGGCGCTCGAATCGGGACGCCCCTTGACTGCCGCACGCTTCTTGGCAGCGTCATCGGCCCAACTGGACGACAGCTTCTCCGATTTGACGGATTTCTTGTCGCCCGGCTTGCCCGCTCCGGCGGTGCCAGGTGCCGCCGGCGCTCCCGGCTTCGCAGTCGGCTTGTGGATCGTGCCCTTGATGCCTTCCTTGCCCGCATCCGGCTTCGGCTCTTCCGGCTTCTTCGCGACGAGCACCTTCTTGGGCGCATTCATCATGGCTCGGATCGCCGCGGCCTCGGCCTCGGCCACCTTGCGACGACGCTCCAGCTCAGAAAGGCGCAATTTCTCCGCCGCCTCGGTATCGGCCGCCTTCACCACTCGCACTGCAGGCTTGGGCGGCTCCACGGACACAGGCGCGGCCACCGGTGCAGCCGGTGCCGCAGCAGCGGAAGGGGCGGACTCAGCCGTGGCCGCAGCCGTTGCAGCAGCTGCCGCCGCTGCAGCCTTCGCCGCTGCTTCGGCCGCTGCCTTCTCGGCCTCCTCGCGCCGGCGCGCCTCTTCGGCTTCGCGCTCGCGGCGCGCCTGCTCTTCCTGCTGGCGTCGCAGTTCGTCTTCTTCCTGGCGGCGCAGCGCGTCGGCCTGGGCCTTGGCTTCGTCCTCGCGGCGCTGCAGCTCGGCCGCCTCTTCCGCGGCAGCGTCGTGGCCGTCCTCGGCAGATGCCGGCGCCTCGTCACGCTTGACGAACACCCGCTTCTTGCGCACCTCCACCTGGATGGTGCGTGCCTTGCCGCTCGCGTCGGCCTGCTTGATCTCGCTGGTCGACTTGCGCGTCAACGTGATCTTCTTGCGGTCGCCCCCGCCCGTGCCGTGAGCGCTGCGCAGGTAGTCGAGCAGGCGCTCTTTGTCCGACTCGGTCAGCGCGTCATCGGTGGAACGCTTGCTGACGCCGGCGGACTGCAGTTGCTCGAGCAGTGTCGTCGCAGGACGATTGAGCTCGGCGGCGAACTGGGCGACGGTGGTCACAGCCATTGTTGAAATCCTTGCTTCCTAGCGGGGTGCACTGGCGAGTCTCGGGCCGGCGCTCAGGCGGTGAACCAATGTTCACGCGCCTTCATGATCAGCGCCTTGGCCTTGGCGTCTTCGACGCCGGTCAATTCCATCAGCTCGTCCACAGCGAGATCGGCCAGATCGTCCCGCGTGTGGATGCCGCCTTCCGAGAGGCGAGCAATGAGCTCCGGCGAGAGGCCCTCGAGGTCGCGCAGATCCTGCGATGTTTCCTCGACGCGTTCCTCGCGCGCAATCTCCATCGTGAGCAGCGCGTCCTTGGCACGGGTGCGCAGCTCGTTGACAGTGTCTTCGTCGAAGGCGTCGATCTCCAGCATCTCCTGGAGCGGCACATAGGCCACTTCTTCGAGGCTGTTGAAACCCTCGCCGATCAGGATGTCGGCCACCTCTTCGTCGACGTCGAGCTTGTCGACGAAGAGCTTGCGTACCACCTCGGTCTCCTGCGCGTGCTTCTGCGCCGATTCCTCGGCCGTCATGATGTTGATGCGCCAGCCCGTGAGCTCGGAGGCCAGGCGCACGTTCTGGCCGCCACGGCCGATGGCGATCGCGAGGTTTTCCTCGTCGACCACCACGTCCATTGCGTGGCGCTCTTCATCCACCACGATCGACTGAACGTTGGCCGGTGCCAGCGCGCCAATCACAAATTGGGCCGGATCTTCCGACCACAAGACGATGTCGACGCGCTCACCTGCCAGCTCGTTGGTGACCGCGTTGACGCGCGAACCGCGCACGCCCACGCAGGTGCCGATAGGATCCACACGCTTGTCGTGCGACACCACGGCGATCTTGGCTCGGCTGCCCGGGTCACGAGCGCAGCTCTTGATCTCGAGCAACGCCTGTTCGATCTCCGGCACTTCCTGCGCGAACAGCTCGATCATGAAGCCCGGCGCAGCGCGGCTGAGCATGATCTGCGGGCCGCGCTGCGTGGGATCGATGCCGGCGATGAAAGCCCTCACCCGGTCGCCCGAGCGGAGATTCTCCTTCGGGATCATTTCGCTGCGCTTGAGCCGGCCTTCAACCCGACCCGACTCGACGATGATGTCGCCCTTGTCCAGCCGCTTGACGGTGCCGACGAAGATCTTCTCGCCCCGGGCAAGAAAGTCGTTGAGCAGCTGCTCGCGCTCGGCGTCGCGGATCTTCTGCAGGATCACCTGCTTTGCAGCCTGGGCGCCGATGCGGCCGATCGGCACCGACTCGATCGACTCCTCGATGTGGT
>CAMLIZ010000206.1 GCA_946480245.1 uncultured Pseudomonadota bacterium
GATGCCCACCACCGGCACGCCGTTCATGTCCTGCAGGCGGCCCTGGATGATGCTGATGCCGAACACGTCCGGCACGAAGAAGATCGACGCGGTCGTGCCCTGCAGCTGCTCCAGCAGGCTCACGATGCGCGGCTGAGAGCCCAGCGGCAAGGTGATGTACACGTCGCGGATGCCGCGCGAGCGGATGTACGGAGCCACGTCGGCCAGCCCACCCAGCCGCTTGTCCGCGGCCGCGCCATGCACGCGCTCGTCCGCGCGGTCATCGAAGAAGCCGATGAAATCGACGCCCTGGTCTTCGCTGTCGACCAGAGCCTTGGCCACCTTGACGCCGAGCGGCCCCGCGCCCACCACGATGGCCGGACGCCGCGCCTCGGCTTGCGACGCATGCCAGCGTATGACCAGCTGGCCGATCCACACGGCCAGGCATTGCAGCACCGGCGTGAGCACGGCCCAGGCGATCAGCACGTCGGTCTCGAACAGGCCGAAGCTGCGCGTGGCGTACCCGCACAGCGCCAGGATGACCAGCAGGCTGATCCAAGAGGTGACGATGTCCACCCCGGCCACCAGCAGCTTGTCCTTGAAGCGGTTGCGGCCCGGGAAGGTGAGGGCAAAGATCAGCAGGCACAGCGTGAGCGACGAGCGCAGCACCGGCTCGTCGTACCACTGGTTCACCAGCAGGAACGTCAGCACCGTGACGGTGGGCTCGAGGAAAGCGGCGACGAGCGACGTGACCGACTGCGGTGCGCTGTAAAAAGTTCTCTTGTAGCTGCGGTCTTCGAACATCGTGGGTGAGGGCCGCTGGGCTGGCCTATGCGTCGGGCGCCGCCGTGGCGACGTCGCGCAAGCCGGAATGATGACGACCGCACAGGGCAGTCGCCCTCGCGATGCGAGCGCGATTCTCTCTCAATTCGATCTCCGCTCCGTGCCGTGGTTGAGGGGGTCTGCACGCGTGGCGTGCCTACAATCCCTAGCATGCTTGATGCCATCCACGCGCTCGTGGCGCCAGCCGCGATGGAGCGTCTCACCCTGCTGCTGAACCACGTGCTGGGCGCCGAAGCGGCGGCCACCGCGCGCCTGAAGCCGCATGCCGGCCGTTGCATCGGGTTGCAGCTGTCGCAATGGCCGGGGCTGCTGCCCGCGCCGCCGGCGCTGGTGTTCAACGTGACGCCGGCCGGTCTGCTGGAGTGGGCCGGCCTGGAGCCGGCCACTGTGCCCGACCTGCGGGTCAGGATGGACGCCAGCAACCCGGCACTGCTGGGCATGCGCTGGATGAGTGGGCAGCCGCCGGCCATGGAGATTGAAGGCGACGCCGCGCTTGCGGCGGACGTGCACTGGCTGGCCGACAACCTGCGCTGGGACATCGCCGACGATCTCGAGCGGCTGTTCGGCCCCGCCGTGGCGCAGCAGATCGCCCGCGCCGGACGCGGCGTCGATGCGGCCTTGCGCGCCGCGCTGCAGGCCGGTGCCGGCTTTGCCTCGCGCGTGCGTCGATGAGGTATTTCGCGCGGCTGGTCTTCATCGGCTTCACGGTCCTGCGCTTCGGGCTGGACGAGCTGGCCCTCAGCGGGGTCCGCCGTCCGTGGTCACGCGCACTGGTGCGCGTGGTCACCGTGGGCCGGCCGCTGCGCGAGCCGCGCGGGGTGCGCCTGCGGCGAGCGCTCGAGCGGCTGGGCCCCATCTTCGTGAAGTTCGGGCAGGTGCTGTCGACGCGACGCGACCTGTTGCCGCCGGACGTGGCCGACGAACTGGCGCTGCTGCAGGACCGGGTGCCGCCGTTCCCGGGTGAACAGGCGATGGCGCTGGTCGAGCGCGCGTTCGGCCAGCCGCTGGACCAGGTGTTCGAGCATTTCGATCCGGTGCCGGTGGCAAGCGCCTCGATCGCCCAGGTGCATTTCGCGCGGCTGAAGGGCGGGCGCGAGGTGGCGGTGAAAGTGTTGCGGCCGAACATGCTGGCGGTGATCGAGGACGACCTCGCGCTGCTGCACCGCGGGGCGCGCTGGGTCGAGCGCTTCAGCGCCGACGGCCGGCGGCTCAAGCCGCGCGAGGTGGTGGCCGAGTTCGACAACTACCTGCACGACGAGCTCGACCTGGTGCGCGAGGCGGCCAACGCGGCGCAGCTGCGCCGCAACATGCAGAGCCTGCAGCTGGTGCTGGTACCTGAGATGGTGTGGGATCTGTGCAAGCCCACCGTGCTGGTGATGGAGCGCATGTACGGCGTGCCGATCAGCCAGGTGCCGCGGCTGCGCGAGGCCGGCGTGGACATCAAGCGCCTGGCGCGCGACGGGGTCACCATCTTCTTCACGCAGGTGTTCCGCGACGGCTTCTTTCACGCCGACATGCACCCGGGCAACATCCAGGTGAGCATCGCGCCCGAGACCTTCGGCCGCTACATCGCGCTGGACTTCGGCATCATCGGCACGCTCACCGAGACGGACAAGGAATACCTGGCGCAGAACTTCATCGCGTTCTTCCGCCGCGACTACAAGCGCGTGGCCGAACTGCACGTGGAGTCCGGCTGGGTTCCACCGGGCACCCGCATCGATGCACTCGAAGGCGCGATCCGTGCGGTCTGCGAGCCGCACTTCGACCGCCCGCTGAAGGACATCTCGCTCGGCCAGGTGCTGCTGCGCCTGTTCCAGACCTCGCGCCGCTTCAACGTGGAGATCCAGCCCCAGCTGGTGCTGCTGCAGAAGACGCTGCTCAATGTGGAAGGCCTGGGGCGCCAGCTCGACCCCGAGCTCGACCTCTGGAGCACCGCCCAGCCCTTCCTCGAGCGCTGGATGAATGAGCAGGTAGGCTGGCGCGGCCTCCTCGAGCAGCTGAAGCGAGAGGTGCCGCACTTCGCGCACATCCTGCCCGAGCTGCCGCGCCTGCTGCACCAGCGCCTCAAACGCACCGAATCCGAGGCGGCCGAGCCCTTGCTGGCGCTGCTGGCCGAGGCGCGACGCGTCAACCGCCTTCTGCACAGCCTGCTGTGGGGCGCCGTCGGCTTCGTGGCCGGCGCCGTGGCGGTGCGTCTGCTGCTGCGCTTGCACGGCATCGGCTGAAACTTCCGCCAGAATCGCCGCCCCGGAACGCTGCGGGACGGGCAAAATTGCGCGCCCGCCAGGTGGGCGTTTGCCCTATCCTGCCGCGCTAGCCCGTGCATCCCGGCCTGGAGGGGCCGCGCCCGGTATTCCAAAAATTCCCCCGCACGACATGAGCCACCAGAACCAGTTGCATGCCAACTCGCTCGGCATGGTCGAGTCCACGATCATGGGCATCGCCGGCACCGCGCCGGCCTACAGCATCGAGATCACCACCTCCACGATCATCGCCACCGCCGGCGTGCTGGCGCCGGCCAGCGTGCTGGTGTGCGGGCTCATCATGTTCGGCATCGCCTTCGCGTTCATCAACCTGAACAAGGTGCTCGCCAGCGCCGGCACCTCGTACTCGTGGGTCAGCATGGTGTTCGGCAAGACGCTCGGCTTCTTCGCCGGCTGGGCGCTGCTGGTGCTGTGCTGCGTGTTCATGGTCTCGGCGATGATCCCGGCCGCCAACGCCACGCTGCTGATCTTCAAGCCCGAGCTGATGAACAACGTCGACTGGGTGACGGTGATCGCCGCGCTGTGGCTCACGTTCGTGAGCGCCATCGTCGTCAAGGGCATCAAGCTGACCAGCTACGTGCAAGTGCTGCTGACGATCATCGAGGGCGTGATCCTGCTGGCCATCATCGTGGCGGCCTTCGTCGTGTTCCCACGCTCGCCGCAGCACGCGTTCAGCTGGAGCTGGTTCAACCCGTTCGAGTTTTCACCCAAGACCTTCGCCAACGGCGCGCTGGTAGCGATCTTCTTCTTCTACGGCTGGGACGTCACGATGAACCTCAGCGAGGAGACCAAGGATCCGAACAGCACGCCTGGCCGCGCCACGTTCTGGTCGATGGTGTTCCTGATGGCGTTCTTCCTGGTGTTCATCTCGATCACGCTGCTCGGCCTGTCCGACGCCGAGATCCAGCACTACAACACCAACATCATCTTCGCGATCGCCGAGAAGCTGTTCGGCAAGACCTGGGGCTACATTGCGATCCTCGCGGTGCTGCTGAGCACGGTGGGCACGGTGGAAACGCAGATGCTGCAGTTCACCCGCACGCTGTTCGCCAAGGGCCGCGAAGGCGCGCTGCACCCGCGCTACTCGCGCCTGCACCACCGCTGGCAAACGCCGCACGTGGCGATCTTCTTCATCTGGGCCGTGGGCATGCTGCTGCTGTTCGTGTCCTCCTACCTGCCGACGATCAACGTGATCCTGCAGGATTCGATCACCGCCATCGGATTCCAGATCTGCTTCTACCTCGGGCTCACCGGCATCGCCTGTGCGTGGTTCTTCCGCGCCAAGCTGCGCGCCGGTCCCTGGACCGCGCTCACCCACGTGCTCTGGCCGGCGTTCAGCGGGCTGTTCATGTTCTTCATCGCGCTGTACAGCATCCCCACCTTCGACCTCGTGACCAACGCGGTCGGCATGGGGGGTATTGCCATCGGCGTCGTGCCGCTGCTGCTCAACCGCAAGACGATCTGGAAGGCCGTGAACCGAGGGGCTTGAGAACCGCGCCAACCCTCCCCATCTATAATTTCGTGTTTTGCGTCAAGGGTTTAGCCATGCCGATCTACGCCTACCGCTGCGCCGAATGCGGCCACACGAAGGACGTGCTGCAGAAGCTGTCTGATCCCGTCCTCACCACCTGCCCCGCCTGCGGCAAAGAGAGCTTTTCCAAGCAGCTGACGGCCGCGGGCTTCCAGCTCAAGGGTTCGGGCTGGTACGTCACCGATTTCCGCGGCGGCAATGCCGGCGCGGCCAAGAGCGGCGGCGATACCGCCAAGCCGGACAGCGCCACGCCTGCCGCGACCGTCGCCAGCGACAAGCCGGCGGCCGCCGCGTCGGGCGGCGACAGCAGCGGCGGCTGCGGCAGCGCCTGCGCCTGCCACTGAAGCCGTCTTCAGCCGGCGTGCGGACACCCTCGTGAGAAAGTACCTCGTCGCCGGCCTGCTGCTCTGGCTGCCGTTGGCCATCACGGTCTGGGTGCTGCTGTGGGTGCTCGGCCTGATGGACGGCGTGTTCACGGGTCTGCTGGCGGCCGCCAAGCTGGTGCTGCCGCAGGCCGCCGCGTCCACGCTGGACGACCTGGGCCGCATTCCGGGCCTGTCCGTGATCGTGATGGTGGCCGGCCTGCTGCTGTCCGGCGTGTTCGTCACCAACGTGATCGGCCAGTGGGCGGTGCGGCAGTGGGACGCGCTGATGTCCCACATCCCGATCGTCAAGTCGATCTACAGCTCGGTCAAGCAGGTCTCCGACACGCTGTTCTCCAGCAACGGCAACGCTTTTCGCGAGGCGGTGCTGGTGCAGTACCCGCGTGCCGGCAGCTGGACCATCGCATTCGTCACCGGCCTGCCGAGCGGCGAGGTGGAGCAGTTGCTGCCGGGCGAGCATGTGAGCCTGTACGTGCCGACCACCCCCAACCCCACCTCGGGTTTTCTGCTGATGGTGCCGCGCGCCGACGTGGTGCCGCTGGCGATGAGCGTGGACCAGGCGCTGAAGTACATCATCTCGATGGGCGTGGTGGCGCCGGGCGCGCAGCCGCCGCTGCCGGGGCCGGCGGCTCGAAATCTGGCGGGCTGAGCGCCTGGCGCGCGCTCAGCCCTGACGGCTTGTGCTGCAGGCCCGCCCCCAAGCCAACCCCTGATCCCCGGCACGACCGCACCTGCGCGGCACCCGTGCCCGACGAATTCCGAAATTTGTGGAGCCAACGATGAGAACAACCTACTGCGGCCTGGTCAGCGAAGCGCTGATGGGCCAGACCGTCACGCTGATGGGCTGGGCCCACCGACGGCGTGACCACGGCGGCGTGATCTTCATCGACCTGCGCGACCGTGAAGGCGTGGTGCAGATCGTGTGCGACCCCGACCGGCCGGAGATGTTCGCCACCGCCGAGGGCGTGCGCAGCGAGTTCTGCCTGAAGGTGGTGGGCAAGGTGCGGCCGCGCCCGGCAGGCACGGAGAACGCCAACCTCACCAGCGGCAAGGTCGAGGTGCTGTGCCAGGAGCTGGAGGTGCTGAACCCCAGCGTCACGCCGCCGTTCCCGTTGGACGACGAGAACCTGTCGGAAACGACGCGCCTCACGCACCGCGTGCTCGACCTGCGCCGGCCCACGATGCAGCACAACCTCATGCTGCGCTACCGGGTGGCGATGGCGGTGCGCAAGTTCCTCGACGAGCATGGCTTCATCGACATCGAGACGCCGGTGCTCACCAAGAGCACGCCCGAGGGTGCGCGCGACTATCTGGTGCCCAGCCGAGTGAACGACGGCATGTTCTTCGCGCTGCCGCAATCGCCCCAGCTGTTCAAGCAGCTGCTGATGGTGGCGGGCTTCGACCGCTACTACC
>CAMLIZ010000207.1 GCA_946480245.1 uncultured Pseudomonadota bacterium
GCCGCCTCAACGGCGTTCAGACTCTACCGTGCTGGTCTGGTTTAAACATACAAGCTGGGGCCCCGATAATTGGGGTCATATCAAGGTGAACCATGGCCCGACTGCCCCGTCTCTGCATCCCGAACGAGCTGCACCTCGTGGTTTTGAAGGGGCACAACCGTCAGTCAGTGTTCCTGGACGACGATGACCGCAAGGCCTTCTTGGCCGCGTTGCGAGAGGCGGCACACCCGCATGGGCTGCGCCTGCACGGTTACGTGATGCTCGACGACCAGGTTCAACTGCTGGTCACGCCTTCGGAAGCTCAGTCGCTGGCCAAGGCGATTCAGGCCGTCGGTCGGCGCTACGTCGGCGCGTTCAATCGCAAGCACGGGCGCTCCGGCACCCTGTGGGAAGGGCGTTATCGCGCAGCTGTACTTGAGAGTGAGCGCTACTTTCTGTCTGCCTTGCAGATGATGGAAATGGCGCCCGTCGCGGAAGGCTTGGCGTATGCGGCGGGCGCCTGGGCCTGGTCGAGCGCCGCACACCACCTGGGGTTGCGTCGCGACCCGTTGATCAGCGATCACCCCTTGTACTGGGCGCTCGGAAACACTCCTTTTGACCGAGAGGCCGCTTATGGGCGGTTGCACGACCGGGGTGTCGATTCGGCCGACGCGACGCTGTTGCTGCAATCGGCATCGAAGTGCTGGGCGCTCGGTTCCGCGGAGTTCCTTGCTCGGTTGAGCGGGGCGACAGCACGGCCACTCACGCCCCGACCGCGGGGTCGGCCGAAAAAGGTTGGTGGACGCGCAATCGATGATGTGTCCCCAATTACTGATGACATTGCAGCCGTCGGGCAATAATTTATGCTCCGACCCTTATTAATTCTGCTTGTGCTGCAAGTGGTCCTCCTTTAGTCTCCGCGTTATCCCTGATTCTGATGTGGAGAGCGCCATGACGAAGGCAGCCCCGGGCCCGGCGACCGCCGACGAAATCCAAGCACTGGCACAGGCCGGCCTGTACGACCCTTCGCGCGAGCACGACGCCTGCGGCGTGGGCTTCGTTGCCCACATCAAGGGCCAGAAGGCGCATGGCATCGTCGAGCAGGGCCTCAAGATCCTGGAGAACCTGGACCATCGAGGCGCGGTGGGGGCGGACCCGTTGATGGGTGACGGCGCCGGCATCCTGATCCAGATCCCCGACGAGTACTTCCGCGCCGAGATGGCCGCGCAGGGGGTGGAACTGCCGCCGCCCGGTGAATACGGCGTGGGCATGATCTTCCTGCCCAAGGAGCACGCGTCGCGGCTGGCCTGCGAGCAGGAACTGGAGCGGGCGGTCAAGGCCGAGGGGCAGGTGCTGCTCGGTTGGCGCGACGTGCCGGTGGATACCGACATGCCGATGTCCCCCGCGGTGCGCAAGAAGGAGCCGGTGATCCGCCAGATCTTCATCGGCCGCGGCCCGGACGTGATCGTGCCGGACGCACTGGAGCGCAAGCTCTACGTGATCCGCAAGACGGCCTCCAGTGCCATCCAGGCGCTCAAGCTCACGCACAGCCGCGAGTACTACGTGCCCAGCATGAGCTGCCGCACCATCATCTACAAGGGCCTGCTGCTCGCCACTCAGGTGGGCCAGTACTACAAGGATCTGCAGGACACGCGCACGACGTCGGCGCTGGCGCTGGTGCACCAGCGCTTCTCGACCAACACCTTCCCGGAATGGCCGCTCGCGCACCCGTACCGCATGGTGGCGCACAACGGCGAGATCAACACCGTGAAGGGCAACTTCAACTGGATGCGCGCGCGCGAGGGCGTGATGAAGTCGCCGGTGCTGGGCGACGACTTGAAGAAGCTCTATCCGATCAGCTTTGAGGGGCAGAGCGACACCGCCACCTTCGACAACGCGCTCGAGTTGCTGACGATGAGCGGCTATCCGCTCGCGCACGCCGCGATGATGATGATCCCGGAGGCGTGGGAGCAGCACAACCTGATGGACGAGCGGCGCCGCGCGTTCTACGAGTACCACGCGTCGATGCTGGAGCCGTGGGACGGCCCGGCCGCGATGGTGTTCACCGATGGCAAGCAGATCGGTGCCACGCTGGACCGCAACGGGCTGCGCCCGGCGCGCTACATCGTGACCGACGACGACATCGTGGTGATGGCGTCCGAATCGGGCGTGTTGCCGATCCCCGAGCACAAGATCGTCAAGAAGTGGCGCCTGCAGCCCGGCCGCATGTTCCTGATCGACCTCGAGCAGGGGCGCATCGTCGACGACGAAGAGCTGAAGAACCAGTTCGCGTTCGCGAAGCCGTACCGGCAGTGGATCGAGAACGTGCGCATCCGGCTCGACTCGATCGACGCCGAGCCCGAAGCCACGCAGTTCCCGGAGGACTTGCTCGACCGGCAGCAGGCCTTCGGCTACACGCAGGAGGACGTGAAGTTCCTGCTGGCGCCAATGGCGCAGGCCGGGGAGGAGGGCATCGGCTCGATGGGCAACGACTCGCCGCTGGCGGTGCTGTCCGACAAGAACAAGCCGCTGTACAACTACTTCAAGCAGCTGTTCGCGCAGGTGACGAACCCGCCGATCGACCCGATCCGCGAGGCGATCGTGATGAGCCTGAACAGCTTCATCGGGCCCAAGCCCAATCTGCTGGACATCAACGCGGTGAACCCGCCGATGCGCCTGGAGGTGACGCAGCCCATCCTTGACTTCGCCGACATGGCGCGCCTGCGCCAGATCGAGAAGCACACGCACGGCAAGTTCAAGAGCTACGAGCTCGACATCACCTACCCGCTGGCGTGGGGCCACGAAGGCGTGGAGGCGAAGCTCGCGTCGCTGTGCGCGGAGGTGGTGGACGCGATCAAGAGCGGCCACAACATCATCATCGTGACCGACCGCCACATGGATCGTGCCCACGTGGCCATCCCCGCGTTGCTGGCGCTGTCGGCCGTGCACCAGCACCTGGTGCGCGAGGGCCTGCGCACGACCGCCGGCCTGGTCGTCGAGACGGGCTCGGCGCGCGAGGTGCATCACTTCGCGGTGCTGGCCGGCTACGGTGCGGAGGCCGTGCATCCGTACCTCGCGATGGAAACGCTGGCCGCGATGCACCACGAGCTACCGGGTGAACTGAGCGCAGAGAAGGCGATCTACAACTACGTCAAGGCGATCGGCAAGGGCCTGTCCAAGATCATGTCCAAGATGGGCATCAGCACGTACATGTCGTACTGCGGTGCGCAGATCTTCGAGGCCATCGGCCTGAACAAGGCGCTCGTCGACAAGTACTTCCGCGGCACCGCCTCCCAGGTGGAAGGCATCGGTGTGTTCGAGGTGGCCGAAGAGGCGATCCGCATGCACCGCAGCGCGTTCGGCGACGACCCGCTGCTGCAGGCCATGCTCGAGCCGGGCGGTGAATATGCCTGGCGTGCGCGCGGAGAAGAGCACATGTGGACGCCCGACGCGATCGCCAAGCTGCAGCACAGCGCGCGCTCCGGCAAGTTCGAGACCTACAAGGAATACGCGCAGATCATCAACGACCAGTCACGCCGCCACATGACGCTGCGCGGGCTGTTCGAGTTCAAGGTCGATCCGAGCAAGGCGATTGCGCTCGACGAGGTGGAGCCGGCCAGCGAGATCGTCAAGCGCTTTGCAACCGGTGCCATGTCGCTCGGCTCGATCAGCACCGAGGCGCACACGACGCTGGCACTGGCCATGAACCGCATCGGTGGCAAGAGCAACACCGGCGAAGGCGGTGAAGATCCGGCGCGCTATCGCAACGAGCTGAAGGGCATTCCGATCACCGCGGGCACCAAGGTCAGCGAGGTGATCGGCGCCAAGGTGATCGCCGCCGACTACGAGATGAAGGACGGCGACAGCCTGCGCTCGAAGATCAAGCAGGTGGCCTCCGGCCGCTTCGGCGTGACCACCGAGTACCTGGTCAGCGCCGACCAGATCCAGATCAAGATGGCGCAAGGTGCCAAGCCCGGTGAGGGCGGCCAATTGCCGGGTGGCAAGGTCAGCGAGTACATCGGCTTCCTGCGCTACTCGGTGCCGGGCGTCGGCCTCATCAGCCCACCGCCGCACCACGACATCTATTCGATCGAGGATCTGGCGCAACTGATCCACGACCTGAAGAATGCCAATCCGCGCGCAAGCATCAGCGTGAAGCTGGTGTCCGAGGTGGGTGTGGGCACCATCGCGGCGGGCGTGGCCAAGTGCAAGGCCGACCACGTGGTGATCGCGGGCCACGACGGCGGTACGGGTGCCTCGCCCTGGTCCAGCATCAAGCATGCGGGAACGCCCTGGGAGCTGGGGCTGGCCGAGACGCAGCAGACGCTGGTGCTCAACCGCCTGCGCAGCCGCATTCGCGTGCAGGCCGACGGCCAGATGAAGACCGGGCGTGACGTGGTGATCGGCGCGCTGCTGGGCGCCGACGAGTTCGGCTTCGCCACCGCGCCGCTGGTGGCCGAGGGCTGCATCATGATGCGCAAGTGCCACCTCAACACTTGCCCGGTGGGCGTGGCCACGCAGGACCCGGTGCTGCGTGCCAAGTTCCAGGGCAAGCCCGAGCACGTCGTCAACTACTTCTTCTTCGTCGCCGAAGAGGCGCGCCAGATCATGGCGCAGCTGGGCATCCGCACCTTCGACGAGCTGGTGGGGCGCGCGGACCTGCTGGACACGCGCAAGGGTGTGGCGCACTGGAAGGCACGCGGGCTGGACTTCGGCCGCCTCTTCCACATGCCGGCAGGCCCGTCGGATCTCGCGCGCAGCCACATGGACCAGCAGGACCATCGCCTGGCCTCGGCACTGGACGTGCGCCTGATCGAGAAGTGCCGGCCCGCCATCGAGCGCGGCGAGAAGGTGCAGTTCATGGAGGAGGTGCGCAACATCAACCGCACCGTGGGCGCGATGCTCAGCGGCGAGCTGGTGCGCGCGCGCCCGCAGGGCCTGCCGGACCACACCATCTTCATCCAGATGGAAGGCACCGGTGGCCAGAGCTTCGGCGCGTTCCTGGCGTCCGGCATCACGCTGTACCTGATAGGTGACGCCAACGACTACACCGGCAAGGGGCTGTCCGGCGGTCGCGTGGTGGTGCGCCCGAGCATCGACTTCCGCGGCGATGCCACCAAGAACCTGATCGTCGGCAACACGGTGCTGTATGGCGCCACCAGCGGCGAGGCCTTCTTCCGCGGCGTGGCCGGCGAGCGCTTTGCCGTGCGGCTGTCGGGTGCCACCGCGGTGGTCGAAGGCACCGGCGACCACGGCTGCGAGTACATGACGGGCGGCACCGTGGCCGTGCTCGGCAAGACGGGCCGCAACTTTGCGGCCGGCATGTCCGGCGGCGTGGCCTATGTGTACGACGAGGATGGCCAGTTCGCCAAGCGCTGCAACACCGCGATGGTTGCGCTGGACAAGGTGGTGATGCGCGAGGAGCAAGAGGCCGCTGGCGACCCCGCCACCTGGCATCGCGGCACCACCGACGAGGCGCTGCTGCGCAAGCTGATCGAGGACCACCACAAGTGGACCGGCAGCCTGCGTGCGCGCGACATCCTGGACCACTGGGCCGACTCGCGCGCGAGATTCGTCAAGGTGTTCCCGCACGAATACCGCCGCGCGCTCAACGAGATGGGCGCAGCCAAGGAAGCGGCGCAGACGATCACCAAGGCCCGCGCCGCCGAGAAGCCGGGCAAGACCATCGCCACGCCCGCCAAGTAATCAAGAGAGCAAGAGCACCATGGGAAAAGTCACCGGCTTTCTGGAATACGAGCGCATCGAGGAAGGCTACGAGCCGGTTCCGCAGCGCGTGAAGAACTACAAGGAGTTCGTGATCGGCCTCAACGCCGAGCAGGCCAAGGTGCAGGGCGCGCGCTGCATGGATTGCGGCACGCCCTTCTGCAACAGCGGCTGCCCGGTCAACAACATCATCCCGGACTTCAACGACCTCGTGTACCGCAACGACTGGCGCAATGCCAGCCTGGTGCTGCACTCGACCAACAACTTCCCCGAGTTCACCGGGCGCGTGTGCCCGGCGCCGTGCGAGGCGGCCTGCACACTGAACATCAACAACGATCCGGTGGGCATCAAGTCGATCGAGCACGCGATCGCCGATCGCTCGTGGGCCGAAGGCTGGGTGCTGCCGCAGCCGGCGAAGGTGAAGACCGGCAAGAAGGTGGCGGTGGTCGGCTCCGGCCCGGCGGGCCTGGCGGCAGCGCAGCAACTTGCGCGCGTGGGCCATGACGTGACGGTGTTCGAGAAGAACGACCGCGTGGGCGGCCTGCTGCGCTACGGCATCCCCGACTTCAAGATGGAGAAGAGCCACATCG
>CAMLIZ010000208.1 GCA_946480245.1 uncultured Pseudomonadota bacterium
GCGCTGCTGCGCTTCACCTACCCGCGCCGCCTGCTGGGCGACGCGATCGCCTGGAACGCGCTGGCCGTGGCGATGTCGTCGGCCGCCGGGCCCACCGTGGGCGCGGCCATTCTCTCGGTGGCCTCCTGGCCGTGGCTGTTCGCGGTGAACCTGCCGCTCGGCGCGCTGGTGCTGCTGGCCTGCATCGGGCTGCCGCGGCCGGCCGGCTCGGGGCATCGCACCGACGTGTTGAGCATCGCGCTCAATGCCGGCGTGTTTGCCGCCTTCGTGCTCGGCTGCGACCGGCTGCTCACGCAGCCGTGGCAGGGCGCCGCGCTGTTGGCCGGTGCGGCGCTCGGCCTGGTGGCGCTGGTGCGACGCGAGATGCCGCAGCCGGCGCCGCTGGTGCCGCTGGACCTGCTGCGCAGCCACTCGTTCCGCATCTCGGTGATCGCCTCGGTGTGCTGCTTTACCGGCCAGATGGCCAGCTACGTGGCGCTGCCGTTCTACATCCAGCACGGGCTCGGGCAGAGCACCCTCGCCACCGGCCTGCTGATGACGCCATGGCCGCTGGCGGTGATGCTGGCCGCCCCGCTGGCCGGCCGCCTGGCCGGGCGCATGCCCACCGCCTGGCTGTGCGCCGCCGGCGGCGTGTGCCTGGCCGCGGGCCTGGCGCTGTGCGCGGTGTGGCCGTTGCAGGGGCATTTGCTGCCGCTGGTCGCGTTCACCAGCCTGGCCGGGCTGGGCTTCGGGTTCTTCCAGACGCCCAACAACCGCAACATGCTGCTGTCGGCGCCCAAGGAGCGCAGCGGCGCCGCCGGCGGCATGCAGGGCACGGCGCGCCTCACCGGGCAGACCGTGGGCAGCCTGCTGATGGGCCTGCTGTTCACGCTGGTGCCCGGGCCCACGGCGCCGCGCTGGGGCCTGGGGCTGGCCGCGCTGCTGGCGCTGGCCGGCGGCCTGGTGAGCCTGCGCCGCAGCCCGGGCAGGCAGCCGCAGACCGCGTGACGGCTCAGCCGGCCGTGACCTGCGCCTCGAACAGGTAGGCCGCCAGCGCCTGCCGCACCGCCGGCAGCGACGCGGCCTGCGCGGCCGGCAGACGCACGCTCACGCTCATGCCCTTGCGCCCGCCCTCGCTCACCTGCACCTGCGCCTGCGCGACGCCGAGCTGTTCGCGCACCACCTGCGCGACCACGCGGGCCGCGGCGTCGCAGCGCAACTGCGGCTTGTAGATCTTGCCCACGGAGGTGAGCGGGATCGCATCGACGATGTGGATCTGCCGCGGCCAGGCCGGGCGCTCGGCGATCGCGCGCTGCGCGTGTTCGTGCAGCTCGCCCTCGGTGGCGCTGGCGCCGGGGCGCAGCGCCACGTAGCACACGGCGAGCTCGCCGGCGTAGGCGTCCGGTGCACCGACCGCGGCGGCCAGGGCCACCGCCGGGTGCTGCGCCATGGCGTTCTCGATCATCAGCGGATCGATGTTGTGGCCGCTGCGGATGATCAGGTCCTTGGCGCGGCCGGCAATGTGCAGCCGGCCCTGGTCGTCGGTGTAGCCAAGGTCGCCGCTGTTGAGCACGCCGTCCTCGAACACGCCCGCGTTGTGCTCGACATTGCGGTACCCCGGCGACACATGCGGGCCGCGCACCGTGATCACGCCGATCTCGTGGGGTGCGCAGGCGCTGCCGAGGCGGCCGTCTTCGCCGAGCCGGCGCACCTCGACCTGCGTGTACGGCAGCGGCCACCCCACCGAGCCGACGCCGCCTTCTCCCGCCACCGGGTCGATCGCGATCAGCCCCGACGCCTCGGTCATGCCATACACCTCGAAGAGCCCGCGGCCGGTGAGCTCGCGAAAGCGCTGGCCCACCGCGGGCGGCAGCGAGGCCGCGCCGCAGAACCCGGCGCGCACGGCGCTGATGTCGGCATCGCCGGGCGGCACCTCCACCACCGCGCCCATCCCGGTGGGCACCGCACCCACGAGCGTCGCGCCGTACTGGCTCACCAGGCGCCAGTAGGCTTGCACCATCGCCGGGTTGCGCAAGCCGCCGGGCGACATGATCAGCAGGCTGACGCCCGCCATGAACGCGCTCAGGCCGCAGAACACCGTGCCGCCGACGTGGAACAGCGGCAAGGTGGCGGTGAGCATGTCGGTGGCGCGCATGTCGCCCAGCACCGCGCCGCCGAACGCGGCCACGAGCTGGGAGCGATGCGTCAGCGTCACGAGCTTGGGCGTGCCGGTGGTGCCGCCGGTATGGAAGTAGGCCGCCACGTCGTCGTCGCGGCCCGGCTCGCCGAACACCAGCCGGTCGTCGGGCTGCGCCGTCAAGGCGCTGTGAAAGTCGAGCACACCGTCTTCGAGCGGCACGCCAGGCGGCGCCACGCGCAGCAGCGTGAGGCCGGGCACCTGCTCGCGCAGCGCCAGCGCCTTCTGCCAGATGTCCAGCACCGGATGCGGGCCCAGCGCCACCAGCACGCGCGCACCCGAGGCCTTGAGCAGCTCGGCGATGTGCTGCGGCTGCAGCAGGAAGTTGATCGGCACCGCATAGCCGGCCGTCTGCGCACCCCACAGCGTGGCGTGAGTCTCCACCAGGCTGGGCAGCATGTAGGCCACGCCGGCACGCGGCCCGGCCAGCGTGGCAAAGAGGTTGGCCGCACGCCGCACCAGGCCCAGCAGCTCGCGGTAGCTCACGCGCCGCGGCTGCTCGTCGGCGGCGCCGCTCATCAGCATCGTGAGCGCGTTGCGCTCGGGCAGGCGCTGCGCGCTGCCGACGAACACGTCGAGGATGCTGCGTTCGGGCAGGCGCTGCGCGAGCGGCATCTCTGCCTCGAAGCGCGCCAGATCCTCGCGGTTGCGAATGCCGATCTCGGGAAGAAGCGCCATGGCCGGTCTCCACGCAGTGAGGCGAGCGCCACTCTACCCGCCGTGCCGGGCGGCGGCACCGCGCGCTAACCCGCAGCGCGCAGACAATGGGCGGTAGCACACACAGGAGACCGCGGATGAAGACCTACGACATCGAGGTGCAGCGCATCAAGGCGATGAAGCACGACAAGGGTGTGATCGAGCTGGACGTCGATGCGCTGGTGCAGCCCCGGCCGGCGCGCGACGACGCCTCCGCCAGCCGCTTGCGCCTCGAGGTGGAGCACGCGCGCACGCTGCTGATCCTGTTGAAGCAGCAGCTCGCCGAGCTCGACAAGCTGCAGCCGCGCAGCCGGCGTTCGGGGCGGTGCTGAGGCCGTGAACCGACCGCACCGCATCGAGCACGGCCCGGCGGCGCAGTGGCCGACCCGGGTGTGGCTGCGCCTGCGCCGCCTGTTCCTGCTCAAGCTGGTGGGCACCACGGCGCTGATCAGCCTGTTCTTCGTGGGCTACTTCCACGTGCTGCGCCACCCGGCCCACGCGGTCACCGTGGTGCCGCTCACGGCGCTCGACGCGCTGGTGCCGTTCCAGCCGTCGATGCTGTTCCCCTACCTCACGCTGTGGTTCTACGTGGGCCTGGCGCCCGGCCTGCTGCTCACCGTGAAGGAGCTGCTGGAATACGCGCTGTGGTCGGCGGCGCTGTGCCTCACCGGGCTCGGCGCCTTCTACTGGTGGCCCACCATGGTGCCGCCGCTCGACGCCGAGGCCGCCGACTTCGCCGGGTTCCGCATGCTGCGCGGCCTGGATGCCGCGGGCAACGCCTGCCCGTCGATGCACGTGGCGTTTGCGGTGTTCTCCGCGCTGTGGATCGAGCACCTGCTCAAGGCCGCCGGCGTGCCGGCCGCCTGGCGCAGCCTCAACCTGGTGTGGGTGCTGGCGATCGCCTGGTCCACCGTGGCCATCCGCCAGCACGTGGTGCTGGACGTGCTGGCCGGCACCGTGCTGGGTGCCACGTTCGCGCTGCTGTCGTTGCAGCGGCGCAGCCGGCGCACCGCGCCAGCGCCGCTGGGCGCGCAAAAGAAGCCGGCGTAGCGGGCGCGGCCGGCGCTGCTATGCGCTGGTCGCGCTTTCGTGCCAGGCCCGGTCCAGCAGGTCGCCGACGAGCTCGACGAAGGGCAGTTGCGGCGCCGGGGGCAGGTCGCCAAAGCGGCTGGGCCCTTCCAGCGCCAGCCCGTGCGGCCGCACCACCGACGGCCAGCCGGTGAGGTCGACCATCGTGCCCACCATGCGCGTGGCGACGCCGCGCTCGTCGCGCGCCACCACGCGGCCGCGCGACAGTATCGTGCGATAGCCGGCACCGGTGCTGCGCAGCCGGAACCGCGCCTCGTAGGTCGTCGCCTGGCCGTCGAGGTGCGCGCGCAGCGCGCTCAGCATCGCCTCCAGATCCTCGGGGTGCACGCGGCAGCGCCAGAACGCGGTGTTGTCCGCCGCGTGGATGCGCGGAAAGCCGAGCCGGGCCTTCCAGGCGGCAGAGCAGCGAACCGTGTCCAGGCGCGGGTCCAGATCCCACACCCCGAAGGCGCCGCCCTCGACGGCCTGGCGCCAGCGCTGTTCGTCCATGGCGTTCAGTGGACGTCCTTGCGCGGCTTGCCCGGCTGCGCGGTGCCGCTGGCCAGGTCGCGACCCTCGATGCCCGCGAAGAGCTTGGCCGCGCGCACCTTGATGTCGAGCAGTTCGTTGGCGGTCACGCTGTAGCGGCCGCTGAACGGATCCACCTGCACGCTGAACTCCACGTCCTTGCCGGCATGGGACAGCTTGCCGCTGGTGAACGTGTAGTCGGGCAGGGTGGCCGGCACGCCGCGGGCCTTGACGTCGTAGTTCTCGTAGCTCACGTCGTAGATCTCGCCGCTGGCGAGGTCCAGCGAGCCGCTGGCGTTGATGATCTCTTCGTCGAGTTCGTCGGTGATGGCAATGGGTACTTTGAGGTGCACGGCAATTTCCGGTTGAAGTTCAGGCTGGCCACCCGATCGGGGCGATTGTCTCTTGCCTCCCGGTCGAAGGCCCGAGAATCGCCCGATGAAAACTCCCGCCCGCCTGCAGGCCCTGATGGCCGAAGGCCTGATCGACAGTGTCGTGCGCCAGCTCAAGAGCGGCAAGGAAGCCGACGTCTACGTGGTGCGCTGCGGTGGCGAGACCTGCGCTGCCAAGGTCTACAAGGAGGCGCACAAGCGCAGCTTCCGCCAGGCGGTGGATTACACCGAGAACCGCAAGGTGCGCAACAGCCGCCAGGCGCGTGCGATGGCCAAGGGCACGGCCTTCGGGCGCCAGCAGCAGGAGGCCGCGTGGCAAAGCGCCGAGGTGGACGCGCTGTACCGGCTGGCCGCCGCCGGCGTGCGCGTGCCGCGGCCTGCCAACTTCCTTGAAGGCGTGCTGCTGATGGAGCTGGTGGCCGACGCGCACGGCGACGCGGCACCGCGCCTCAATGACTTGAGCTTCAGCGCTGCCGAGGCGCGGCAGCACCACGCCACGCTGCTCGGCGAGGTGGTGCGCATGCTGTGTGCCGGCGTGATCCATGGCGACCTGTCGGAATTCAACACCCTGCTGGCGGCCGACGGCCCGGTGATCATCGACCTGCCGCAGGCGGTGGACGCGGCCGGCAACAACCACGCGCCACGCATGCTGCTGCGCGACGTGGACAACCTGCGCAGCTTCTTCGGACGCTACGCGCCGGAGCTGCTGGCCACGCAATACGGCCCCGAGATCTGGGCGCTGTATGCCGGCGGCAAGCTGGTGCCCGGCATGCCGCTGACGGGCCGCTACGAGCAGCAGGCCGGCACGGTGGACCTGCGCGGCGTGATGCGCGAGATCGAGGATGCGCGACTCGAAGAAGCAGCGCGCCTGCTGCGCATGAGCTGAAAGGCGCCGAGCGATGACCGACGACCCGCGCCGCCACAGCCCCGCTGCCGAGCGCAACCGCGGCCCGATCCTGGCCGAGTTGCAGCGCCTGCTGCCCGAGCGCGGGCTGATGCTGGAGATCGCCAGCGGCACCGGCCAACATGCGGCCCACTGCAGCGCCGGCCTGCCGGGCTGGCAGTGGCTGCCCAGCGACTTCGACGCCGCCGGGCTGCCGTCGATCCGCGCCTGGTGCGCCGGGCTGGAGCGCGTGCTGCCACCGCTGCAGCTGGACGTGCTGCAAGCGCCGTGGGCCGGCGTGCCCGCGCAGGTGGACGCGATCTTCTGCGCCAACATGATCCACATCGCGCCCTGGGCCTGTTGCGTGGCGCTGCTGCACGGCGCGGCGCGCCACCTGCGCCCGCAGGGGCTGCTGCTCACCTACGGCCCCTACCTGGAGGACGAGGTGCCCACCGCACCCGGCAACCTGGCGTTCGACGCCGACCTGCGCGCACGCAACCCCGCCTGGGGCCTGCGCCGGCGC
>CAMLIZ010000209.1 GCA_946480245.1 uncultured Pseudomonadota bacterium
CCCCGGCAAGATGGTCAAGGGCATGGGCGGCGCGATGGACCTCGTGGCCGGCGTGCCACGGGTGATCGTGGTGATGGAGCACGTGGCCAAGAAGAAGGACGGCACCACCGACCTCAAGATCCTGCCCAAGTGCACCCTGCCGCTGACCGGCGTGGGCGTGGTCAACCGCATCATCACGGATCTTGCGGTGCTGGACGTCACGCCGCAGGGCTTGAAGGTGGTGGAGCTGGCGCCCGAGGTCAGCTTCGACGAGCTGCAGAACAAAACCGGCGTACCGCTGCTGCAGTAACGGCGCGCCCGCCTAACTGCCCCGGACGGCGGGGCGCTTGAGGGCCAGGTACTGGCCCTCGTTCATTTCATGCAGCTGCCGCGGGTAGCGTTCGGCCGCGCGGAACCACTCGTGCAGCCGTCGCTGCGCGCGCTGTGCCGGCGGCGCGGCCAGGCTGTCGAGGTAGGCGGCGATCGCCAGGTAGTAGCGCATGGTGGTGCGCTCGATGGCACCGCGCATGCCTTGCACGAATTGCGGCTTGCCGTCGGGGCCCTTGCCCACGATGCTGAAGCCGATCTTGTCCGCCCCGACGGTGCTCAGGTAGGTCTGCATCGCCAGCTTGGAAGCGAAGCTGTCCGTGTAGCCGTAGTGCAGGTGCAGGAACGAGTGACCGTCGCCCGCCGGAATGCCTTCCAGCACGATGCGGTAGTCGTGGCTGCCCAGCGGCCCGCTGTCGGCTGCGAGTTGCACGTTCACGTAGCCGGGAGCCGCCGACTGGAGCCGCTCGGTGAAGGCAATGCGCTGCGTCTGGTCCAGCGGCTGATCGGGGCGGCGAGCGATGTTCACCGTCACCTCGTCCGTGCGCCCGCGCTCCTCGGCTTCGCAGCGCTTCACGTTGATCACCAGGATCATGACGTCGCACCACTGGGCCGGCTGCTGCATCGCCGGCGCGAAGCGCGTGAAAGGCTGATCCACGAGCGCGTACACGTCGCCATGGACGCGGTCGTCGTCCTGGCCTGAATCGATGTGGATCGGCTGGCCGAAGGGCGAATGCGCCAGCGCCGGGCCCAGCTGATCCAGCCGCGCGTGCAGCGCGGCGGCGGGGTCGGCTGCAAGCGCGGTGGATGAAAGCGCGGCGCCGCACAGGAACGCCCACGCCCGTTGCCAGCGCGAAGGAGGTGCGGCGAGCTTCATGCATGGCGTCGGGCAATCCGCGCGCCCGCGTCGGGCGCGTGACCCGATTCAAGGCCGCGCCGCCAGTGCCTGCGCTGCTTCCTTCACCAGTGCCGGGCCCCGGTAGATCAGGCCGGTGTAGATCTGAACCAGGTCCGCGCCGGCGTCGATCTTGGCGCGCGCGCTGTCGCCGCTGGTGACGCCGCCGACGCCGATGATCGGATAGCTGCTGCCCAGTTCGGCGCGCAACTGGCGAATCACGCGGTTGCTCGCTTCGAACACAGGCGTGCCGCTCAGGCCCCCGGCCTCCTGCGCGTGCGGCAAGCCCTGCACCGCGTCACGCGCGATCGTGGTGTTGGTGGCGATCACGCCGTCGACGCCGTTGTTGCGCAACGTGGCCGCGATCAGCCGCACCTGCGTCTCGTCGAGGTCGGGTGCGATCTTCACGAACATCGGCACCTGGCGGCCGTGTTGCTGCGCGAGCGCGGCACGCCGCATCTGCAGCGCCGCCAGCAATGCATCCAGCGCTTCGTCACTCTGCAAGGCCCGCAGGTTCTTGGTGTTCGGGCTGGAGATGTTCACCGTCACGTAGTCGGCATGCGCGTACACGCCGGCCAGGCCGATCAGGTAGTCGTCCACCGCGTTCTCGATCGGCGTGGACGCGTTCTTGCCGATGTTCAGGCCGAGCACGCCGCCGCCGGCACGGAAGGTGCCCGCACGCCGCACGTTGGCCACGAACGCGTCCAGCCCTTCGTTGTTGAAGCCGAGGCGGTTGATCAACGCGGTGGCCTGCGGCAGGCGGAACAGGCGCGGCTTTGGATTGCCGGGCTGAGCCTTGGGCGTGACGGTACCCACCTCGATGAAGCCGAAGCCCATCGCGCCGAGGCCGTCAATGCAGCGACCGTTCTTGTCCAGTCCGGCGGCCAGGCCCACGCGATTGGGGAACTTCAAGCCGGCCAGCATGCACGGATCGTTCACGCGGGCCTGCGCCCACGCGCACTGGGCCGGCGTGTTCTGCAGCAGCGCGATCGCATCGAGCGTGAGTTCGTGGGCGCGTTCGGCATCGAGGCCGAACAGGAAGGGGCGGGCGAGGGCGTAGGGCACGAGCGGCATGGCGCGTGATTGTCTCGCAGCCATTGCCGATAATCGCCCGCTTCACGAGGAGTGCAGATGACACAGGACGAGCTGAAGGCGCTGGTAGGCCGCGCGGCGCTGGAGCAGGTGGTGCCGGGCACCGTGGTCGGCGTGGGAACCGGATCCACCGTGAATCACTTCATCGACGCGCTGGCCTCGATGAAGGATCGCATTGCCGGTGCCGTTTCGAGCTCGGTCAAGAGCACGGAGCGGCTGCAGGCCCACGGTATCGCGGTGCTGGATCCGAACACGGTCGAGCGCATCCCGGTCTACATCGACGGCGCCGACGAGATCGACCACCACGGCTGCATGATCAAGGGCGGCGGCGCCGCGCTGACGCGCGAGAAGATCGTGGCCGATCTGGCCGAGCGCTTCGTCTGCATCGCGGACGAGTCGAAGCTGGTGCAGGTGCTGGGGCGCTTTCCGCTGCCGGTGGAGGTGATCCCGATGGCGGCGGCGCAGATCGCCCGCCGCTTCAAGGCCCTCGGCGGCAGCGCGCAGCTGCGCGCCGGCGTGACCACCGACAACGGCAACACTCTGCTCGACGTGAGCGGCCTGGCCATCCAGGACCCGCTCGGCATGGAAACCGAGATCAATCAATGGCCGGGCGTGGTGACGGTGGGCATCTTCGCCCGCCATCGCGCGGCCCTGTGCCTGCTGGGCACCGCGCAAGGCGTGCGCCGCATGGATTTCTGATTGCTGGAATACTTTGCCGCTTCTTTCGCGCCGTCTGCGGCGCACCGATGAGGACACCCACGTGCCGCACAGTCTTGCCGTCTTCCGCCCGGCCCGCGCAGCGGCCGCTGCCCTCGTGGCGCTCGCGCTCGGCGCCTGCAGTGGCCACGACAACGGCAAGGCCGGCGCCGGAGGTGCCCCCGGGGGTGGCATGCCGCCGCCGGAGGTGGGCGTGATCAGCGTGACATCGCAGACGCTGCCGCTGCCCACCGAGTTGCCCGGCCGCGTCGAGCCGTCGCGCATCGCACAGGTGCGCGCCCGCGTGACGGGCATCGTGCAGAAGCGCCTGTTCACCGAAGGCAGCGACGTGAAGGCGGGGCAGGTGCTGTTCCAGATCGATGCAGCCCCGTACCGCGCGGCCGTGGAGAGCGCGCGTGCCACGCTGGCCAAGGCGCAGGCCAACCTCACGCAGGCAGGCGCGCTGGCGGCGCGCTACAAGCCGCTGCGCGAAGCCAATGCAATCAGCCAGCAGGACTACGTGAACGCGCAAGCCGCGCAGGCACAGGCCGAGGCCGACGTGGCCGGCGCCAAGGCCGCGCTGCTGACTGCGCAGCTCAACCTGGGCTATGCCAGCGTCACCGCACCGATCAGCGGGCGCATCGGGCGGGCCATGGTCACCGAGGGCGCGCTGGTGTCGGCCGCCGAGGCCACCCAGCTGGCCGTGGTGCAGCAGATCAATCCGGCGTACGTCAATTTCAGCCAGCCGGTGACGCAGGTGCACGAGTTGCAGCGCGCCATCGCCAAGGGGCAGCTGCAGACGGTGGGCAAGGTGACGCCGGTGCGCATCCTGTTCGAGGACGGCAGCGAGCTGAAGCAGCACGGCAAGCTGTTGTTCTCCGACCTCACGGTCGATCCCACCACCGGCCAGGTGACCTTGCGCGCCGAAGTGCCCAACGCAGACGGTGCGTTGCTGCCAGGCATGTACGTGCGCGGCCGCCTCGCGCTGGCCCAGGTGGACAAGGCGATGGAGGTGCCGCAGCAGGCCGTCACGCGCACGGCCCAGGGCGACAGCGTGATGGTGGTCGGTGCCGACAACAAGCCCGCGCCGCGGCCGGTGAAGCTGGGCGGCGCCAGCGGCCAGAGCTGGATCGTGCTCGACGGCCTGAATCCGGGCGACAAGGTGATCGTCGACGGCTTTCAGAAGATGCGTCCCGGTGCACCGGTCAAGCCGGTGCCCTGGAGCGGCGGCCCGGGCGCAGCGCCTGCGGCCTCCGCACCCGCCTCCGCGGCCAGCCGCTGAGGAGGCCGCGCCATGTCGAAGTTCTTCATCGACCGGCCGATCTTTGCCTGGGTGATCGCGCTGTTCATCCTGGTGGGTGGCAGCGTGGCCATCACGCAGTTGCCGGTGTCGCAGTACCCGCCGGTGGCGCCACCGTCGATCGTCGTCAGCGCCATCTATCCCGGCGCGTCGGCGCAGACGATGGAGCAGGCAGTGATCAGCGTGATCGAGCAGGAGATGAACGGCTCGCCTGGCCTGATCTACATGGAGTCGGTCACGCAGGCCAACGGCTCCGGCTCCATCACCTTGAGCTTCGAGCCGGGCACCAATCCTGACCTGGCGCAGGTGGACGTGCAGAACCGGCTCAGCCGGGCCGCACCGCGCCTGCCAGCGGCGGTGACGCAGCAGGGCGTGCGCGTGGACAAGGCGCGCAGCAACTTCCTGTTGTTCACGATCCTGTCGTCAGACAACCCGGCCTACGACCCCATCGCGCTGGGTGACTACGCGTCGCGCAATGTGCTGCCCGAGATCCAGCGCATCCCGGGCGTCGGCCAGGCCCAGCTGTTCGGCACCGAGCGTGCCATGCGCGTGTGGATCGACCCGGCCAAGCTGGTGGGTTATGGCCTGTCCACCACCGACGTGACCGGCGCCATCCGCGGCCAGAACGCGCAGGTGTCGGCCGGCACCATCGGTGACCTGCCCAACGTGCCGGGGCAGGGCATCTTCGCCACCGTGGTGGTGAATGGCCAGCTGGCCAACGTGGAGCAGTTCGGCAACATCATCCTGCGGGCCAATGCCGACGGCTCCACCGTGCGCCTGCGCGACGTGGCGCGCATCGAACTGGGCGCACAGAACTACGCCACCTCGGCGCGCCTGAACGGCCGGCCCTCCACCGGCATCGGCGTGCAGCTGTCGCCCAGCGGCAATGCGCTGGCCACCGCCACCGCGATCCGGGCCCGCATGGACCAGCTGTCGCGCTACTTCCCGCCGGGCGTGAAGTACAGCATCCCCTACGACAGCTCGCGCTTCGTGCGCATCTCGATCAAGCAGGTGGTGGAGACGCTGCTCGAGGCGGTGGCGCTCGTGTTCCTGGTGATGCTGCTGTTCCTGCAGAACTGGCGCTTCACGGTGATCCCCACCATCGTGGTGCCGGTGGCGCTGATGGGCACCTTCGGCGTGCTGTTCGCGCTCGGCTACTCGGTGAACGTGCTCACGATGTTCGGCATGGTGCTGGTGATCGGCATCGTGGTGGACGACGCGATCGTGGTCGTCGAGAACGTCGAGCGCATCATGAGCGAGGAAGGCTTGCCGCCACGCGCCGCCACGCGCAAGGCGATGGGGCAGATCCAGGGCGCGATCGTCGGCGTCACGGTGGTGCTGATCTCGGTGTTCGTGCCACTGGCCTTCTTCTCGGGCTCGGTGGGCAACATCTACCGTCAGTTCGCCACGGTGATGGCCTCGTCGATCGGCTTCTCGGCCTTCATGGCGCTGTCGCTCACACCGGCCCTGTGTGCCACGCTGCTGAAGCAGGTGGAGGCCGGCCACCATCACGAAAAGAGCGGCTTCTTCGGCTGGTTCAACCGCGGCTTCTCGCGCACCGCCAAGCGCTACGAGAGCGGCGTGGGCCGCGTGCTCGGCCGCGCGTGGCGCTTCATGATCATCTACGTGGCCATCATCGGTGCGGTGGCGTTGCTGGTGTTGCGCCTGCCGGGCTCGTTCCTGCCGGCGGAGGACCAGGGCTACCTGATCGTCAACGTGCAGCTGCCGCCAGGCGCCACCGTGAACCGCACGCGCGAGGTGATGCAGCAGGTGGAAGGCTTCATCCTCAAGCAGCCCGAGGTGCAGAGCATGGTGGGCGTGCTGGGCTTCAGCTTCTCGG
>CAMLIZ010000210.1 GCA_946480245.1 uncultured Pseudomonadota bacterium
GACTCGATCATTGGAGACGTGCGGCGCGTGCGCAAGGAGATCGATGCATCGGCCTTCCCCGGCTTGCCGCTGTACATCACCGAATGGAGCACCAGCTACAACCCGCGCGACAAGGTGCACGACAGCTACATCAGCGCCTCGTGGATCCTCACTAAGCTGCGCGCCACGCGCGGCGCCGCGCAGGCGATGAGCTACTGGACCTACAGCGACCTGTTCGAGGAGCCCGGGCCGCCGAACGCGCCGTTCCACGGCGGCTTCGGGCTGATGACGCGCGAAGGCGTGCGCAAGCCCGCCTGGTTCGCCTACAAGTACCTCAATGCCTTGCGCGGCCAGGAGATCCCCAGCGCCGACCCCGCCGTGCTGGCGGCAGCGGATGGCGCGCGCGCCGCCGTGCTGGTGTGGGACGGGCAGCACCGCGAGCAGCCCACGAGCAACAGCGTGTTCTTCGGCAAGCCGGTGCCCGCCATCGATGCACGCGCGGTGCAGCTGGATCTGCGCCACCTGGCACCGGGCAGCTACCACCTGCAGGTGCGGCGTACCGGCTACAAGGCCAACGACGCCCACACGGCCTACCTCGAGATGGGGTCGCCTTCAGAGCTGAATGCGCAGCAGCTGCGCAAGCTTCAGGACCTCACCGCCGACAAGCCGGAGGTGAACCGCGTGGTGCGGGTCGGCCCGAACGGCCAGCTGCACTGGAAGCTACCGATGCGCAGCAACGATGTGGTGCTGCTCACGCTCGAGCGCGCCACCCAGTAGAACGGCACCTGACGTCACGAACGTCGGCTCCGCCGCTCCCTGCTCATGGGACAAATCGATAGCCGATGCCGGTCTCGGTGACGAGATGTCGAGGCTGGGCGGGATCCGCCTCGATCTTCTTGCGTAACTGACCCATGTAGACCCGCACGTAATGCGTGTCCTCTGCATGGTTCGGGCCCCACACGGCGTGCAGCAACTGCCGGTGGGTCAGCACGCATTCCGGGTGCGCCGAAAGGTAGGTGAGCAGCCGGTACTCGGTCGGCGTCACGTGCAGGTTTTCCCCGTTGCGCTCGACGACGCGACGCGCCAGGTCGATGCGCACGTCACCGAACTCAACGACTGAACTGTTCGGACGCGGACCGGCTGAGCGACGCCGCAAGTGAGCCCGTACGCGGGCGAGCAGTTCCGGCACGCCGAATGGCTTGATGAGGTAGTCGTCGGCCCCGGCATCGAGCGCAGTGACCTTGTCGTGCTCGTCGACCCGTGCGGACAGGATGATGACCGGGACGTCGGACCAGGCCCGGAGTTGGCGGATCAGGTCGACACCATCACCGTCCGGGAGTCCCAGATCGAGCACCACCAACTCCGGTCGGCGACTTCCGGCCTCGATGAGGCCCCGCTGGACACCGTCCGCCTGGTAGACCTCGAAGCCTTCGCGCTCCAGCGAGAGGCTGACGAAACGACGGATTTCGTCCTCGTCTTCCACGACGAGGATTCGGGGCACCAATTCACTCATCCTGCTTTCCATCCGGCGGCGCCTCCAGCCCCTCGACCTGCGGCGGGTCGCCACGCGCCAGGTCGATGATGAACCGAGCACCACCGCCACGCCGGTTCTCCCCAGTGACGGTGCCGCCATGAGCACCCATGATCGCGCGGCAGATCGCCAGACCCAGCCCGACACCCGGCGTGGCGCTCTCCTTGCGGCCCCGCTCGAACAGTTCGAAGATGGCCTCCTCCCGGTTCTTTGGCAGCCCCGGCCCGTGGTCGTCCACGAATATCTTGACGTGGTCGTCTGAGACCGCGGCGCTGATCTCGATGGGGCTCGCCTCCGGCGTGTACTTCACCGCGTTTTCGAGCAGGTTGCACAGTACCCGCTCGAACAGGGACGCGTCGACATGGATCATCGGCAGATCGGCGGGAAGGTGTGTTCGCACCCGGTGGGGATCCAGCATGCCGGTCAGCGCCCGCAGCGCCCCGCCCACCGCCTCTTCCAGCGGCAGCCACTGCAGGTTCAGCTGCACGTGGCCGGATTGCAGCTTTGCCATGTCGAGCAGGTTGCCCACCTGGGAACTCATGCGCAGCGATGCCTCGCGCATCGACTGCGCGATCCCGGCCTGCCGGCTTCCCGGCTCAGAGGCCATCGCCAGCGCGTCGGACATGCCGACCAGAGCCGACAGTGGCGTTCTCAGGTCATGCGATATGGCCGCCAGCAAGGAGTTGCGCAGCCGCTCGGACTCCATCTGCACGGTCGTGTCCTGCGCCACCTCCACGTAGTGGATGCGCTCCAGCGAGATCGCAAGCAACGAGGCGCAGGTTTCGAGGACGCGCTTCTGTTCCGGGCCCGTCAGGCGAGCCGGATTGCGCGGTTCGATGGCCAGCACGCCGCGCATGCGCATCGGCGCCTTCAGCGGCAAGTACAGCAACGCCGAGGCGGGCAACGTGTTCGTGCCCTGGCCAGCCGCCTCGGCATGGTCGAACGCCCACTGCGCAACAGCAACGTCCAGCCCGGCCGGCATGGAGGGCAGTTGAATCGGCAAGGCAAGCCGGTCTTGCAAGTCGGCGACATACAGGGCCGCGTTGGCCTCGAACTCCGACTTCATGAATTGCGCCGCGACCTCGGCCACCTGCTGGGGCAGCAACGCACCGGACAGGTCACGCGACATCTGGTACAGCGCACTCATGCGCTCCTCGCGCAATGTGGCGACACGAGCCTGGAAGCGCAGGCCCGCCGTGAGCTGGCCTATCACCAGTGCGACAACCAACATCACCGCGAAGGTCAGCAGGTATTGCGCATCGCTGACACTGAAGGTGAAGCGCGGCGGGACATAGAAGAAGTCGAACGAGCCGACTGCGAGAAAGGCCGCCAGCACGGCCGGGCCACGGCCGAAGCGAACCGCTGTGAACACGACGGCCAACAAGAAGACCATCACGATGTTCGCGAGGTCGAGCCGGGCATGCAAAGGCGCCGTCAAGACGGTCACCGCAGCGCAGACGACGGCGCTCCACACATACGGAAGCCACCTCTGGTCCGCATCGCGGGCGTCGTTTCGCTCGATCCGCTGAAAGCCCAGCGGCCTTGCCGTCGAACGATGCGCCGGCAAGGCGATCTGAATCACATCGAGGTCGTCGCCCAGCGCTCCAACGGCCTCGGCGAGCGTATTGCGCCAACGCGGCGGATGACGGCCGGTATCCCGGCCCAGCACGATCCTGGACAGGTTGCGGTCGTGCGCGTATTTCACGATGGTCGAGGCCAACGTGGCGCCGCTCAGCGTGGCCGTCTCGGCGCCGGCTTCCTGGGCGACCTTCAGCACCTTGAGGATCCGTTGGCGAGCCTCTTCAGGCACCCGCTGCAGTTGGGGCGTCTCGACGTAGACGCAGTGCCATGGAACCCCGAGCTGGGCCGCCAGGCGGGCAGTGCTGCGCACCAGCTTCTCCGAACGCTCGTCCGGTCCGATGCACAAGAGAAGTGCCTCGCGCGTCTGCCACACCGGCGCCACCGACTGGGTGCGCCGGTAGTGCACCATCTCGTCGTCGACCCGGTCGGCGGTACGGCGCAGGGCCAGTTCGCGCAGCGCGATCAGATTGCCCTTGCGGAAGAAGTTCCGCACCGCCGTGGCCGCCTGTTGCGGCAGATAGACCTTGCCCTCCTTCAAGCGCTGCAGCAAGTCGTCGGGCGGCAGGTCGACGATCACAACCTCGTCGGCCTGGTCGAATACTCGATCGGGCACCGTCTCCCACACCCGAATGCCGGTGATGCCGCTGACCACGTCGTTCAGCGTCTCCAGGTGCTGCACGTTGATCGTCGACCAGACGTCGATGCCGGCGTCTAGCAGTTCCTCCACGTCCTGCCAGCGCTTGGGATGCCGGGAACCCGGCACGTTGGAGTGCGCCAGCTCGTCGACGAGGATCAGCCTGGGCTTGCGCTTCAACGCGGCGTCGAGGTCGAACTCCTTGAGCGTGCGGTCCTTGTACGCCACCTCCTTCAGAGGCAGCACCTCGAAGCCGCCGACCAGCGCCAGTGTCTCGGCACGCCCGTGGGTCTCCACGATGCCCACCACCACATCCAGCCCCTGCGCCCGCTGCGCGCGGGCGGCCGAGAGCATCGCGTAGGTCTTGCCCACGCCGGCCGACGCGCCGAAGAAGATCTTCAGCTTCCCGCGCTGCGCCTCGGCCTCCTCCAGCTTCAGGCGCGCCAGCAGTTCGTCGGGATCGGGGCGCTGGTCCGTCATCGTCGATGGGCGTTGTTCGTGGCACCCGCCACCGCGCCGGAGAGACTCCAACGGATCACGACTTCGGGTCGACCTGGTCCAAGTCTAGGTTCAACTCGAGCACGTTGACGCGCCGCTCGCCCAGCAGGCCAAACAGCCGCTCGGAGGTGTGGCGCGCAATCGCCGCCTTGACGATGTCAGGCGCCAATGCGCGCGCCCGCGCGACCCGCTGAACCTGGTAGTCGGCGGCGGCCACGCTGATCTCGGGGTCCAAGCCGCTGCCGGAGGCAGTGACCAGGTCCACCGGAATAGGCGCCGAATTGCCCGGATCCGCGCCCCTCAGGGCGTCGATGCGGCCCTTCACGGCATCGACCAGCGCCGGATTGCTCGGTCCCTGGTTGGAGCCGCTGGAGTTCGCGGCGTTGTAGGGCATCGGGCTGGTGGCCGACGGACGGCCCCAGAAGTGCTTCGGATCGCTGAAGTTCTGCCCGATCAGCGTCGATCCGACGACGTGGCCATTGCGGGTCATGAGGCTGCCGTTGGCCTGTGCCGGGAAGACTGCCTTGGCGATGCCGGTGACTGCAAGCGGATACGCCAGTCCGGTCACTGCGGTGAGCACGACGAACAGCGAAATCGCAGGACGAATGAGGGTCTTCATGGGAGCTCCTTCAGACCAGGCCGAGCGCGGCGAGGATCACGTCGATGATCTTGATGCCAATGAAGGGCACGACCACGCCGCCCAGCCCATAGACGAGCAGGTTGTTGCGCAGGAGCGTGGCCGCGCCCAGCGCGCGATAGCGCACGCCCTTCAAGGCCAGCGGGATCAGGAACACGATGATCAGCGCGTTGAAGATCACCGCGGACAGGATCGCCGAATTGGGGCTGGCCAGGTGCATGACATTCAGTGCCTGCAGCTGCGGATAGGTGGTGACGAAGGCGGCCGGGATGATGGCGAAATACTTCGCCACGTCGTTGGCGATGCTGAACGTGGTGAGCGAGCCGCGGGTCATCAGCATTTGCTTGCCGGTCTCGACCACCTCGATCAGCTTGGTCGGGTTGCTATCGAGGTCCACCATGTTGCCGGCCTCCTTGGCGGCCTGGGTGCCCGAGTTCATGGCCACCGCCACGTCGGCCTGCGCGAGCGCGGGCGCGTCGTTGGTGCCGTCACCTGTCATCGCGACGAGGCGGCCTTCGGCCTGGTGCTGGCGGATCAGCGCGAGCTTCTGCTCGGGCGTGGCTTCAGCGAGGAAGTCGTCCACTCCTGCCTCGGCCGCGATGGCCGCGGCGGTGAGGCGGTTGTCGCCGGTCACCATCACGGTCTTGATGCCCATGCGACGCAGCTCGGCAAAGCGCTCCTTGATGCCACCCTTGACGATGTCCTTGAGCTCGATCACGCCCATCACCTTGAGGCCATCGCTCACGACGAGCGGCGTGCTGCCGCGGCGGGCCACCTCGTCCACGGAAGCGTCGAGCGCCGCGGGGAATGAGCCGCCCAGGCTTTCGACATGCCTGCGGATCGCGTCGGCCGCGCCCTTGCGGATCTGGCGCATCTTGGCCGGCAGCGTGTCGCTGCCCACCACCTGCTGCGCCCGCAACGCCAGCGGCAGGTCGACCCCGCTCATGCGCGTCTGCGCCGAAAAGTGGACGAACTGCGCGCCGAGTTGCTGAACGTCCCGTTCGCGCAGGTTGAACTTCTGCTTGGCCAGCACCACGATGCTGCGGCCCTCGGGCGTTTCGTCGGCCAGCGATGCCAATTGGGCGGCGTCGGCCAGGGCGGCATCCGTGACACCCGGGGCCGAGATGAACTGGCTGGCCTGGCGGTTGCCCAGGGTGATGGTGCCGGTCTTGTCCAGCAGCAGCACGTCCACGTCGCCCGCGGCTTCCACCGCGCGGCCCGACGTGGCGATCACGTTGGCCTGCATCATGCGGCTCATGCCGGCCA
>CAMLIZ010000211.1 GCA_946480245.1 uncultured Pseudomonadota bacterium
TCGTTCGCCAGATGCTGCGCCGCGTGCAGATCGTCAACCCGGGCGACTCGTCCTACATCGCCGGCGAGCAGGTGGAGCGCTCGGAGCTGTTCATCACCAACGAGAAGCTGCGCAGCGAGGACAAGATCCCCGCGACCTACGCCGACGTGCTGCTGGGCATCACCAAGGCCAGCCTGTCGACCGACTCGTTCATCTCCGCGGCTTCCTTCCAGGAAACCACGCGCGTGCTGACCGAGGCGGCGATCATGGGCAAGCGTGACGAGCTGCGCGGCCTGAAGGAGAACGTGATCGTCGGTCGCTTGATCCCTGCCGGCACCGGCATGGCCTTCCACGTGGCGCGCAAGGCCAAGGAAGAGATGGACGAGAGCGAGCGCCGCGCCATCGCGATGCAGGAGGCCGAGGAACTGGCCGCCGTGCAGATGGCGCAGGTCGATGCCGACCACCAGGGCGGCGGCGAGTAGGCTCTTTCAGCTGCAGCACGCGAAGGGGCGACGGAGACGTCGCCCCTTTTTCATGCGTGCGTCATCACATCCAGCCAAGCGCGATCAACGCCACCGCTGTGGGCGGCAGGGCGGCAACGGCCAGCCAGTGCGGTTGGATTGCATGGTCGGGGAAGCGATCGCGCAGGATGGAAAAGCCCGCGGGGTTGGGGGCGTTGGCGACCACGGTCAGGCCGCCGCCGCTCACTGCACCGGCGACCAGCGAGAACTTGAAGGCGTCGCTCAGGCCGTGCACCTGGGAGCCGAGATAGGTGAGCGCCGCGTTGTCAGTGAAGGCGGTGAGGCCAGCGGCACCGAAGAAGACCGCGCTCGGCGTCATTTCGGTGAGCAACGGTCGCAGCCACCAGTCCTGCTGACCCCCCAGCACCACCAGGCCAGCCAGGAAGAACGCCACCAGCAGCGCTTCGCGCAGGATCAGTCGGTCGTGATGACGTGGATAGGCTACCGTGTAGCCGATGAAGAAGAGCAGCAGCGCCATGAAGATCGCAGGGTGGTGCGCGAACGCGACGACGCCGCAAAGGAACAGCACGCTGGCCAGCATTGCACCGGGGGGCACCTGCTTGTGGGAATGGGTGGTGAATTCGACAGGTGAGGCACGCAGCAGCGCGTGGCGGAACAGCAGCGTCACCGCAGCAGCGTTGAACAGCACGGCCAACGCGGCCTTCCAGCCGAAGGCGCTGAGCATGAAGGGCAGGGTCCAGCCCCAGGTGCCGGCCACCATCAGCACCGGGGGTGCGGCAAACGGCGTCAATGTGCCGCCGATGGAAATGTTGACGAACAGCACGCCGAGCACGGCGTAGCGCAGCCGCAGTGGGGCGTGCCCGCGCAGCACGCGGTCCCGTAGCATCAGCGCTGCCAAGGTCATAGCCGCCGGTTCCGTGATGAGCGAGCCCAACAGCGGCAGCAGCGCCAGTGCAAGGAAGCAGATCGCCAGTGGGCGCGCCGTCGGCAGCAGCCGTGCGCAGCCCTCCACCAACAGCGCTGACAACTGCAGGATTGGCCGGCTGCCGGCGATCACCATGATCGCGAACACGAATAGCGGTTCAGTGAAGTCGCGGCCGTCCACGTACTGGACCGCCAAGGTGTGCCCCTCGAAGACGATCATGGCGAGCACCAGCGCCAGCGACCACAGGCCGAACACGACCTCCACCTCGCCCATCAGATGCCACAAGCCCTGGTGACGCGGAAAGCGGTGCGCGAGCCGGGAGAAGGCGGGCGCGGCGAACGTGTGCAGCAGCGCGAACCCGAAGAGCAGCGCGCCGGTGATCTGGACGGCGGTGGGAGTCAAGGCGTTGTCCGGTCAATGCGAGAGCGGGCCAGTCTAGCCCGCGCCCTCGCAAGCCGAGGCTGCGCTGCAACTCCCGCTCCTTGGTAAGCGGCGCATGCACATCGCGCTGATCGCACAACACCGCAGGAACGACGACATGTGCGTCGTTGCCGCTGCATTTGCGTCGTCGCTGCGCCCGCGCGCGCCGGTGCTCAGCCGGTTCGGAAGGGGTCGCTGGCGTTCCAGGCCTCTGGCGTCAGCACCGACACGCCGTAGGCGCGCAGCCGCCGCGCCAGCTTGAGCAGCGCGCGGTCACGGCTGAGGAGCCAGCGCGCGCCTGCGCCCACCGCAAGGTCGATGAACTTCTGGTCGTCCCGGTCACTGCAGCGCGGCACGTGCAGCGGCGCAAGGGGCGGAGCGACGACTTGCGCGTGACGCTCCCAGGCCGCGTGCCAAGCGGCTTCGTCCGCCGACCAGCGGCCGCCGAGGCCGCGCGCGAGAACGTGCGCCATTTCGTCATGCATGGCCGAAGTGGCGAACCATTGCAGGCGCCCGTCCGCCAGGCCTTGTGCGAGCAGTGCACACGCTGCGTTGCCAAACACCAGCCAATCAAGCAGCACGTTCGTGTCGATCACCAGCCCATAAGGCATAGAACGGAGGCGTGCACTAACAATCATCGCAATCCTAGGTGCGTTTCGACTTGTCGGGGGTTTGTCCTGTGGACAACTTGCTGCTCCCGTCTGCGGCCCCTATAATCGCGGGCTTTTCGGCAGATTCTGCTACCGCTCTTTGTCGAGCGGCTCACCGGATCCGCGGGTTCCCCGCAGCGTATCCGGCTTCGAGCCCGCCTCCCCATTGGAGCGCTCGGCACATCTCCCGGAAATCGAGTGACTTCAAACGGGAACAAGTTACCTATGCCAACCATCAACCAGCTCGTGCGCCAAGGCCGCAAGGTCGAGCTCACGAAGTCCAAATCCCCGGCGATGCAGGATTGCCCGCAGCGCCGCGGCGTGTGCACCCGCGTGTACACCACGACGCCGAAGAAGCCGAACTCGGCGCTGCGCAAGGTCGCCAAGGTGCGCCTGACCAACGGCTTCGAGATCATTTCCTACATCGGCGGCGAAGGCCACAACCTGCAGGAGCACAGCGTCGTGCTCGTGCGCGGCGGCCGCGTAAAGGATCTGCCGGGCGTGCGCTACCACATCGTGCGCGGCTCGCTGGATCTTCAGGGCGTCAAGGATCGCAAGCAGTCGCGCTCCAAGTACGGCGCCAAGCGCCCCAAGAAAGCCTGATTTTCAAGACCATGTCACGCCCGGGCGCGAAGCTCGGAACGTGTGTTGCGACGAGCTGTCAAACGCTTGTCGAGTAAGTGGAAGGCCTCGCTTAGCGAGATGGCCTTTCGCGGCAAGGGTGCGAAGCCCGAGCCAACTGAAGCTGAAGAAGGAAGAGTCCCATGCCACGTCGTCGCGAAGTCCCGAAGCGCGAGATCCTGCCTGACCCGAAGTTCGGTTCGGTCGATTTGTCCAAGTTCATGAACGTTGTCATGGAGTCGGGCAAGAAGGCGGTTGCTGAACGCATCATCTATGGTGCGCTCGACCAGGTCGAAAAGAAGGCCAACAAGGATCCGCTCGAGGTGTTCCTCACCGCGCTCAACAACGTGAAGCCGCTGGTCGAAGTCAAGTCCCGCCGGGTGGGCGGTGCGAACTACCAAGTTCCCGTGGAAGTTCGCCCCGTGCGTCGGATGGCCTTGGCAATGCGCTGGCTGAAGGAATCGGCGCGCAAGCGCAGCGAGAAGTCCATGGCGCAACGCCTGGCAAATGAGCTGCTTGAGGCGTCCGAAGGCCGCGGCGGCGCAATGAAGAAGCGCGACGAGGTGCACCGCATGGCCGAAGCGAACAAGGCCTTCTCGCACTTCCGCTTCTAACCCTGTCGTTGGCAGGCCGCCCTTGGGCTCGGCTCGTGTGAGCCGAGCGGGCGGCCCCCGTATTTGGAGTCAATCATGTCCCGCAAGACCCCCATCGAGCGCTACCGCAATATCGGTATCTCAGCGCACATCGATGCTGGCAAGACCACCACCACCGAGCGCATCCTGTATTACACCGGTGTGAATCACAAGATCGGTGAGGTGCACGATGGCGCCGCCACGATGGACTGGATGGAGCAGGAGCAGGAGCGGGGCATCACGATCACCTCTGCGGCCACCACCTGCTTCTGGAAGGGCATGGACATGTCCTTCCCCGAGCATCGCATCAACATCATCGACACCCCGGGCCACGTGGACTTCACCATCGAGGTGGAGCGCTCCATGCGCGTGCTCGATGGCGCGTGCATGGTCTATTGCGCCGTGGGTGGCGTGCAGCCGCAGTCCGAAACCGTCTGGCGTCAGGCCAACAAGTACAAGGTGCCGCGCCTGGCGTTCGTCAACAAGATGGACCGTACCGGTGCGAACTTCTTCAAGGTCTATGACCAGATGCGCGCGCGCCTGAAGGCGAACCCTGTGCCCATCGTCGTGCCGATCGGTGCAGAAGAGAACTTCACTGGCGTGGTGGACCTGCTCAAGATGAAGGCCATCATCTGGGACGAGGCCTCGCAGGGCATGAAGTTCGACTATCGCGACATTCCCGCCGACATGGTGGCTGATTGCCAGAAGTGGCGCGAGAACATGGTCGAGGCCGCCGCCGAGGCCAGCGAAGAGCTGATGAACAAGTACCTCGAGACCGGCGAACTCTCGGAAGACGAGATCAAGCGCGGTCTGCGGGCGCGCACGATCGCGACCGAGATCCAGCCGATGCTGTGCGGTACCGCGTTCAAGAACAAGGGCGTGCAGCGCATGCTGGACGCCGTGATCGAGTTCATGCCGTCGCCGATCGACATTCCGCCGGTTCCGGGTCATGACGAGGACGACAAGGAAGTGGTGCGTCGCGCAGACGACAACGAGAAATTCGCCGCGCTGGCGTTCAAGCTGATGACCGACCCGTACGTCGGCCAGCTGACCTTCGTGCGCGTGTACTCCGGGGTGTTGAAGTCCGGTGACTCGGTATTCAACCCGATCCGCGGCAAGAAGGAGCGCATCGGTCGGATCCTGCAGATGCACGCAAACCAGCGCGAAGAGATCAAGGAGATCCTGGCTGGCGACATCGCGGCCTGCGTCGGTCTGAAGGAAGTGACGACGGGCGAGACGCTGTGCGACCCCGATGCCGTGATCACGCTGGAAAAGATGGTGTTCCCAGAGCCGGTGATCTCCCAGGCCGTCGAGCCCAAGACCAAGGCTGACCAGGAGAAGATGGGCGTGGCACTGGGTCGCCTGGCGCAGGAAGACCCGTCGTTCCGCGTGCGCACCGATGAAGAGTCGGGCCAGACCATCATCTCCGGCATGGGCGAACTGCACCTGGAGATCATCGTCGACCGCATGAAGCGCGAGTTCGGCGTTGAGGCAAACGTCGGCAAGCCGCAGGTGGCGTACCGCGAGACGATCCGCAAGTCGGTAAGCGACGTGGAAGGCAAGTTCGTGCGCCAGTCCGGCGGCAAGGGCCAGTACGGCCATGTCGTGCTGACCATCGAGCCGCAGGAGCCGGGCAAGGGCTTTGAATTCGTCGACGCCATCAAGGGCGGGGTGGTGCCGCGCGAGTTCATTCCCGCGGTGAAGAAGGGCGTGGAAGACACGCTTCCCAATGGCGTGCTGGCGGGTTACCCGGTGGTGGACGTGAAGGTGACGCTGACCTTCGGTTCGTACCACGAGGTGGACTCGAACGAAAACGCATTCAAGATGGCTGCGTCGATGGGTTTCAAGGATGGCTGTCGCAAAGCCAGCCCGGTGATCCTCGAGCCGATGATGGCCGTGGAAGTGGAGACGCCCGAGGACTACGCGGGCAACGTGATGGGCGATCTGTCGTCGCGTCGCGGCATGGTGCAGGGCATGGACGACATGCCCGGTGGCGGCAAGGTCATCAAGGCCGAAGTGCCGCTGTCGGAAATGTTCGGGTACTCCACCACGCTGCGTTCGATGTCGCAGGGTCGCGCGACGTACACGATGGAGTTCAAGCACTACAGCGAAGCTCCGAAGAACGTGGCCGACGCCATCATCACGGCGCGCGGCAAGTAAGGGATGGTCGGGGTCTGCTCGCGGGCGGCCCCTTCTTTTTTTCGCCGGTCTTCCTTGTGGGCGCCCTCTGCTGCCAGTGGCAGCGGGAACACGGCTCCGTTGGAGACCTTAAACCGAGCACTGGCACTGCTCTTTAGTGGAGAAATGAAATGGCAAAAAGCAAGTTTGAACGGACCAAGCCGCACGTGAACGTGGGGACGATTG
>CAMLIZ010000212.1 GCA_946480245.1 uncultured Pseudomonadota bacterium
AAGCGCACCTCGCTGTCGCACCTGAACTACCACCTCAACAGCATCGATGGCGTGGCGGACGGCGCGTTCTGGCTGCCGCACGACGTGGCCGACGGCGTGGTGCGGCCGGTGGCGTTCGTGGTGGCGCCACGGCTGGAGGCGGCGCAGATCATCGCGGCACTGCGCCAGCGCGTGGAGGCTGTGTTCCTGCCGCGCCGCGTGGTGCACGTCGACGCGCTGCCGCGCGAGGCCACCGGCAAGCTCACCGAAAAGTCGCTGCGCTTGCTGGCCGAAGCGCGCCTGCAGGGCGGCGCCGAATGAACGCCGCCAGCGTGACGCGCCAGATCGCAACGGACCATCCGGCATTCGCCGGGCATTTTCCGGGGCAGCCACTGCTGCCCGGCGTGGTGCTGCTGGCCGAGGTGATGGAGGCCGCGCGCTTGCAGCCCGCATTGGCGCAGCGCGTGGGCGCCGGCAGCTTCAGCAACGCCAAGTTCCTGTCCCCGGTGCGCCCGGGCAGCACGCTGCAGATCGAGCTGCAGTGGGACGACAGCGCGCTGCACTTCCAGGTGCACTGCGCCAACGCCGTGGCGGCCAAGGGCCAGTGGGCCTGGGAACCGCGATGAGCGGGGTGCCCGTGGTACCGGCACCGGCGGCTGCACCGCCCGCCACATGGGCGCGCGAGCCCGAGCGCAGCAATGCGTTCGCGCTGCGCCTGATGACCTCCATCGCGCTGTTCTTCGGGCGCCGACTGGCGCGCTGGGTGCTGCATCCGATCACGCTGTACTTCGTGGCCTTCGCGCCCACGGCGCGGCGCCATTCCCGCCGCTTTCTCACGCGCGCGCTCGGCCGCAAGGCACGCTTCATCGACGGCTACCGGCACGTGTACGCCTTCACCGCCAACATCCTCGACCGCGTGTACCTGCTGCGCGGCCAGCTCGGCTTGTTCGACGTGAAGGTGCAGGGCGCCGCGCTGGTGGACCACGTGCTTTCCGAAGGCCGCGGTGCGTTCCTCGTTGGCGCGCACATGGGCAGCTTCGAGGTGATGCGCGCTGTGGGCCAGGCCCGCGGCGACCTGCGCGTGGCGATGGTGATGTACCCCGACAACGCGCGCCTGATCAACGAAGCGCTGCAGGCGATCGCGCCCGGCAACAAGCCGGACATCATCGCGCTCGGTCGCGTGGAGTCGATGCTGGCGGTGCGTGACTGGCTCGATGGCGGCGGGCTGGCGGGCATGCTGGCCGACCGCACCCTGCCCGGCGAATCCGAGCGTGCCAGCGAGGTGGCGGTGCCGTTCCTCGGCAAGGAGGCGCGCTTCAGCGACGGGCCGTTCCGCCTGGCCGCGCTGCTGCGCCGCCGGGTCGTCTTCATGGCCGGCCTGTACACGGGCGGCGCCAGCTACGATGTGCGCTTCGAGCCCCTGGCCGACTTCAGCGACCGCATGGACGCGCAAGAGCGCGAGCGTCGCATCGAGCAGGCGGTGCGCGACTACGCGGCCCGGCTGGAGGCGCTGGCGCGCGAGCATCCGTACAACTGGTTCAACTTCCATGACTTCTGGCGCGAAGAGGCGCAATGAGTGGCGCCGTGCGATCGTGGCGCTCGGCCTGCTGGCCGCAGCCTTGCCCGCGTTCGCCTTCGACCTGCACGAGCTGATGGGGCTGCTGGCGCAGCACACCAGCGGGCAGGCGCGCTTCACCGAGCAACGTTATGTGCAGGGGCTGGACTTGCCGCTCGAATCCAGCGGCACGCTCAGCTTCCAGGCGCCCGACCGCTTCGCCCGCCGCACCCTGCAGCCGCGCCCCGAGTCGATGGTGGTGGAGGGCAACAAGGTCACGCTGTCGCGCGGCGGGCGCAGCCGTACGCTCGCGCTCGACGCGGCGCCCGAGGCGGTGATCGCCGTGGAGGCGGTGCGCGCCACGCTCACCGGCAATGCCGACACGCTGCAGCGCTACTTCCAGGTCCAACTGGCCGGCGACGCAGCGCGCTGGACGCTCACCTTGGTGCCGCGCGACGCCAGCGCCGCCGGCAGCCTGCGCAGCGTGCAGATCGTGGGTCAGCGCGACGATGTGCGCCAGGTGGAGACGCAGCTGAGCGGTGGTGACCGCACCGTGATGGCGATCGCGCCGCTGCGCGTCGCCGCGCCCGGCGCCTCCGCGCCGTGAGGCTGCGCCAGCGCAAGCGCGCCGCGGTCGCGCTGCTGATCTGGCTGGCCGCCATGGCGCTCGGCGCCTGGGTGATTGCACGCGCGCATTTCACTGCCGACCTCTCGGCCTTCCTGCCGGTCAGCCCTGACGCACAGCAGCGTGTGCTGATCGAGCAGTTGCACAACGGCGTCGCCGCGCGCACGCTGCTGGTGGGCATCGAAGGCGGCAGCGCCGAGACGCGGGCGCAGGCCTCGCGCCAACTGGCGCAGGCGCTGCGTGCGAGCGGCTTGTTCGAGCAGGTGAACAACGGCGAACGCGAAGGCTGGGACGCAGCCGGCGCACTGCTGGTGCAGCACCGGTACCAGCTCAGCCCAGCCGTCACGCCGCAGCACTTCACGGTGGCGGGCCTGCGCGACGCGATCGACGACACCTTGTCCCTGCTGGGCACGCCGGCCGGCGCCGCCGTGAAGCCGCTGCTCGATCGCGACCCGACTGGCGAGACGCAGCGCATCGCCGAAGCGCTGATCCCGGCCACTGCGCCGCGCAGCGAGCACGGCGTGTGGGTGTCACGCACGGCACCGCGGGCGCTGCTGTTGCTCACGACGCGCGCGCCCGGTGCCGATCTGGATGCGCAGGGCGCGGCTGTGCAGGCGGTCCAGACGGCGTTTGCAGCGCAGGGCACCCGTGGCTTGCGGCTGGAGGTCAGCGGGCCGGGCACGTTTGCCGTGCAGACGCGTGCGCGCATCGAGCACGAGGCCACGCTGCTGGCCGCCGTGGGCACCGCCGTGGTGGGCGGCTTGCTGCTGCTGGCCTTCGCGTCGCTGCGCGCACTGGCGGTGGCCATGTTGCCGGTGGCCACCGGCGTGGTCGCGGGCATCGCTGCGGTGTCGCTGGTGTTCGGCACGGTGCATGGCATCACGCTCGGCTTCGGCAGCACGCTGATCGGCGAGGCGGTGGACTACGCCATTTACTACCTGATCCAGGCGCAGGCGGGTGGCTGGCGCCACTGGCGCGACACGCAGTGGCCCACCGTGCGTCTCGGGCTGATCACCTCGGTATGTGGATTTGCGGCGCTCGTGTTCAGCGGCTTCCCGGGGCTGGCACAGCTGGGCGTGTTCTCGGTGGCCGGGCTGGTGGCCGCGGCGCTGACCACGCGCCATGTGTTGACGGCGCTGGTGCCCCAGGGCGCTTCCGGCCAGGGCCTGCGGCGGCGCCTCGGCGCGCTGGCCGCGCGCGCCGTGGCGGTGCTGCCCAGGGCGCGCTGGGGCGCACTGCTGCTCGGGCTGGCGGTGGCGGCGTGGCTGGTGCCTCACTGGCAGCACGTGTGGCGCGGTGACCTCGGGTCGCTCAGCCCGGTGCCCCAGAGCGCCCAGCAGCTCGACGCCACGCTTCGCGCCGACCTGGGCGCCAGCGACGCGCGCACGCTCGTGGTGGCCAACGGCGCGGACCTGCAGGCCGCGCTGCGCGCCGCCGAGGCCGCAGGCAGCCGCCTCGACGCCTTGGTGGAGCGCGGTGTTCTGGCGGGGTACGACACGCCCACCCGGCTGCTCCCCAGCCTGGTGCTGCAGCAGGCCCGCGTGGCCAGCCTGCCGCCGGCCGACGTGCTGCGCCAACGCCTGGCCGAGGCCACGCAGGGCGGCCCGCTGAAGGCCGAGCGCCTGCAGCCTTTCGTGGCCGATGTGCAGGCCGCGCGCGACGCGCCGCCGGTTACGCCGCAGATGTTGGCCGGCACGCCGCTGAAGGCGGTGGTCGACGCCCTGTTGTTCCGCCGCAGCCAGGGCGGCTGGTCGGCGCTGCTGCCGCTGCAGCCCGGGGCGCAGACGCTGGATGCCCGGCAGGTGCAGCAGGCGCTGGCCGGCCTGGCGCCCGCGCACGACACCCAGGTGATTGACATCAAGCAGCAGCTCGACAGCCTGTACGCGCGCTACCTGCACGAGGCGCTGTGGCAGTCGCTGCTGGGCGCGCTGGCGGTACTGGCCGTGGTGGCGCTGCAGCTGCGTTCCGGCACACGCTTGCTGGCGGTGGGCCAGCCGTTGGTGCTGGCGGTGCTGCTCACGCTGGGCGGGCTGGCGCTGTTCGACGTGGCGCTCGGCATCCTGCACCTCGTGGGGCTGCTGCTGGTGGTCGCCGTGGGGTCGAACTACGGCCTGTTCTTCGACCAGTGGGGGCAGGGCACGACGCGCGACGACGACACGCTGGCCTCGCTGCTGCTGGCCAATCTGACCACCGTGGCCGCGTTCGGGCTGATCGCGCTGTCGGAGATTCCGGCGCTGTCGGCGATCGGCCGCGTGGTGGCCCCCGGCGCACTGCTCGCGCTGCTGCTGTCCGCGGTGTTTTGCCGGGCGCCGGCCCGCTGACGCCAGGGGCGCTATGGGAGAATTCGCGCTCCCGAATTCCCCCGCGGCGCCCTCCACGCAGCCCGATTCCCGCATGCCTGCGGACGCATTTACGCAAGTACCCTGGTCGATGCCGCCGCTGCTGCGCGCCACTGTCGGCGTACACCTGGGCGCAGCCGGCCTGCTGGCCGTTGCACCGCAGGCCTGGCCCTGGAGCCTGGGCCTGCTGCTGGCCAACCACGCGGTGCTGAGTGCGGTGGGCCTGTGGCCGCGCAGCCGCTGGCTCGGGCCCAATGTGGTGCGCCTGCCGGCGGACAGCGCTCAGCGCCGCGAAGTGGCGCTGACGATCGACGATGGGCCCGACCCGCAGGTGACGCCACAGGTGCTGGACCTGCTGGATGCGCATGGTGTGCGCGCCACGTTCTTCTGCATTGCCGCGCGCGCCGCGCAGCATCCGGCGCTGGTGCGCGACATCGTCGCTCGCGGCCACAGCGTTCAGAACCACAGCCATGCGCACCGCCACACCTTCTCGCTGCTCGGCCCGCGCGGCTTTGCGCGCGAGCTGGCGCGGGCGCAGGACACGCTGGCCGCATTGACGGGCGTGCGCCCCACCTGCTTTCGTGCGCCGGCGGGGCTGCGCAATCCCTTCCTCGATCCGGTGCTGCACCGCTTCGGCCTCGCCCTGGTGAGCTGGACGCGGCGCGGCTTCGACACCCGTGAGGCGGCACCCGAGCGCGTCCTGAAGCGCCTGACGCGCGGCCTGGCGGCCGGCGACATCCTGCTGCTGCACGACGGCAATGCTGCACGCGATGCACAAAGCCGGCCGGTGGTGCTGCAGGTGCTGCCGCCGCTGCTGGCGGCCGTGCGTGCGGCCGGCCTGCACGGCGTCACCCTGCCCGAAGCGCTGGCCCATCCACGCGCTGCCAATGCACGAGCTGCCACTGCATGAGCACTTTGCCCGCCGTCCTGTACACCGACCTGCTGCCGGCACCCGAGGCCGCCTGGCGCGAAATCCACCGCATCGCCTGCGCGCCGTATCGCAGCGCCGGACGCTTTGCGTGGCACTTCGCGCGCGGCAAGTTGGGCCGCGACCCGGTGTTCCGCGCCATGCTCGAGCGAGGTGACCTGCCGCCGCGCGCGCGCGTGGTCGACATCGGCTGCGGCCAGGGCCTGCTGGCCAGCCTGCTCGCGGCCATTGGCACCGTGCATGCGCAGGGCCGCTGGCCCGCGCGCTGGCCGGCGGCCCCCGTGGACGCGCAATACACCGGCATCGAGCTGATGCCGCGCGACGTGGCGCGCGCGCAGGCGGCTGTGGGAGCGCTGCCTGTTGCGCCGAGCTTCGTGTGCGGCGACATGTGCAGCACGCCGCTGCCGCCCTGCGACGTGGTGGTGATCCTCGACGTGCTGCACTACGTCGACCATGCCGCGCAGGAGGCGGTGCTCAAGCGCGTGCGCGACGCACTGCAGCCGCACGGCCGCCTGCTGCTGCGCGTGGGCGACGCCGCCAGCCGGCGCGGCTTTCTGGTGAGCCAGTGGGTGGACCGCATCGTCACGCTGGTGCGCGGGCATCGCGTGCC
>CAMLIZ010000213.1 GCA_946480245.1 uncultured Pseudomonadota bacterium
GACCGTGGAGGCCAAGGCCGAGGCGCATACGGTCGCCGCGGCCGCCCACCGGCTGGCCGACGCGCTGCTCAAGAGCTATCCCATCGCGGCGGTGCCTTCGACACCGCCCGACCCGGCACGGGCCGCGTCGCTATACGGGCAGCAATGCGCCGGCTGCCACGGTGCCTCGGGCCGGGGTGATGGTCCGGCGGCGGCCAGCCTGAATCCGCCCCCGATCAACTTCACCGATGTCGACCGCGCGGCGCGGCGCAGCCCACTGGCGCTGTATCAGGCGATTTCGCAGGGCATCCAGGGCACGGCCATGACGGGCTTCTCGCAGATGTCGGAAGCCGACCGCTGGGCCCTGGCGTTCTATGTCGGTGGCTTGGCGTACCCCGAAGAGGCGCGAGCGAAAGGCGAGGCCCTGTGGCGCGAAACCGAGGCGGTACGTCGTCGGATTCCGACCCTCGAATCTCTGACCCAGACCAGCGAAGCCGATCTCGCCGCCTCGCTCGGCGAGGCGCAGCAAGCCCAGGCGATCATCGCGTACCTGCGTTCGCAGCCGCGGGCGGTCACAACCCCCACCGCGGAAGCGAAGAATGACCCGTTCGCACTGGCGCGCCAGCGCCTCGCGGGCAGCGTGCAGGCCTTTGCCGCGGGCGACGCCACGCAGGCCAAGGCCCTGGCCCTCTCGGCGTACCTGGATGGCGTCGAGCCGGTCGAACCGACGCTGGCGGCCCGTGATAGCGCCCTGATGCGCGAAATCGAAACCGCCATGAGCGAGTACCGCGCACAACTCGGACGGAATACGCCAACGACCGAAGTGACGGAACAGGCCGACCGGATCAGCACGTTGTTCGATCGCGCCGCCAGCGTGCTGCAGGATAGTCACACCGACAGCACGACTGCCTTCCTCGGCAGCTTCACCATCCTGCTGCGCGAGGGCCTGGAGGCCTTGCTGATCGTGATCGGCATGATCGCCTTCCTGCGCAAGGCGGAACGACGCGAGGTGCTGCCTTACGTGCACGCCGGTTGGATCGGCGCTTTGCTGGCCGGCGTGGTGACCTGGGCGATCGCCACCTATCTGGTCGGCGTCAGTGGCGCCAACCGCGAGGTCACGGAAGGCCTGTCCGCGCTGTTCGCGGCGATCGTGCTGCTCAGCGTTGGTATCTGGATGCATCAGAAGAGCCTGGCGGGCCGCTGGCAGCAGTACCTCCACGCCAAGATGTCGGCCGCGCTGACGCGGCGCTCGGCGATCTTCCTGTTTTCGCTGGCCTTCATCGCGGTCTACCGCGAGGTATTCGAGACGATCCTGTTCTTCATCGCCATGTGGAGCGAGCACAACGGCGGCGCGATCGTCGCCGGACTGGTGGCTGGTAGCGCTGCGCTGGCCGCAATCGCGTACTGGATGCTGCGGATGAGCAAGCGCTTGCCGATCAGCCAGTTCTTCTCCATCAGTTCGATCCTGATTGCCGTGCTTGCAGTTGTGCTGGTGGGCAAGGGCATCGCCGCATTGCAGGAAGCCGGCTGGATCGGGCAAGCGCTGGTCGCCGTGCCGCGGATCGATTGGCTCGGCGTCTATCCGTCCTGGCAGTCGTTGACGGCCCAGATCGTGGTTGCCGTGATCGCGGTCGGCGGCTTCTATTTCAATGCCCGTTCTTCGCGTGCCCTGGCGCGCGCGGCCAATTGAGGATCTCTCGATGAGCGATTGTGGTTGCCACGACACCGCCGCCACGCTGAGCAAGAACACCGACCACGCCCGTCGCCGGGTGTTGTGGGTCGTGCTGGCGATCAATGTGTTGTTGTTCGTTGGTGAGTTCAGCGCCGGTTGGTGGGCCGACTCCAGTGCGTTGCAGGCCGATTCGCTCGACAGCCTGGGCGATGCGTTGGTCTATATCCTGAGCTTGTGGGTGATCGGCGGAACGCTGCGGCAACGAACCAAGGCCGTGTTTCTCAAAGGCGGCATCCAGGCACTATTCGGCCTCGCAGTGCTGGTCGAGGTTGGGCGTCTCGCATGGTTGGGGGCCGAGCCCGTCGCGCCGATCATGGCGATCGCCGCGAGCATCGCGCTTGTGGGCAATTTGATCTGCTTCGGGTTGCTGACGCGCTTTCGCAGCGACGACATGAACATGCGCTCGGTCTGGCTATGCTCGCGCAATGACCTGGTCAATAACGTCGGCGTGATTGCAGCAGCAGGGCTGGTGAAGTGGTTCGATAGTCCATGGCCGGACTTGCTGATTGGCCTGCTGGTCGCCGTGCTGTTCCTGCGCACGGCGGCCCATGTCCTCACTGGGGCGTGGCAGGACTGGCATCGTCCGGAGTCTGTGGTTGTCACCCAGCCGTCATCGTGTGGCGTGCGACGTTCCCCCGCACCCGACGCTGCCGCCAACCGTCGCGGATGAAATTTCATAACGTCCAGCCGGGTGTGTATTGTGCGCGGGTGACTTCGGCCGCCTCCCGTACCTTGCTCGCCCGCCTGCGCGCTTCTGCGCGGCTGGCCGTGCTTGTGCTGCTGGTGTTCGCGCTGAAGCTGGGTGCCGCCGCCGCCTGCGTCAAGCATGATTTCGCGGACATGGGCTTCGGCACGGATGGCAGCCATGCCGTGGCGGTGAAGGCGTCGCCGCTGGATGGCGGTAATGACGATTCCACGAAGCTCAAGCTCGGGCATGCCGCTTGCAGCCACTGCGGTTGCCATCACGCGGCCGCCATGGTGCCGGATACGCAGGTCGCGCTTGTGCTCGTGCCGCAGGCACTGCCTATGCGTACGTCCGGGTTGCCGCCCAGCGCGTCGCAGCCATTGGAGCTGAGGCCACCGATCGTCTGAGTCAGGTGTTATGCCCCTTGGGCGCGGAGCGCCCGAGGACACTGTCGACTCAGAGGATCCTCCAATGCACCTTGTTCGTTCGCCGCGACGACGTCGCGTCGCGCGGCTGGCCGCCCTGGCCCTGGCAGCAAGCTTGCTGTCGGGCCTGGCCGTGGCCGCCCAAGCTCCCGAGACACAGGCCCCCGCCGCACTTCGCAACGCGCTGCAGGCCGCCTGGCAACACCATCCCAGTTATCGTGCCATCGAAGCGCAACTGGCCGCGGCGCGCGCCCGGTTCGATGCAGCCGGACAGCCGCTCTACAACCCCGAAGTGGAGTTGGCTGGCGATGATGAAGGCCCGGATCGCACCACAACTGCGGGCCTCAACCTCACGCTCGATCTGAGCGGGAAACGCCGTGTGCGTCGCGAAGCGGCCTCCGCGCGGGTCGATCAAGCCACCGCTGAAGCGAAGCTGCGGCGCCGCGATTTCGCCAAACAGTGGTTCGCCAGTTGGGCGGAGCTGCAGACGATGCAGCAACGCGTGCGTACCGGTGAACGCCGATTGGCGTTGGTGACGCGCTTCGGCGATTTGGCGCAAAAGCAGTTTGCGGCCGCCGACATTTCCGGGTTGGAGCGCGATTTGGCGCTGCTGGCCCGTGATGAGGCGCAGGCGGAGCAGTCGCAACTCGTCGCCGAACAGGCGGAGGCCGAGGCGCGTTTCCGCGCGGTCGGCGGCTCACCGGAACTCCTGGCGAGCCTGGCGCTGCCCAGCAATGCATTGCCACCGCCGACGGCGCCCCAAACCGGCATCGAACAGTTGCCCGATTGGCAAGCCGCACAAGCTGCTGCGCTCGCCGCCGAACGCGAAGTCACCGTCGCCCGTCGTAATCGCATCGCCGATCCCACCGTGGGCGTGCGTGGAGGGCGGATCGATTATGGCAATGTCCAGGACAACGTGATCGGCGTGTCGCTCAGCATCCCGCTTTACGTGCGCAATTCGTATCGCGCCGAGGTGGTGGCGGCCCAGGCCGATGCGGATGTCGCGGTCGCGGAAGCCGAACGCGTGCGCGTTGAACTCGATGCCGATCGCCGCCGCGCCATCGACAGCTACGCCGCCGCGCAATCGGCCTGGGCGCGCTGGCAGGCGAGCCGCGGCACGGATGTGGAGCGTCGCGCCAATCTGCTGGAAAAGCTCTGGCGCGAAGGCGAGCTGTCTACCGCCGACTACCTGCTGCAACTCAAGCAGACCCTCGACACGCAGCTCGCCGGCGCTGAACTCGAAGCGCGCCTGTGGCGCAGCTACGCCGACTACCTCGCCGCCACCGGACAGCTCGAGCGCTGGGCCGGCCTGGAGGGCACCCCATGAGAGAAATTTCGATGACCCCGTTCCGCCTGATGTCCCCGCTGCTGGCCGCGGCGTTGCTGCTTGCCATGGCCGCGTGTTCCAAGTCCCCATCGACCGAGTCCGCCACGACCGAAGCCGAGGGCGCTGAAGCGCCTGCCGAAAGTGAAGCCGGCATCGCGCCCGTCAAGCTCGATGCTGCGGCGATGAAAGCGGCCGGCATCGTCGTGCAGGCGTTGCAACCCGCCTCGATGAGCGAGCAACTGCGTGCGCCCGGTGAAGTGCTCGACAACGCTTACGGCACGGCGCTGATCACACCCAGCGTCGAAGCCCTGGTCGTGCGTCGCCATGCCAAGCTCGGCGACGAAGTGCGTACTGGTACACCGCTGGTGACGCTGTCCAGCGTCGAGGTCGCCAATGCCCAGGCAGAGTTGCGCATCGCCGAACAGGAATGGCGTCGCGTGTCCGCGCTTGGCCGTGAAGCTGTGTCCGGGCGCCGCATCAACGAGGCGCAGGTCGCGCTCGATCGCGCCCGTGCCACCGCGCAGGCGTACGGCTTGCCGGGCACGGCGGCTGGGCGCAGCAACGGCCAATTCACCTTGACCGCGCCGCATGCAGGACGCATCACCGAGGATGCGGTCGTCATCGGCGAAAAGATCGAGCCGGGCAAGACGCTGTTCCGCCTGGTCGATGAATCGGTGGTCTGGGTTGACGCGAAGCTGCCGTCCGGGATCGTCCCGCGCATCACGCCTGGCACGGAAGCAACCGTCGTATTCAACGGCGAACGCCTGACGGGCACCGTCCAGCACCCCGCGCATCGCACGTCGGACGCGACCCGCAATGCGGTGGTGCGTATCGAGGTGCCCAACAAAGGCGACCAACTGCATAGCGGCGATTACGTCGATGTATTCTTTGAAGCCAGCGACGCCACCAATGGAAAGAGCCCTGCTGCGACGGTCGTGTCGGTACCGACCGACGCGGTGGTGCAGTTGGAAGGCGACACGGTCGTGTTCCGCCGCAACGCGGCAGGTGCGCTGGAACCGACGCCTGTTCGAACCGGTGAGGCGATCGGTGATCGAACCGTCATCCGCGAAGGCCTCAAGCCCGGCGACGCCGTTGTGGTCGAAGGCGCTTTTGCCGTCAAGGCGCAGATGCTCAAGTCGCAGTTGGGGGAAGAGTGATGACCCCTGACGCCAAGCCCGCCTTTGCGGGAGGTGCGCCATGCTGAATCGCCTGGTCGAACTCTCCCTGCGTTACAAGTTCCTGGTCCTGATCGTGTTCGCGGTGGTTGCGTTCCTTGGCATCAGCGCGGTACGCAACGTGCCGATCGATGCGTTTCCCGACGTGACGCCGGTCCAGGTCAACATCTACACCGAGTCCCCGGGTCTGGCTGCCGAGGACGTCGAGCAGTTGCTCACCACGCCGGTGGAATCGGCGCTGGCCGGCTTGCCGAAGGTGCAGGAAATCCGCTCGGTCAGCCTGTTCGGGTTGTCGTACGTGTCGGTCTATTTCAAAGACGACATGGACATCTACTTCGCCCGCCAGCTGGTCAACGAACGCCTGCAGGAAATCGGCGACCGCCTGCCAGAAGGCTATGGCAAGCCGGGCATGGGCCCGAACACGTCGGGCCTTGGGCAGGTGTACTGGTACACGGTCGAACGTGCCCCTGGTGTCACCAAGGATCAGGTCAGCGACATGGACTTGCGCACCTGGCAGGAGTGGACCGTGCGTCTGATCCTGCGCACCGCCCCTGGCGTGGACGATGTCAGCTCCTGGGGCGGCGGCG
>CAMLIZ010000214.1 GCA_946480245.1 uncultured Pseudomonadota bacterium
AAGGGCATGCTGCCCAAGGGCCCGCTGGGCTACGCGATGGTGAAGAAGCTGAAGGTGTATGCCGGTGCAACTCACCCGCACACCGCTCAGCAACCCAAAGCCCTTGATATCTAAGGAACGGCGATGATCGGTAATTGGAACTATGGCACCGGCCGCCGCAAGTCTTCGGTGGCGCGCGTGTTCATCAAGAAGGGCAGCGGCCAGATCCTGGTCAACGGCAAACCGGTGGAGCAGTACTTCGGCCGCCAGACCTCGATCATGATCGTCAAGCAACCGCTGTTCTTGACGAACAACGTCGAAGCGTTCGATATCAAGGTCAATGTGGAGGGCGGCGGCGAGTCTGGCCAAGCTGGCGCAGTTCGGCATGGCATCACGCGCGCGCTCATCGACTATGACGCGGCGCTGAAGCCTGACCTGAGCCGCGCCGGCTTCGTGACGCGCGACGCGCGCGAGGTGGAACGCAAGAAGGTCGGCTTGCACGGCGCCCGTCGCCGCAAGCAGTTCAGCAAGCGCTAAGCCGCGCTGTGGTGCAACAAAGGCCGCTCTTCGGAGCGGCCTTTGCGCTTTAGAGCCGGAATCTCGTCCCCATCTATGGGATCATTCCAGCCTGTTCAGGAGTTATCCGCCATGACCGCCGTTGCCGAACACACCTCCGCCACCGAAATGCCTGCCCCGCTGATCTTTACCGACAGCGCAGCGGCCAAGGTGGCCGACCTCGTTGCGGAAGAGGGCAACCCGGAGCTGAAGCTGCGCGTATTCGTGCAGGGCGGTGGCTGCTCCGGTTTCCAGTACGGCTTCACGTTCGACGAGATCGTCAACGAGGACGATACGCAGATGGCGAAGAACGGCGTCACCCTGCTGATCGATGCGATGAGCCTCCAGTACCTGATGGGCGCTGAGATCGACTACAAGGAAGATCTGCAAGGCGCCCAGTTCGTGATCAAGAATCCGAACGCCAGCACGACCTGCGGATGCGGCTCCAGCTTCTCTGTCTGACCGGCATCGTTCGCTACGCAAGGCCGCCTTCCGGCGGCCTTTTCATTGGCCGTTTCAGTGTGGGTACAGAGCGCCCAGAATGCGCGGCCCCTTCGCGCCGGTGACCTCCACTCGGTTCCCGGGCTGACGCTCGCAGAATACATGCGCCAGCCAGGCAAAGGCAGCTGCCTCGACCTGCATCGGCGGCACACCCGACGATGAGGTGCTGTGCACATGCGCCCTCGGGAGCAGGCGCGCCAGCCGTGCCATCAAGTCGTCGTTGAACGCGCCGCCACCGCACACCAGCAGCTCCGCCGTGGCTGGCGCATGCCGTTGCAGATCATCGGCTGCAGCCCGGGCGGAAAACTCGGCCAGGGTGGCCTGAATGTCCTGTGGCTGTGCGTCCGGGGCAGCCGACGCAAGACGCGGCGCCAGCCAACCCGGGTGGAACAGGTCGCGTCCCGTGCTCTTCGGCGGCGCCTTGCGCAAGAACGGTTCGTCAAGCAGGACTGCCAACAACGGTGCAAGCACCCGGCCGCCGGCGGCCCACGCACCACGCTCATCCCACGGCTGCCCGGTGTGCCGTTGACACCATGCATCGAGCAGCGCGTTGGCAGGACCACAGTCGAAGCCGCGAACCTCGCCGGCGGCGCCGAGCAGGCTGAGGTTCGCGATACCTCCTAGATTGAGCACGGCGATGTCCATGTCGGCACGGCCGAACACCGCCGCGTGGAAAGCCGGCACAAGAGGTGCGCCTTGGCCGCCGGCCGCGACGTCGCGGCTGCGGAAATCGCAAACCACGTCGATGCCGCAGAGTTCGGCGAGCAGCGCACCATTGATCAGCTGCAGCGTATAGCCGGTGCCATCGAATTCACCGGGGCGGTGGCGAACGGTCTGTCCATGCGCGCCGATGGCGCGAACCGCCTCGGCACACGCGCCTGCTGAGGCGAGCGCCTGCTGTGCGGCTGCCGCATAGACGCGTACCAATGCATTGGCCGCCAGTGCGGCGCGATGCAGCTCGTCGGGCCCCGATTGATTGAGCGAGAGCAGTTCTTCGCGCAGCGCACTAGCGAGGGGCGCGTGCGCGTGCGATCGGATCTGTATACCCTCTGGCGTGACCTCGGCCAGCACAGCGTCGACGCCGTCCAGAGACGTGCCGGACATCAGGCCGAGGTACAAGGACATACGCGCGGTAGCGGCGGCCGGTGCGGCCGCGCGGCTATTCGATCGACGCCAGCGACCGGTTCATGGACGTGGCGGCATCGAGCTGCGCGCGCGCGCTGCGTGCCAGCGCCATGAACTGCTCGTGCGACGCTGGCGCCACTGCCATGGTCTCGGTGTTCTTGATGACCTTCGACGGGTCGACGTACTGCCCGTTGATCCGGAACTCGAAGTGCAGATGCGGGCCGGTGGCCCAGCCGGTCATGCCCACTGCGCCCAGCGTCTGCCCCTGGTCGACGTGTTGGCCCTTGCGCACGTCGATGCGGCTCAGGTGCGCGTAGCGGGTGCTGCGGCCGTTGCTGTGGCGCACGATCACGATGTTGCCGTAGCCGTTCTGGACCCCGGCGAAATCCACCACGCCGTCCCCGACGCAGCGTACCGGCGTGCCGATCGGCGCTGCATAGTCAACGCCCTCGTGGCGGCGCCAGGTCTGCGCAATGGGATGGAAGCGCATGCCGAAGCCGGAGGTGATGCGTGAGAAGGCAAGCGGGCTGCTGAGAAAGGCACGGCGCCGGCTTTGCCCGTTGAAGTCGAAGAACGCGCCCTTGCCGTTGGCATCGCGATACCAAAGGGCCTGGTAGGTGTGCCCTCCGTTGACGAATTCCGCCGCCAGCACGTGGCCGGCGCCCTGGTTCCAGGTGATGGGCTCGCCATCGGCAGTGAGCGCCTCGTAGACCACGCTGAAAGTGTCGCCCTTGCGCAGCTCGCGGTGGAAGTCGATGTCGCCGGAGAAGGTGTCGGCCAGCTGCGTGGCGATGCTGTCCGGGATGAGCGCGTCGTCCGTGGCAGCAAACAGGGAGGTGCGGATCGTGCCGCTGCCCAACTTCACCTGGGCCTCAAGTGGCGCCGTCTCCACCTTGGCCTGCCAGCCGGCGGGTGAGCCCGGCTCGACGGTCAGGCGTGTGAAGTGGGTGCCAACCTGCTCGCTGCGCTCAGCGGGATAGCGGGCGACCAGTCGCAGCAGGGTCCCGTCACTGTGGGTGCTGACCTGCACCATCTTGCTAGCGCGGCCTTCGAGCAGCTTGCGTGCGACCGGGTCGGTGCGCAGGAACGCCGCAGCTGCAGCGTCATGCACGCCCAGCCGCTGCAGCAAGGTGTCGGCGGTGTCCGTGGCGCGGGTGAGGTCGCTGCGCGACAGCTGCAGCTGGTACTCGGCCAGCGCTTGCAGCTGCTCTTCCACGCCGACGGGGCTCACGCTTTCGGTGACCAGCCGCTTCGGCAGGTCAGCCGCGTCCGGAGCGAGGGGCGCAATGCCGAAGGCCGTGACGCCAAAGCTGCCCAAAACGACGACCAGCGCCGTGGTGACGCCTCGCGGATGGCGCTTCAAGAATTCCCGAGTGCCGGCAGCGGCCAGCGACAGTTGTGCCAACAGACTCACGTAACTCAAACCCCGAGCTGCATCAGCTCTTTTGAACTTCTGTGCGATGTCGGCCTGCCCGAAGGCGAGCCGCAGGCTCGGGATGCGCAACCGGTGTCGCCTAGAATGCCTGGCGCGCCGATTGGGGGATGCACATCCCATATGACGGTCCGGTGACCGAGGGGCAGTATAACAACCGCCCTCTGCCGCAAAAGCGCGAAAACCTCCGTAATTCCGACATGTCACAGACAGTTTCGTTCACGTCTGCTCCGGCGCAGGCTCATCCGGTCACCGACCGCGTACGGCATGCACTGGCCGTGAGTTTGCGCGGCTGTGAAGAGCTGCTCCCGCCGGCCGATTGGGTGGCCAAGCTGGCGCGGTCGGAGACCACCGGACAACCGCTTCGCATCAAGCTCGGCCTGGATCCCACCGCGCCTGACATCCACCTCGGCCACACGGTCGTGCTCAACAAGATGCGCCAGCTGCAGGATCTGGGGCACACGGTGATCTTCCTGATCGGCGACTTCACGTCGATGATCGGTGACCCTTCGGGGCGCAACACCACCCGCCCGCCGCTGACGCGCGAACAGATCGAGGCCAACGCCAAGACCTACTACGCGCAAGCCAGCCTGGTGCTCGATCCGGACAAGACGGAGATTCGCTACAACTCCGAGTGGAGCGACGCGCTGGGCGCCCGGGGCATGATCGAGCTGGCGGCCAAGTACACGGTGGCACGCATGTTGGAGCGCGAGGATTTCACGAAGCGCTTCAAAGGCGGCGTACCGATCAGCGTGCACGAGCTGCTCTATCCGCTGATGCAGGGCTACGACTCGGTGGCCTTGAAGAGCGACCTCGAACTGGGCGGCACCGACCAGAAGTTCAATCTGCTGGTCGGGCGTGCCTTGCAGACGGAATACGGCCAGGAGCCGCAATGCATCCTCACGATGCCGCTGCTCGAAGGGCTCGACGGCGTCGAGAAGATGTCCAAGAGCAAGGGCAACTACATCGGCATCACGGAGCCGGCGAACACGATGTTTGCCAAGCTGCTGTCGATCGACGATGTGCTGATGTGGAAGTACTTCACTTTGCTCAGCTTCCGCCCCGAGGACGAGATCGCGCGACTGAAGGCCGAGGTCGACGATGGCCGCAACCCGAAGGATGCGAAGGTGATGCTGGCCCGGGAGATCACCGCGCGCTTCCATGGCGCGAGTGCCGCCGATGCCGCCGAGGAGGATTTCAACAACCGCGCGCGCGGTGGCATCCCTGATGAACTGCCCGAAATCAGCGTCTCGGGTGGGCCCTTGGGCATCGGCGTGCTGCTGAAGCAGGCCGGCCTCGTACCCTCCACGGCAGAAGGCCTGCGCATGGTGGAGCAGGGGGGGGTTCGCATCGACGGTGTCGTGGTCAGCGACAAGGCGCTGAAGGTCATGCCCGGCACGATGGTGCTGCAGGTGGGCAGGCGCAAGTTTGCGCGCGTCACCCTGGGCTGACGGCCGAGTCGCGGGCATGAAGGCGCTGGTGCAGCGCGTGCGTGAGGCGCGCGTGGAGGTGGACGGCCGCGTGACGGGCGCGATCGGCCCGGGCCTGCTGGTGCTGGTGTGCGCGATGAGGGGCGACAGCGAGGCCGAGGCCGAGAGGCTGCTGGCGAAGCTGCTGAAGCTGCGCATCTTCAGCGACGAGGCCGGCCGCATGAACCGCAGCATTCAGGATGTGGCGGGCGGCCTGCTGATCGTGTCGCAGTTCACCCTGGCGGCCGACACCGCGGGTGGCAACCGGCCGAGCTTCACGCAGGCGGCCGTGCCCGACGAGGGCCGGCGCCTGTACGAATGGTTGCTGGCGCGCGCGCAAACCTTGCACCCCCAGGTGGCGAGCGGCGAGTTCGGGGCGCACATGCAGGTGCACCTGGTCAACGATGGTCCCGTGACCATCGCGCTTGAGGTGCCGCCGGTTCAGTCGTAGCGGCGCCGGTCCTCGATCACCTTGCCGTCGTTGGGCAGCGTGCCCGGCGCGCACAGCTGCACCTCCGCGCGCAGCTTGGTGACGTCGCGCACGCTCTGCGCGAGTTGATCGGCCAGGCCGTCGGGCTCGCCCGCCACCTCGGCATGCAGCGTGAGCACATCGCTCGCCATCTCGCCACTCACCACGAGCCGCGCACGCGCCACGTCGGCGTGGCGGCGCAGCACGTCGGCCACCTGGGCGGGGTGCACGAACATGCCGCGCACCTTGGCGGTCTGGTCGGCGCGCCCCATCCAGCCCTTGATGCGCGTGTTGGTGCGCCCGGTAGGGCAGCGGCCGGGCAGCACGGCCGACAGGTCGCCGGT
>CAMLIZ010000215.1 GCA_946480245.1 uncultured Pseudomonadota bacterium
AACCACGGGCGCAGGAAGGTGCCGCCGCCGAAGGGGTCCAGCCCGGTCCAGCAGAAGCTGTGCCAGTAGCACACCGCAAAGCGCAGGTGGTCCTCCATGCGCTTGCCCAGCACGACGCGGTTCTTGTCGTAGTGGCGAAACGCCAGCGGCTCGTCGCTTTGCGGGCCGCGGTATGCGATGGCAGGGATGTCGTGGAAGTAGCTGGTCATGATTCGGGGGTGTTGAGTGCGCGGGTCTCGCTCAGCGGTCGCCGTTGTGCGGCGACATCGGCTTGAGCCGCTGGTAGATCTCGCGAAAGCGCAGCAGGCGCTGCTGCAGCGCCGCATGGCGTTCGGGTGCCGGCCGGTAGCGCGCGGCAACGTCGGGCGGGGTACACGCCACGGCCGCACTTGCGCCAATGGCCATCCAGGCCAGCCGCGCCGCGCCCAGCGCGGCGCCGGCTTCGCCGCCGGCGTGCACGGCGACCTCGAGGTTCAGCGCGTCGGCCATCAGCTGCGCCCACAGCCCGCTGCGGGCGCCGCCGCCCACCAGCGACAGGCGCTGCACCTCGGTGCCGGCGGCCTGCAGCGCGGCCAGGCCGTCGGCCATGCCGAAGGCCACGCCTTCGAGCACCGCATAGGCGCACAGCGCGCGCGTGCTCTGGTGCGTGAGGCCGTAGAACAAGCCTTGCGCGAACGGGTCGTTGTGCGGGGTGCGCTCGCCGCCCAGGTAGGGCAGAAAAAGGGGCGCCTGCGCCAGCGTGTCGGCCGGCAGGCGGGCCACGTCGGCGAGCAGCGCGGCTTCGTCGTGCGCGCCACACAGGTTCACGAACCACTTCAGGCAGCTGGCCGCCGAGAGCATCACGCTCATCTGGTGCCAGCGTCCGGGCAGTGCGTGGCAGAAGGCATGCACCGCGGCGGCGGAGTTCGGGCGGAAGCGATCGTTCACCACGAACAGCACGCCCGAGGTACCGAGAGAGACAAAGCCGTCGCCCGGCTCCACGGCGCCGATGCCGATCGCACTGGCAGCGTTGTCACCTGCGCCGCCGGCGACCACCACCTCCGGCCCGAGGCCCCACGCCCTGGCGATCTCGGGGCGCAGCACGCCCGAGGGCTGGTTGCTCTCCACCAGACGCGGCATCTGCGCGCGCCTCAGGCCGCAGGCGGCCAGCAACTCGTCGGACCAGTCGCGCGCGGCCACGTCCAGCCACAAGGTGCCGGCAGCGTCCGACGGCTCGGACACCTTGTCGCCGGTCAGGCGCAGGCGCAGCCAGTCCTTGGGCAGCAGCACGCAACTCACTTGCGCAAACACATCCGGCTCGTGCCGGCGCACCCACAGCAGCTTGGGCGCGGTGAAGCCGGGCATCGCCAGGTTGCCCGCCACCGCATGCAGCATCGGCGCGCATTGCGTCAGCTCGGCGCATTCGGCGTGGCTGCGGCCGTCGTTCCACAGGATGGCCGGGCGCAGCACCTGGTCCTGCGCACCCAGCAGCACGGCACCGTGCATCTGGCCGGACAAGCCGATCGCGCGCACCTGCGAGAAGGCCTGCGGATGCTCGGCCCGCAGCAGTTCCACCGCGCGCTGGGTGGCCTGCCACCAATCCTCGGGCGCCTGCTCCGACCACAGCGGCTGCGGGCGCTGCAGCTGCAGCGGCGCACTGGCCTGGCCCACGACGCGGCCCTGCCCGTCCAGCAGCGCGAGCTTGACCTCCGAGGTGCCGAGGTCGATGCCGAGCACCATCAGGCCTCCACGTGCGCCACCGCGCGTTGTGCAGCCGCCGCGGCGCTGGCCATCAGCGGGCGGGTGAGGAGGTAGCGCGCCAGTGCCGCCGCGCCCACCGCCACCGCGTCGGCACCGAAGCGCGAGGTTTGCACGGTGGGCGGCGCCAGGTTCGCGGCGCTCGCGTACTCGTTCAGCGTCTTCAGGGCCGGCTGCAGGAACACCTCGCCCAGGTCGACCACCGAGCCGCCCAGCACGATGCAGCCGGGGTCATAGGCCGACGCCAGGTTCTGCAGCAGCACGCCCAAGTAGCTGCCGGCCTTGCGCACTGCACGCACGGTGTCGGCATGCTGGTCCACCAGCCGCTGCCGAACCTCGGCCAGGGGCGACGGCGAAGGCACCGGCTCGGCCGGCGTGGGCAGCATCGCGCCCAGCCCGATCAGCGCCTCGGCGCAACCGCGCCGGCCGCAGGAGCATTGGGGGCCGTTGATCTGCAGCACCATGTGGCCCACCTCGCCGGCAAAGCCGCGGCTGCCGGTGAAGAGGCGGTCGCCGACGATCACGCCCGCGCCCACGCCCTGGTTCAAGCTCACGTACAGCAGCGGGTCGGCGCCCGGGCGCGGGTTGAACTCCAGTTCGCCCAGCGCAGCCACGTCGGCTTCGTTCTGCACGAACAGAGGCACCCCGGCGAGCGGCGTGCCGGCCAGTTTCTCGGTGAGGAAGCCGCCGACCGGCACGTCCTCCCAGCCGAGGTTGGGGGCGAAGTGCAGGAAGCCGCGCGTCTCGTCCACACCGCCCGGCAGGCCGACGCCGATGCCGATGATGCGGTGCTTCTCGTCGTCCAGCTGGCGGCGCACCTTGAGCAGCGCGGTGGCCACGCTGCCGATGCAGGCCTTGGCGCTCTTGGCCGAGCCGTAGCCCACGATCGTGCGCGCCAGTACCTCGCCCGTCAGCGACGCGGCCACGACGCGCACGCCCTCGATGCCCACGTCGGCACCCAGCAGCAGCAGGCGCGCCGGGTCGATGAACAGCGGCGTGGGGCGGCGGCCCAGCTCGCCGGTGGCCACCACCTCGCTCTCGGCCAGCCAGCCTTCGTCGATCAGCTCGCGCACCAGCAGGCTCACGGTGGACTTGGTGATGCCGACCGCCGTGGCCAGGTCGGCGCGCGACAGGCCCGGGTTCACGCAGAGATGACGCACCAGCGCCATGCGGTTGATGTCCTTCAGCAGCTGCTGGTTACCGGCGCTCTCGACTGGCAAGACCTGTCTCCTGTTCATAGAGGGATCCCAAGATGGCGGCCAGATTAGTTCGGGCGACGAACGAAATAAAGCGGTGTAAACACCTAGCCCGGATTTCCCGCGCCAGCGCCAGACTCGCGCCGTTGCCGCAGCGGTGCGGTGACGCAAGCCTCGAACGAAGCCGCCCACATGAACGACAAGGCCATCCGCAAGATCGTGATCGTCGGCGGCGGCACCGCCGGCTGGATGAGCGCGGCCCCGCTGGCGCAAATGCTGCGCAGCCCCGGCCAGCCGCCCTGCGAGATCGTGGTGGTGGAGTCGCCCGAGATCGGCACCATCGGCGTGGGCGAAGCCACGCTGCCGCCGATCCGCTACTACAACCACAAGCTCGGGCTGGACGGCGTCGATTTCGTCAAGAAGACGCAGGCCTCCTTCAAGCTCGGCATCGAGTTCCGCAACTGGGGCCGGCAGGGCCATCGCTTCTTCCACGGCTTCGGCGATTTCGGGCCGGCCATCCACAACCGCGACTCTTTCTGGTACTGGCTGCACCTGAGCCGCACGGGCGGCATGGCGCCTTACGAGGACTGGTCCACCGCCACCGTGATGGCGCGGCAGAACAAGTTCGTCCCGCCCGCCGGCGAGGTGCCATCGGCCGCCAACGCTTACTCCTTCGCGTTCCATTTCGACGCCGGGCTGTACGCGGCCTACTTGCGCGACTACGCGATGCAGCGCGGCGCGCAACGCATCGAGGGCACGATCGTCGACGTCGAACTGCGGCCCGACGATGGCTTCGTGGCGGCCCTGAAGCTGCGCGACGGCCGCCGGGTCGACGGCGACCTGTTCATCGACTGCTCGGGCTTCCGCGGCCTGCTGATCGAAGGCGCGATGAAGTCGGCCTTCGAGGACTGGAGCGCCTGGCTGCCCTGCAACAGCGCGCTCGCCGTGCCCTGCGCCAAGGCGGACAAGATGACGCCCTACACCGTCTCCACCGCGCATGCGGCAGGTTGGCAGTGGCGCATCCCGCTGCAGCACCGCACCGGCAACGGCCACGTGTACTGCAACCAGTTCACCACCGACACCGAAGCGGCCCAGGTGCTGCTCGACAACCTCGACGGCAAGGCGCTTGATGCGCCGCGGCAGCTGCGCTTTCGCACCGGCCGGCGCCGCGCGTCGTGGGTGAGGAACGTGGTGGCGATCGGGCTGTCGTCGGGCTTCCTGGAGCCGCTGGAATCCACCAGCATCCAGCTCATCATGGACGGCGTGGGCCGGCTGATCGAGCTGTTCCCCGAGCGCGACTTCCAGCCCGGCCTGGCGGCGGAGTTCAACCGCAAGATGGCCCGGCAGTACGAGTCGATCCGCGACTTCATCATCCTGCACTACAAGCTCACCGAGCGCACCGACTCGGAGTTCTGGCGCTACTGCGCGGCCATGCCCATCCCCGACACGCTGCAGCACCAGATCGAGCTGTTCCGCAGCAGCGGCCGCGTGGTCATCCTCGACCCCGACGGCTTCGCCGAGCCCTCGTGGATCTCGATCATGGCCGGCCTCGGCGTGGTGCCGCAGGCCGACGACCCGTTGGTGCAGCGGGTGGACGCGCAAGCCCTGCGCACCCACTTCGCGCGCCTGCGCAGCGCCATCGCCCAGACCGTGACCGGCATGCCCGACCACGGTGACTACATCGCCCGCCACGCGCAGGCACCTCAACTCAACCCCCAACCACTCGCGACGACATCTCCATGAAGTTCACTGACGGGCAATGGCTGCTGCAACCCGGCGTCTCGGCCCACTATGCGGCCGAGGCCTACGCGGTCGAAGCCCACGACGACAAGCTGGTGGTGCTGGCCACCACGCGACCGATCAAGCACCGCGGCGACACGCTGGCCGGCCCCACGCTCACGGTCACGCTCAGCTCTCCGATGGAGGGCGTGGTGCGCGTGAGCGTGGAGCACTTCAGCGCCTCGCAGCCGGCACGGCTGCACGTGCCGATGCCGGGCGCGGGCAAGCCGGCCGTGCGCATCACCGAGACCGAGACACATGCCACGCTCAGCTCCGGCGACCTCTCGGTGGAACTGAAGAAGGGCGAAGGCTGGAGCCTCACCTTCCGCCAAGGCGGCAAGGTGCTCACGCGCAGCGACTGGCGCAGCCTCGGCTACATCCAATGGACTGGCGCGCACGGGGACAAGAGCACCCACGTGCACGAGCAGCTCACGCTCGCGGTGGGCGAGTACGTGTACGGCCTGGGCGAGCGCTTCACGCCGTTCGTGAAGAACGGCCAGGTGGTGGAGAACACCAACAAGGACGGCGGCACCGCCTGCGAGCAGGCCTACAAGGCCGTGCCGTTCTACCTCACCAACCGCGGCTACGGCGTGCTGGTGAACGAGGCCGGGCCGGTGTCGTTCGAGGTGGCCTCGGAGAAGACCGCGCGCGTGCAGTTCAGCCGCGAAGGCGAGAGCCTCGACTACTGCGTGATCGCCGGCCCCACCCCGAAGCACGTGGTGCAGCGCCTCACCGCCCTCACCGGCCGCGCGCCGCTGCCGCCGGCCTGGAGCTTCGGCCTGTGGATGACCACCTCGTTCACCACCCAGTACGACGAGGCCACCGCCACGCACTTCATCGACGAGATGAAGCGGCGCGAGCTGCCGCTGGCGGTGTTCCACTTCGACTGCTTCTGGATGCGCGAATTCCAGTGGTGCGACTTCCAGTGGGATGCGCGCGGCTTCCCCGACCCGCAGGGCATGCTGGCCCGCCTGCACGCCAAGGGCCTGAAGATCAGCCTCTGGATCAACCCTTACATCGCACAGAGGTCGGCGCTGTTCAGGGAGGGCGTGGACAAGGGCTACTTCCTCAAGCGCCCCAACGGCCTGACGTGGCAGACCGACCTGTGGCAGCCCGGCATGGCGATCGTGGACTTCACCAACCC
>CAMLIZ010000216.1 GCA_946480245.1 uncultured Pseudomonadota bacterium
ACAAGTTCCCCGGCCAGCTCTCCGGTGGTCAGCAGCAGCGCGTGGCGATCGCGCGCGCGCTCAGCATGGATCCCATCGTGATGCTGTTCGACGAGCCCACCTCTGCGCTCGACCCGGAGATGGTGGGCGAGGTGCTGGACGTGATGGTGCAGCTCGCGCAGGAAGGCATGACCATGATGTGCGTGACGCACGAGATGGGCTTCGCCAAGCGGGTCAGCCACCGCGTGATCTTCATGGACGCGGGCAAGATCGTCGAGGACTGCACGCGCGACGAGTTCTTCGGCAACCCCGACGCGCGTTCACCGCGCGCGAAGGATTTCCTCTCGAAGATCCTGCAGCACTGAGTGCTTGCCAGCGCGCCGGCCTCACGCCGGCGCGTGCTCGCCCAGCCAGCGCGCAAAGGCCGCCGCCGGCAATGGCCGGCTGATCAGCTCGCCCTGCAGTTCGTGGCAGCCCAGCTCCAGCAGGAAAGCCTGCTGGGCGGGCGTTTCCACCCCTTCGGCGATCACCACCAGCCCCAGGCCGCGCGCCAGCTGAACCACGGCGCGCGCGATCGCCGCTGAGCCGGCATTGCCCGGCAGATCCTTCACGAACGAGCGGTCGATCTTGATCTTGTCGATCGGCAGGTCCTTCAGGTGGCCGAGCGACGAGTAGCCGGTGCCGAAGTCGTCGATCGCGATGCGAATGCCGAAGCGCTTGAGCCGCGCCAGCAGGGCCTTCACCTCGCCCACGTCGTCCATCAGCATGCGCTCGGTGAGCTCCAGCTCGAGCAAGTGCCCCGGCACGCCTTCCTCGGCGAGAACCTCGGCCACGCTGTCGACAAAGCCGGCCGCATGGAACTCCACGCTTGACAGGTTCACCGCCACCGGCACGGTGGGCGTGCCGTGCACCTGCCAGTCGCGCGCGCTGCGCAGCGCCTGGCGCAGCGTCCAGCGACCGATGCCGCGCATCAGCCGGCGCTGCTCGGCCACCGGGATGAAGCTGTCCGGCCCGAGCAGGCCGCGCTCTGGATGGCGCCAGCGGATCAGCGCCTCGGCGCCGACCAGGCGGCCGTCGCGTGCACGCACCTGCGGCTGGAAGTGCAGCTCGAACTCGCCGCGGTCGATCGCCAGCGCGAGCTGGCTTTCCAGCACGAGCGCGTCGAACGCGGCGCTGGCCATCGCGGACTCGAAGAAGCGGAAGCCGGCGCGGCCGCGGGCCTTGGCACCGTACATCGCGGTATCGGCATGCTTGATGAGGTCGGCTGGGGTGGATGCATCCTGCGGGTACAGCGCGACGCCGATCGACGGCGTGACCGACAGTGACTGACCTTCCACCTCCACCGGCACCTCCACCACGCGCAGCAACTTGGCGGCCACCTCCTCGATGGCGGCGCGGTCCGGCGAGCCGCCCAGCAGCACCATGAACTCGTCGCCACCGAAGCGGGCCACGACATCGCTCGCGCGCAGCTCGGAGGTGATGCGCGCGGCCACGGTGCGCAGCAAGGTGTCACCGGCCAGGTGGCCCAGCGAATCGTTCACGCGCTTGAAGTGGTCGAGATCGATGAACAGCAGAGCAATGCACTCGTCGTCGTGCAGCGCGGCCATCTGCTGCTCCAGCCGCTCCATGAAGGCGGTGCGGTTGGGCAGACCGGTGAGCGGGTCGTGATGCGCCAGGTGGTGGATGCGCGCCTGCGCCGCGTGGCGGTCGCGCATGTCGCGCACGATCGTCATGCGCATGCGCTCGCCGTTGCGCAGCATGGTGCGCACGATGAACTCGACCGGGATGGGCTGCCCGTTCTTGTGCAGGATGGCCAGCTCATAGCTTGTCTCCTGGCCGGCGCTCATCACGGCCAGCACGCGCGCCACGTGTTCCGGCGGGATGAAGCTGAGCACGTGGCGGCCGCGCATCTCGGCCAGCGTGTGGCCGATGAGCGCCAGCAGCGGCGGGTTCGCGTCGGTGACGATGCCGTCCTTGTGGAAGACGATGCCCTCGGCGCTGGCCTGCATGAACTTGGCCAGCCGTTCCTCCGAGTCGCGCACCGCAGCCTCGGCCAGGCGGTGCTTGGTGATGTCGGAAATCAGCACGAACACGGCGAGCGGCGTGCCGTCGGCGGCCAGGTGCGGCAGCAGGTTCACCTCCAGCCAGCGCGGCTGGCCGTCGGCGCCGCGCAGCTGGCGCTCGTAGAGCACGGCTTCGCGCTGCTGCAGCACGTGTTCCACCTGCGGCTGGATCTCGCGCGCCGCCTCCTCGCCGATCACCTCCGCAAAGGTGTGGCCGACGATCGAGTGCTCGTCCCAGCCGAAAGTGCGGGCGTACTGCTTGTTGGCGAACAGGCAGCGATAGGTGGCGGCCTGGTAACTCGCGATCAGCGCCGGCACGTTGTCGGCGAGCAGCCGGAACTGCTCGGCGCCAGCGTCGCTCAGCGGGGGAGTGGGGATGTCAGCGCTCATCGCGGGTGGCTTTCCGACTGCGGCATCATAGTCGCGGGGCCCGTGGCCAGACCATGGGGCAAGCGCCTCATACGAGGGGGCTGGCACCGACGCAATGGGACAATCGCGGCATGAGCGACGCCCCGACAACCCTCACGCTGACACGCCCCGACGACTGGCATTTGCACCTGCGCGACGGCGCCGCGCTGGCAGCCGTGCTGCCGCACAGCGCGCGCCAATTTGCACGTGCCATCGTGATGCCCAACCTCCGGCCGCCGGTCACCACCGCCGCGCAGGCCGAGGCCTATCGCGAGCGCATCCTGCAGGCGCGGCCCGCCGGCAGCGACTTCCAGCCTTTGATGACGCTGTACCTCGCCGACAACCTGGCGCCGGAGGAGATCCGCCGTGCCAGGGCGGCTGGCGTGGTGGCGGTGAAGCTGTACCCGGCCGGCGCCACCACCAACAGCGACGCGGGCGTCACCGACCTGCGCAAGACCTACGCCACGCTGGAGGCGATGCAGCGCGAGGGCCTGCTGCTGCTGGTGCACGGCGAGGTCACCGATCCGGCCGTGGACATCTTCGACCGCGAGGCGGTGTTCATCGAGCGCCAGATGATGCCGCTGCGGCGCGACTTCCCGGCGCTGAAGGTGGTGTTCGAGCACCTCACCACGCGCGAGGGCGTGCAGTACGTGCAGCAGGCCGGCGAGCACACCGCCGCCACGATCACCGCGCACCACCTGCTCTACAACCGCAACGCTCTCTTCACCGGCGGACTGCGGCCGCACTACTACTGCCTGCCGGTGCTCAAGGGCGAGGAGCATCGTCAGGCGCTGCTGCAGGCCGTGGCCAGCGGCAGCCCGAAGTTCTTCCTCGGCACCGACAGCGCGCCGCATGCAGCGGCCCTGAAGGAGCAGGGCAGCTGCGCGGCCGGCTGCTACACCGGGCTGAATGCGCTGGAGCTGTATGCCGAAGCCTTCGAATCGGTGGGGGCGCTCGACAAGCTGGAGGGCTTTGCCAGCGTGCACGGCGCCCGCTTCTATGGCCTGCCGCGCAACAGCGGCACAGTCACGCTGGTGAAGCGGCCCTGGACCGTGCCGGAAACGCTGCCCTTCGGCGACGCCACGCTGAAGCCCTTGCGCGGCGGCGACACGCTGCAGTGGCAGCTGCAGGACTGACGCGCTACACGGTGGTGGCGGCGGGCTCGCGCAGGTGGTGCGTGAGCAGCGCGATCACCGCGCAGAGCAGTGCCAGCAGCAGCAATGCGATGCGCAGGCTGGTGGCCTGCGCCAGCCAGCCGATCAGCGGCGGCCCCAGCAGGAAGCCGCTGTAGCCCACGGTGGCCATCGCCGCGATGCCATGACCTGCGCCGCTGCGCGAGCGGCGCGCCGCGGCACCGAACACCAGCGGCGCCAGCGTTGCCAGCGCCAGCCCGACGAGCGCGAATGCGGCCAGCGTGAGCGCCGTGCTGCCGCTCCACAGCGCGAGCGTCAGCGTGGCCGCGGCCAGCAAGTTGCTCAGGCGCAGCGGCAGCACTGGCCCCAGCCGCAGCACCAGGGCGTCGCCGGCAAAGCGCACCGCCATCATCGTGAGCGAGAACAGCGCATAGCCCATCGCCGCCAGCGCGGCGGTGGTGCCCAACGTGTCGTGCAGGAACACTGCGCTCCAGTCGGCCATCGCACCTTCGATCAGGAACGAGCAGAACACGATGGCCCCGAGCCCGGCGAGGGCGGCCTCCGGGCGCGCAAAGCGCGGTGCACCGGGTGCCGGTTGACGCGCTGCACCCGCGGGCAGCAGCGGCTGCACCGCCAGCACGGCCAGCGCCAGCAGCGCCGCCACGCCGCCCAGGTGCCAGGCGGGCGACACCTGGAGGCGCGCCATCCAGCCGCCGAACGCGGCCCCGGCTAGGCCGCCCGCACTCCACATGCCGTGCATGACCGACATGATCGGCCGGCCGCTGCGCGCCTCTTCCTCGGCGGCCAGCGCGTTCATCGCCACGTCCATCGCGCCGCTGGCCGCGCCCAGTACGAACAACGACAACGCGAGCAAGGGCAGCAGCCCCACCAGCGCCGGCTGGGGCAGTACCAAGCACCAGATCAGCGAGGCCGCGAGCGTCAGCTGGCGCGCGCCGAGCACCGCGCAACCGCGCCCGGCCAGCGGAAACGCCACCAGCGCGCCCGCGCCGAGCGCGAACAGGGCAGTGCCCAGTTCGCCGTCCGACAAGGCCAGCGCCTGCCGCACCGCCGGGATGCGCGACACCCAGCTGGCAAAGCCGGCGCCGTTGGCGAAGAACACCAGGGCGATGGCCAGACGCGTGCGGGTCAAGCCGTCTCGGCTGGCAGGAACCCCTCGATCGACAGGTAGCGCTCGCCGGTGTCGTAGTTGAAGCCGAGCACGCGGGCACCGGCCGGCAGCTCCTTCAGCTTCTTGCCAATGGCGGCCAAGGTGGCGCCGCTGGAGATGCCGACCAGCAGGCCTTCCTCGCGCGCGCAGCGGCGCGCCATCTCCCGGGCCTCCTCGGCGTCCACCAGGATCGTGCCGTCGAGCAGCTCGGTCTGCAGGTTCTTCGGGATGAAGCCGGCGCCGATGCCCTGGATCGGATGCGGCGCCGGCGCGCCGCCGCTGATCACCGGCGACGCGGCCGGCTCCACTGCAAACACCTTCAGCTGAGGCCACTTCGGCTTGAGCACGCGCGCGCAGCCGCTGATGTGGCCGCCGGTGCCGACACCGGTGATCAACGCGTCCAGGCCGTCGGGAAAGTCGGCCGCGATCTCCTGCGCGGTGGTGCGTTCATGCACCTCGATGTTGGCTGGGTTGTCGAACTGCTGCGGCATCCAAGCGCCCGGCGTGCTGGCCACGATCTCGCCCGCCTTCGCGATCGAGCCCTTCATGCCTTGCTCGCGCGGGGTCAGCACGAACCTGGCGCCATAGGCGAGCATCAGGCGCCGGCGCTCGACCGACATGCTCTCGGGCATCACCAGCACCAGTGCATAGCCCTTCACCGCGGCCACCATGGCCAGGCCGATGCCGGTGTTGCCGGACGTGGGTTCGACGATCGTGCCGCCGGGCTTGAGCGCGCCGCTGCGCTCGGCCGCCTCCACCATCGCCAGCGCGATGCGGTCCTTCACCGAGCCGCCAGGGTTGGCGCGCTCGGACTTGATCCACACCTCGTGCGTGCTGCCGAACAGGCGGTTGATGCGGATGTGCGGCGTGTTGCCGATCGTGGCCAGAACGTTCAGGGCTTTCATCGCGGGCGTCTTTCGAGTGGGGCGTGAGGCCGGAGGATAATCCGGCCCGTGAAGCAAGCCAGACCGCCGCTGGTGCGAGCGTGGAAACACGGCACTGGAGGAAGGTCCGGACTGCACAGGGCAGCGTAGCAGGTAACACCTGTCCGCCGTGAGGCGAGGATCAGAGCAACAGAGACGAGTC
>CAMLIZ010000217.1 GCA_946480245.1 uncultured Pseudomonadota bacterium
GCCTCAATGCGCCTTGTCCCAGTTCGCCCCCACGCCCACTTCCGCCAGCAGCGGCACCGAGAACCGCGCCACACCCGCCATCAGTGCCGGCACCTGCTCGCGCACCCACGGCAGCTCGGCTTCGGGCACCTCGAACACCAGTTCGTCGTGCACCTGCATCACCATCTTGGTGGCCTTGCCCTCGCGTTCCAGCGCGGCCTGCACGGCGATCATCGCCAGCTTCACGAGGTCCGCGGCGGTGCCCTGCATCGGCGCGTTGATGGCCTGGCGCTCGGCAGCCGAGCGGCGCGGGCCGTTGGCACCGGCGATCTCGGGCAGCTCGATGCGGCGGCCGAACACGGTTTCCACGTAGCCGCGTTCGCGCGCCTGGATGCGCGTGTCGTCCATGTAGCGCTTCACGCCCGGGTAGCGCTGGAAGTAGCGCTCGATGTAGGCGGTGGCGGCTGAGCGCTCGATCCCCAGGTTGCTGGCCAGGCCGAAGGCGCCCATGCCGTAGATCAGCCCGAAGTTGATGGTCTTGGCGTAGCGCCGCTGCTCGCTGCTCACTTCGGATGCCGCCACACCGAACACCTCGGCGGCGGTGGCGCGATGCACGTCCAGCCCGTCGCGGAAGGCCGCCGCCAGGTTCTCGTCGCCGCTGATGTGGGCCATGATGCGCAGCTCGATCTGCGAGTAATCGGCGCTCACGATCACGTGCCCCGGCGGCGCGATGAAGGCCTCGCGCACGCGCCGGCCTTCGGCGGTGCGAATGGGGATGTTCTGCAGGTTCGGGTCGTTGCTGGCCAGCCGCCCCGTCACCGCCACGGCCTGCGCGTAGGTGGTGTGCACACGGCCGGTGTGCGGGTTCACCATCTGCGGCAGCTTGTCGGTGTAGGTGCCCTTCAGCTTGGCCATGCTGCGATGCTCCAGGATCTTGCGCGGCAGCGGGTAGTCCTCGGCCAGCTTTTCCAGCACCTCTTCGTCGGTGGAAGGTGAGCCGCTGGCGGTTTTCTTCAGCACCGGCAGGCCCTGGCGCGTGAACAGGATCTCGCAGATCTGCTTGGGCGAGCCCAGGTTGAAGGGCTGGCCGGCCAGCTCGTAGGCCTGGCGCTCCAGCGCCATCATCTTCTCGGCCAGCTCGCGGCTTTGCTGTGCGAGCAAGGCACTGTCGATCAGCACGCCGTTGCGCTCGATGCGCTGGATCACCGCGCTCACCGGCATCTCGATCTGCTCGTACACATAGCGCAGGCCAGGCTCGCGCTCCAGGCGCGGCCACAGCGTCTGGTGCACGTGCAGCGCCATCTCGCTATCCTCGCCCGAGTACTCGGTGGCCTTTGCGATGTCGACCTGCGCAAACGGGATCTGGTGCGCACCCTTGCCGCACACGTCTTCGTAGCTCAGGCCATGGCGGCCGAGGTGGCGCGCGGCCAGGCTCTCCAGGCTGTGCGGCCGGTGCGCCTCCAGCACGTAGCTCTGCAGCATGGTGTCGTGCGCATAGCCGCGCACGGTGATGCCGTGGTTGGCGAACACATGCACGTCGTACTTGACGTGCTGGCCGAGCTTGAGCGCGTGCTCGTCCTCGAGCCAGGGTTTCAGCACGCCCAGCACTTCGTCCAGCGGCAGCTGGGCCGGCGCATCGCCGTAGTTGTGCGCCAGCGGCACGTAGGCGGCCTCGCCGGGCTGCACCGCAAAGCTGATGCCGACGATGCGCGCACGCATCGCGTCGAGCGAATCGGTCTCGGTGTCCAGCGCCACCAGCGGCGCTTCGCGCAGCCGGATCAGCCAACGGTCCAGCGCCTCGCGCGTGAGCACGGTCTCGTACTCGCGCCTCAACGCCGTGGACACCGGCGCCGGTGGGACGTCGGCCGCGGGGGCCGACGTGCGCACGGTGGCGGCCGGCTTCGGCGGCGCCACGCCCAGTGCCTGCTCCAGCTCCTTGCGCCAGGTGGTGAAGCCGAAGCGCGTGTAGAAGGCCAGCAGCGCGGCCTGCTCCACCGCGCGCAGCGCCAGCGCGTCCAGCTGCGGCCAGCCGGTGATGTGCGGCGCGAGGTCGCAGTCGCATTTCACGGTGACCAGGCGCCGGCCCTGCGGCAGCCAGTCGAGCGCCCTGCGCAGGTTGTCGCCGGCCGCGCCCTTCACGCTGTGGGCGGCGGCGATCAGTGCGTCGAGCGAGCCATGCTCGGCAAGCCACTTGGCCGCCGTCTTGGGGCCCACCTTCTCGACGCCGGGCACGTTGTCCACCGTGTCGCCCACCAAGGTGAGGTAGTCCACGATGCGCTCGGGCGGCACGCCGAACTTGGCGGCCACGCCCGCCACGTCGAGCCGCTCGTTGGTCATCGTGTTGACCAGCGTGACGCGCTCGTTCACCAGTTGCGCCAGGTCCTTGTCGCCGGTGGACACGATCACGTTGAAGCCGGCGTCGGCGGCCACCTTGGCCAGCGTGCCGATCACGTCGTCGGCCTCCACGCCCGGCACCTCCAGCACCGGCCAGCCCAGCAGGCCGGCCACCTCGTGGATCGGCGCCACCTGCTGCGCCAGCGGATCGGGCATCGGCGGACGATGTGCCTTGTAGTCGGCATACCACTCGTCGCGAAAGGTCCGGCCCTTGGCATCGAACACGCAGGCGGCCAGTTGCGGCTGCACGTCCTTCACCGCGCGCTTGAGCATCGCCACCATGCCGTGCAGCGCGCCGGTGGGCACGCCCTCGGGGCCGCGCAGGTCGGGCAGGGCATGGAAGGCGCGATACAGGTAGCTGCTGCCATCGACCAGCAGCAGCGTCTTCGGGGTGCTTTCGTCCATCGGCGGATTGTCGGCCAAGGCCCGCTCCTACAATCGCGCCCCATGAGCAATCCCCTTGCGTCCTGGCTGAGCGCAGCCGCCGTGGCCACGCTGCTGGTGAGCAGCGCGCGCGCTGCCGACGTAGAGCCCACGCTGCCGCCGGAGCCCGAGGTGCGGCACAGCGTGCAGGAGGACGACCACGTGCGCATCGAGGAGCTGCGCGTGCGCGGCCAGACGCAACGCGTGGTGGTGCAACCGAAGGCGCCGGGTAGCAAGCCCTACGAGATCGTCACCGGCAGCAGCGGGCGCAATCTCGCGTCGCCCGACGACGAGCACCGCGGCGCCATCGGCCAGCGGGTGTGGAACGTGCTCGCGTTCTGAAGGCCGGGCAACCCTGACATGGCCGTCTTCACCGAAGTCTCGTTCGACGAGGCAGCGCAGTTCGTCGCGCCCTTGGGCGTGGGGCGCCTGACCGAGCTGCGCGGCATCCGCGCGGGCATCGAGAACACCAATTATTTCGCCACCACCGAGCGCGGCGAGTACGTGCTGACGCTGTTCGAGCGCCTCACGTTCGAGCAGCTGCCGTTCTACCTGCGGCTGATGCAGCACCTGGCGCGCAAGGACATCCCGGTACCGGAGCCGCATGCCGACGTGCACGGCGAGATCCTGTTCACCCTGCAAGGAAAACCGGCCGCGCTGGTCGACAAGCTGCCCGGCGCGCACCAGCTGGCGCCCGACGTGCACCACTGCGAGCAGGTGGGCGCCATGCTGGCGCGCATGCACCTGGCGGCCCAGGACTTCGCGCTCTCGCAGCCCAACCTGCGGGGGCTGGCCTGGTGGATCGAGACGGTGCCGGTGGTGCTGCCCTATCTGTCGCCCGAGCAGCAGGCGCTGCTGGCCGACGAACTGGCCTACCAGCAGCAGCTGGCGGCCTCACCCGCGTACGCGGGGCTGGCGCGCGGGCCGATCCACGCCGACCTGTTCCGCGACAACGTGATGTTCGAAGGCCTGACCGGGCGCGAGCGCCTGTCCGGCTTCTTCGACTTCTACTTTGCGGGCGTCGACACCTTCCTGTTCGACATCGCCGTGTGCCTGAACGACTGGTGCATCGACCTCGACAGCGGCCGGCTGGTGGAAGAACGCGCCGCCGCGTTCGTGCGCGCCTATGCCGAGGTGCGGCCACTCGCAGGCGCCGAGCAGCGGCTCATGCCGGCGCTGCTGCGCGCTGCCGCGTTCCGCTTCTGGCTGTCGCGACTGTGGGACTTTCACCTGCCGCGCGAGGCCAGCATGCTCAAGGCGCACGACCCGGCGCACTTCGAGCGCGTGCTGCGCGAGCGCATCGACCGGCCGTGGCATCCGGCCCTGGAGGCCTGAGCGCGATGGTGCTGCGTCTTCGTTCGGTACCGCCGGGCCAGGGTGTGTTGTGGGTGCGGCGCGGCTTTCGCGTCTTCATGCAGCGGCCGATGGCGTTCACCGCGCTGCTGCTCGCGTTCTTCTTCGCCAGCCTCGTCGTCTCGGTGCTGGTGCCGGTGGTGGGCGGCCCGCTGTCGCTGATGGCACTGCCGCTGCTCAGCCTGGGCTTCATGATCGCCACCCGCTCGGCGCTGTCCGATGGCCCGGTGCACCCGGGCCAGCTGCTGCAACCACTGCGCGTGCCGATGGCGCGGCGCAAGCCGCTGCTGCTGCTGTGCGCGCTGTACGGTGCGGCCACGCTGGGCGTGCTGGTGCTCAGCGACCGCATCGTCGGCGACGCATGGGAACAGGTGCACGCGATGTACAGCGCCAGCACGCCCGTATCGCCGGAGCAGGCCCGCGCCGCGGCCACCGACCCGCGCCTGCTGTGGGGCTTCGGCACGCAGGCGCTGCTGCTGTCGGCCCTGTCCATCCCGTTCTGGCATGCGCCGGCGCTGGTGCTCTGGGGCAACCAGGGCGTGGCGCAGTCGCTGTTCTCGAGCACCGTCGCGCTGTGGCGCACCAAGGGCGCGTTTTCGGTCTACACGCTGGTATGGCTGGGGCTGATGCTGGCCCTGGGCACCGTGACCACGCTGGTGCTCACGCTGATCGGCGTGCCGCAGCTGGCGCCGGTGGCGGTGCTGCCGCTGGTGCTGATGTGCATGACGGCGTTCTACGTGACGCTGTACTTCATCTTCGCCGACACCTTCGAGGCCGGCAGCGGGGAGCCGGCCGCATAATCGGCCGACCCTCCTGCGGTACCCCATCATGACGCTGCGCCGATTCCTCGTTCTGCTGGCTGCCTGGCTGTGCGCGGCCTTGCAGGGCTGTGCCGTCGTCAGCGTGGCCGGGTCCGCGGCTGGTGCCGCCATCTCGGTCACCGGTGCAGTGGTGAGCACCGGCGTCAAGGTCACCGGCAAGGTGATCGAGAAGACGATCGACGTGGTCACGCCCGGCGGCGACAGCAATTGAAGGCGCCTTACTCCACCGGCGTCAGCTTGGCGAGGCTGAGCTGCAGCCACTTGGCGCCATGACGGCCGAAGTTCACCTGCGCGCGCGCGTCCTCGCCCGCACCTTCGAGCGTGACGATCACGCCCTCGCCAAACTTGGTGTGAAACACCGACTGGCCCACGCGCAAGCCGTGGCCAGCGCCCGCCCGCGCTGACGCAAACGGCGGCGGCGCCGGCGCCTCCACCCGGCCCGCGCCCACCACCGAGCCCAGCCCGCTGCCGCGGTTCCAGGCCGCCTGGTACTCGCGCGCAAAGCCGGAGCCGAAGCCCTGGTTGCGCGGCGTCAGCCACTTGAGGCCGGCCTCGGGCAGCTCGTCGAAGAAGCGGCTCTTGATGTGGTACTTGGTCTGCCCGTGCAGCATGCGCGTCTGGCTGAAGCTCATGTACAGCCGCTGGCGCGCACGGGTGATCGCCACGTACATCAGGCGGCGCTCCTCCTCCAGCCCGTCGATGTCCGACATCGAGTTCTCGTGCGGGAACAGGCCCTCCTCCATGCCGGTGATGAACACCGCGTCGAACTCCAGGCCCTTGGCCGAGTGCACCGTCATCAGCTGGATCGCGTCCTGCCCGGCCTGCGCCTGGTTGTCGCC
>CAMLIZ010000218.1 GCA_946480245.1 uncultured Pseudomonadota bacterium
GAGCGACGCGCAGGACGCACAGCCGGGCAAGATCCTGCACGAGACGCGTGGCGGCGAGATGGCGGCCACCGGCGAGGTGCCGTTCGGGCGCTACTACGGCTCGATCGACTCGACACCGCTGTTCCTGATGCTGGGCGGGGCCTATTTCGAGCGCACCGCCGACCTGGAACTGGTGCGCTCGCTGTGGCCGCACTTCGAGCGTGCGCTCGAATGGATCGACCGCTACGGCGACGCCGACGGCGACGGCTTCGTGGAGTACGCGCGCAAGACCGACCGCGGCCTGTCCAACCAGGGCTGGAAGGATTCGCACGACGCCGTCTTCCATGCCGACGGCCGGCTGGCCGATGCCCCCATCGCGCTGTGCGAAGTGCAGGGCTACGTGTATGCGGCCCGCATGGCCGCGGCTGCGATGGCACGCGCGCTCGGCCTGCAGCAGCGCGCGCAGGCGCTGGAGCAGCAGGCGCATGCGCTGCAGCAGCAGTTCGAGGCGGCGTTCTGGTGCGACGACATCGGTACCTATGCGCTCGCGCTCGATGGGCGCAAGCAGCCGTGCCGGGTGCGCACCTCCAACGCCGGCCAGGTGCTCTACACGGGCATCGCGAGTGCCGCGCATGCGCAGCGCGTGGCCGACACGCTGATGGGCGAGACCGGGTTCTCCGGCTGGGGCGTGCGCACGGTGGCATCCACGGCGTCGCGCTACAACCCGATGTCTTATCACGACGGATCGGTGTGGCCGCACGACAACTCGGTGGTGGCTGCGGGCCTGGGCCGCTACGGCCACCGCGAGCATGCGGCCCGCATCATGGGCGGGCTGTTCGACGCCTCGCTGCACTTCGACCTGCATCGCCTGCCCGAGCTCTTTTGCGGCTTCACGCGCCATGCAGGCGAGAACCCGACGCTGTATCCGCAGGCCTGCTCGCCGCAGGCCTGGGCCGCGGCCGCGCCCTTGCTGTGCCTGCAGGCCTGCCTCGGGCTGGAGGTGCACGGCGCCGAGGGCCGGGTGTGCTTTCGCAATCCGGTGGTGCCGCCGTTCCTGGACCAGATCCACATCCAGGGCCTGCAATTGCCCCAGGGAAGGATGGACATTGCCGTCACCCGGCATCGCAGCGACGTGGGCGTGCGCCTGACGCGCCGCGAGGGCGAGGTGGAACTGGTGGTGTCGATGTAGGCCCCCGTTCCACAGGAGAAATCGACATGCAGTACCCGTTACCCGCTTCCCGCCCTTGGCGCGCCGCCGCGCTGGCCGTCGCGCTGAGTGCGGCTGCCGCATTGCCTGCCGCCGCGTTGGCGGCCACCGCACCTGCCTCGCCGTCCGCGTCACCGGCCGCCAGCGCCGCCGGCAACCCGCAGGCACCGGCCGACAAGGAGTTCTTCGAGAAGGCCGCAGTCGGCGGCATGACCGAGGTGTCGCTGGGTTCGATGGCCGCCAAGCGCGCCCACGCCGCGGCCGTGCGCAGTTTCGGCCAGCGCATGGTGCGCGACCACACGACGTCCAACCAGCAGCTGGGCCAGGTCGCCAAGAGCAAGGGCTGGGAGCTGCCCACCGGCCTGGACGACGAGCACCAGCAGGTGGTCGACCGCATGAGCAAGCTCACGCCGGAGCAGTTCGACCAGGAGTACATGCAGTACATGGTGGCCGACCACAAGCAGGACATCGAGGACTTCCAGAAGGAGTCCAACGGCGGCCAGGACATCGCGCTGCGCAGCTTCGCCGCCAAGACGCTGCCCGTGCTCAAGCGCCACCTGCTGCTGGCGCAGACCACCAACACCGCGGTCAACAAGCTGCAGAGCAGCGGCAGCAAGTGAGGGGCGGCCGACGCGCTATGGCGCGCCCAGCGCAATCGTCGCAAGCTGCGTGTCCATGTACTCCGTCAGCTCGCGCACCTGACCGTCCTGCCAGCGACACACGAAGCAGTAGCTGTTGTCGTAGCGCTGCCCGGCCTTGGTGGCCACGTTGCCGCGCGCCTGCACCACCCCGAAGTCTCCCTCCGCAATGAGGCGCTGGGCCTGGCTGGTGTGGCTCCGGTGCGGGCCGCGAGCGTGCCGATGGTCAGGGGCGTGTTGATGGTGCGCTCTCGATGTGTCCGGATTGGACATGCGAGAGCGCACTCGAAGTCAAGCGCCGCCGCCTGCGCTGCGCGCCGCTTCGCCGTCGGCACCGGCGCCGGCGCGTGCGCCGCGCTGAGCCTCGTCGAGCAGGCCGTCGCGCGTGTCGCCCATCAGCCGGTCCTCGGTGCGGGTGCCGGGCAGCATGGCCGCCACCACGCCGCCCAGCGCCAGGCCCAGGCCGCCCAGCACCATCGGGTGGCGGTCGAACAGCTCGAGCGCGCTGTCGCGGGCGTCCTGAGCCCGATCGATCGAGCGCTGCGTCAGATCGGCGGCGCGCTCCTTCACGTCGCGCGCCCGGTCGGCCACCTGCGAGGCGGTGTCGCGCAGCGTGCTGCGGTCGCGGGGGGCGGCTGCGCTGCGGCTCTGGCCGCCCATCATCAGCCAGGCCAGGCCCACGCCCACCAGGGCCACCGGCATCGGGTTGTCGCGTACCGAGCGGCCCAGGTTGCTGCCGAAATCACCCGCCCCGCTGGAGCGCAGGTAGGCCAGGCCCTGGTCGAGCAGCTGCCCGGGTGACATCCTGCTTTGCAGCTCGTCAATGGTGGCGCTCATCTCGTTGCGCGTGCGGGCGATGTCGTGCTCGATCTCTTCAGGGGTGCGGTTGTCGGTGTCGGTGCTCATCGGAACTTCTCCTGCGCGGTCAGCTTGTCCTGCCTCAGGGAGGCCATGGTGCGGTGGGGCTTGAGCTTGTCGGCTTCCAGCTTGGTGCTGCCGCCTTTCAACATGCCCCAGCCGATCAGCAGCGCCACGCCGCCCACGATCAGCGGCGCCAGCCAGTTGGCAAAGTCCGCCGGCAGCCATTCGGCCAGCAGGTTGGCGATGGCGATCAGCAGCACCACGAAGCCGCCCATGGCCACCACCGCACCGCCGGCCATGGCCTTCACGCCGTTCTGCGCGCTCGTCACCTTCTCGGAGACTTCGGCGCGCGCCAGCGCCACCTCCTGGCGCACCAGGTCGATGGTTTCGCGGCTCAGATCGCCCAGCAGCTCGGGCAGCGATCGGTCGTGGCGTGTGTGGGGTCGTTCGTCGATTCGTTCAGTGGGCATAGCGTTCTCCTTGCATGGGGGGTTCGTCTTGCAGCACGGGCAACTCGTGCGCGCGGCCATCAGCGTGGCCATTGCCCGCTTGGCTGCGCTCGGGCTGCTGCGAGCTCTTCATGAAGCGCGCCAGCAGGAAGCCGGCGATCAGCGTGCCGGCGAAGAAGGTGCCGGGCGAGCGACGCGCGTAGTCGCTCGCATCGCGCATCAGCGTGGGCACGTCCTTGCGGCGCAGCTGCTCGCCCAGTTCGCGCAACTGCTGGCCCGCGGTGCCGGCCAGATGCACCACGGTGGCTTCCTCGTTCTGCTGCATCTCGTCGGCCACGCGGCACAGCGCGTCGCCCACCACCTGCAGCTCGTCGGCAGCGGCGTTTTTCTGCCGTTTGGCGAAGTTGCGGCCTTGCGCGGCCACGGTGGCCGCCGCTTCGCCGGCCTGCCGCTGCAGGCCTTGCGTGGCCATGTCGGGATCGTTCGTCGGTGTCATCGGCTGCTCCTGTGTCAGTGGGTTCAGGCAGAAGACCGGCAAGCGCCATTCCCCTCGGTGAAAATGCCCGGATGCCTTCCGACGTGCCGGCACCCGGCCGCTTTCAACCCCGCCTCGTGCTGCAGACGCTGACCCGCGGCGATGGCCTGCTCGGCATGCGCGCGGCCCCCGGCTTCGGCCCGCGCAGCGCGCAACTCACGGTGGCGCAGGCCACCTGGACCTACCGCACCGACAGCGGCCTGGGCTGGGACACGCCGGCGCCCACGCGCGTGCTCAACACGCGCCCCAAGCCCACAGAGCTGCTGCGTGGCGCCTGGAACGAGCGCGTGCTGCTGCAGCGCGACCTGCCCGCCGAAGCGGACGCGCGCGACGCGCTGTGGGCTTCGGGCCTGCGCCCGCTGCCACCCGAGGCGCTGCAATGGCGCCGGCCCGATGCCAGCGTGGGCCACGAGCTGCTGTGGAGCCTGCCGGAGGAAGGGCAGTGGGGCGACTACTGGGCCGAGCAGATACCGCGCCTGCAGGCGGCCGGCTGGTCCATCGTCGTGCGGCCGGGGTTTGCGCACCAGAGCGTGCCGGTGCAGGCCTGGCGCCTGGTGGTGGATGCCACCGGTGCCGACGAAACCGGGCGCGAGCTGGCGGCGCTGTCGCCGCGCGGGCAGGCGCTGGCGGCGCTACGCCAGCCGCATCGCGAGGGCTCATGGCTGCTCAGCCTGGGCGTGGAGGTGGAGGGCCAGACGCTGGACCTCGTGCCGTTGCTGGCCGACCTGCTGAAGCGTGATGCGCGCTGGCTGAAGGCGCACGAGCTGGCCGCGATCTCCGACGACGAGATCGTCACGCTGCGCGCACCGGGCGGGCGCCGCATCGAGGCACCGGCCGCGCCGTTGAAGGCGATCGTCGGCGCGATGGTGGATTTGCTCACCGACCCGCAGCGCGAGGTGGGCGCCGGCGGGCCGGTGCAGTTGTCCACGCTGGACGCGCATCGGCTCGAAGCCTTGCGCGACGGGCTGGCCGACACGATGCGCCAGCGCGCAGGCGCGCACGGCGCCTGGCAGCTGCAGGGCGAGGCGGGCCTGAACCGGCTGGCGCAGCGGCTGCGCGATGCCGGCACGCCGCCCGATGTGCCGCCACCGCCCGGGCTGGGCCTTGAGCTGCGCGGCTACCAGCGGCAGGGGCTGGCGTGGCTGCAGTACCTGCGTGCGCAGCACTTGGGCGGCGTGCTGGCCGACGACATGGGCCTGGGCAAGACCGCGCAGGTGCTGGCGCATCTGCTGGTCGAGCAGCAGTCCGGGCGGCTGCGGCAGCCGGCGCTGGTGGTGCTGCCCACCTCGTTGATCGCCAACTGGCAGGCCGAGGCCGCGCGCATCGCACCCAGCCTGCGCGTGCTCACCTTGCACGGCAGCGGGCGCGAGCGCGATTTCGAGCGCATCCCGGAGCACGACGTGGTGTTCACCACCTACCCGCTGCTGTGGCGCGACATCGACGCGCTGAAGCGCCAGCCCTGGCACCTGCTGATCCTCGATGAGGCGCAGCTCGTGAAGAACGCCACCAGCCGCGCCGCCAGTGCGCTGCGCAAGCTGCGCGCCGAGCATCGCCTGTGCGTCACCGGCACGCCACTGGAGAACCACCTGGGCGAGCTGTGGGCGCACTTCGACTTCCTGATGCCCGGCTTCCTCGGTGACTCGCGCAGCTTTGCGCGCCTGTGGCGCCGCCCGATCGAGGACAACGGCGAGACCTTGCGCGCGCAGCTGCTGGCGCAGCGCGTGCGGCCCTTCATCCTGCGCCGCCGCAAGGCCGACGTGGCGGCCGAGCTGCCGCCCAAGACCGAGGTGCTGCGTCGCGTGCCTTTGGAAGGGCAGCAGCGCGCGCTGTACGAAAGCGTGCGCCTGGCCGCCGACGAGCGCGTGCGCCGCGTGCTGCAGCGCCAGAGCTTCGGCGGTTCGCAGATCGCGATCCTCGATGCGCTGCTCAAGCTGCGCCAGGTGTGCTGCGACCCGCGCCTGGTCAAGGGCCACGCCACGCCGCCCGACATGGAGCGCGCCAAGATGAGCCTGCTGCTGGAGATGCTGCCCGAGCTGGTGGACGA
>CAMLIZ010000219.1 GCA_946480245.1 uncultured Pseudomonadota bacterium
CAGTCCCGACGACTCTCTCGACGTCGCTGTTGAGAGGTTTCGCGCGTTCACCCCGAAGGCCACGAGACCCCTCGTGGCCTTTGTCGTTCTGGGCGATGCCCTTGCGCATCGCCCCTGCTGAAGCAGCCACGCGGTGTCCCGTGCCTTCGTTTCCCCACCCACCCGAGGAACGAAGATGACCCTTGCCGCCACCGCCACCCCGTTTGCCGACTATCCGGTGCACGCGCTGATGCACGTGACCCACCGCCCCGACGCCGTCTTCACGCGCGGCCAGGGGAGCTGGTTGTGGGATTCCGAGGGCCGCCGCTACCTGGACCTGCTGCAAGGCTGGGCCGTGAACACCTTGGGCCATGCGCCCGTGCTGCTGCGCGACACGCTGGCCGAACAGGCCGGCCGCCTGCTGCAGCCCGGGCCCGGCCTGCACAACGACCAAGCGATCGCCCTCGCCGACGCGCTCACCCGGCTGTCGACGCTGGAGCGCTGCTTCTTCACGTCCGGCGGCGCAGAGGCCAACGAGGGCGCTATCAAGCTGGCGCGCAAGTTCGGGCAGGTGCGCCGCGGCGGTGCGCACGAGATCATCACCTTTCACAACGGCTTCCATGGCCGCACGCTGGCCACCATGAGCGCCAGCGGCAAGCCGGGGTTCGAGCGCCTGTTCGAGCCCAAGGTGCCCGGCTTCCCGAAGGCGACGTTGAACGACCTGGCCAGCGTGAGTGCCCTGATCGGCCCGAACACGGTGGCCGTGATGCTGGAGCCGATCCAGGGCGAAGCCGGCGTGATCGAGGCCGCACCTGAATTCCTGCAGGGCCTGCGCCGCATGTGCGACGAGCTCGGCCTGCTGCTGATCCTCGACGAGGTGCAGACCGGCGTCGGCCGCACCGGGGCGTTGTGGGGCCACAGCGCGGCCGGCATCAGGCCCGACATCATGACGCTGGGCAAGGGCCTGGGCGGCGGGGTGCCGATCGGCGCGGTGCTGGCACGCGAAGCGGTGTGCTGCTTTGCGCCGGGCGACCAGGGCGGCACTTACTGCGGCAATGCCTTGATGTGTGCCGCCGCGCTGGCCATCGTGCGCACCGTCACCGCCCCGGGCTTCCTGCCCACCGTGCAAGCGCGAAGTGCCCAACTGCGCCAAGGCCTGGACACGATCGCCGAACGCCTGGGCACGCCACCTGCGCGCGGCCGCGGCCTGCTGCTTGCCCTCGACCTGCCGCAGCCGGACCAGGCCACACGCGTGGCCGACGCCGCGCGCCGCCTCGCCCACGGCCGTACGCCGGGCCTGCTCGTGAACCCCGTGCGCCCGCAACGGCTGCGCTTCGTGCCCGCGCTGAACATCACCGAGCAAGAGGTGACGCAGGCGCTGGATCTGCTGGCCCAGGCGCTGCACGGGGCGGCCTGAACACCGAACGTGCCGAAGGCCCGATTGCAGCCTTCGGCTTCTCGCTTCGCCTCAGCCGTCGACCGGCTGGGCGGGTGTATCGAGGATGCGTTGGTAGAAGGCCAAGTCCAGCCAGCGGCCGAACTTGAAGCCGGCTTGCCGGATGGTGCCCGCATGCTCGAAGCCCAGTTGCCGGTGCAGCCCGATGCTCGCGGTGTTGGCGGCGTCGATGCCGCCCACCATCACGTGCACTCCGCGCGCGCGCGCCTCCTCCACCAGCCGCTCCAGCAGCACACGCCCCAGCCCCTTGCCGCGCTGGGCTTGGTGCACATACACCGAATGCTCGACGGTGTACTTGTAGGCCGGGAACGCGCGAAAGCCGCCGAAGCTGCCGAAGCCGAGAAGCTGGCCCGCATCGTCCACCAGCCCTATCACCGGAAAGCCGCCCTGCTGCTTGGCAGCGAACCATGCGGCCATGGCTTGCGGCGGGCGCGGCTTGTAGTCGTACAGCGCGGTCGAGTTGACGATGGCCTCGTTGAGGATCTCAAGGATGGCCGCGGCATGGTCGGCTTCGGTGCAGTGGATCAGGTGCATGGCGTGCTCTCGTGTGTCGCGCGCACCACTTTAGTGGAGGCGGCCGAAACGCCGAATACGTCACGCGACGCACGGGCGGCCGTTTCATCGCCCCTGCATCGTGCCGATAAGCGATGAAAGACAGGCGCCCGCCTGACAGCCCGGCCATGACCACCGCGATCGAACACCTCGCCACGCTGACCATCCACCGCGACCGCGATCTGCTTGACGTGACGCTGGCCCACGCGATGCGCGACCTCTTCCGTCCTGCGCAGGTGGCGATCTACATGCTGGTCGGCCCTGCCGGCGGCGTACAACGCTGGCTGCTGCGCGCTCGCCTGAACTGCAGCGATGTGGCCGCCAGCTCCGACCCCACCTGGATCGCGTTGGAAGATCTGCCGGTGCGCGGCGACCTGCCGGCACATGCGGCCTGCGTGGACCGGCAAGCCATCGTCGACTGCCCGGCCACCAGCGGCGCCGATGGCGGCGCCTGCACGGTGCTGTTCCCGCTGGTCACGCTGGCGGAGCAGCCGATGGTGCTCGAGCTGCGATGCGACGCACCCTTCGACGACGAAGGCCGGCATACCGCCGAGAACCTGCTGCGCGTGTACCGCAACTTCTGCGGTCTGATCGACTACAGCGAGCGCGACACCCTCACCGGCCTGCTCAACCGCAAGACCTTCGACGAAGCCTTCTTCAAGCTGTGCCAGCGCAGCGCCACCATCCTCGACAGCGCCTCGGGACGCCGGCGCTCCACCGCGCCGGTGGAACGCCGCACGTCCCACTGGCTGGGTGTGCTCGACATCGATCACTTCAAGGCCGTGAACGACTGCCATGGCCACCTGATCGGCGACGAGGTGCTGCTGCTGGTGGCCCGGCTGCTGCGCAGCACGTTCCGCTTCCAGGACCGGCTGTACCGCTTCGGGGGCGAGGAGTTCGTGGCCGTGCTGCGCTGCCCGGCCGAGGCCGACGCGGCACGCGCCTTTGAGCGCCTGCGCCACAACATCGCCTGCTACCACTTTCCACAGGTGGGCCACGTGACGGTGAGCATCGGCTTCACCGAAGTGCTGCCGAACGACACGCCGACCGGGGCGTTCGAGCGCGCCGACAAGGCGGTCTACTACGCCAAGGAACACGGTCGCAACCAGGTGCGCAGCCATGCGGTGCTGGTGGCCGACGGCGCGCTGGCACCGCAGCGCCAGGACAGCGAAGTCGAGCTGTTCTGACCCGCGGCGCCTGGCAGTTCAGTTCACTTCGATGATGAAGTCCGGGTCGAAGTGGGCGTTCTCGTTGACGCCGTGCTTGGCATAGCCGCGCGGGTTGCAGACCACGCGCGTGCCGTTGACGGTGTAGTCGAAGCTGTCGTGCGTGTGGCCGTGCACCCACCATCCGGCGCGTGCGCCGTCGAGCAGGTGTTCTGCCTCGGAGACGAAGCACGCGTTCAACAGCGAGCCGGCAAAGCGCGGGTGGATGCTGCGCGGCGACGGCGCGTGGTGTGTCACCACCACCGTGGGGCCGTCGTGCGGCTCGGCGAGCCGGGCCTGTAGCCAGGCGGCATGGCCCGCGAACAGCGCGGCCGAGTCGTCGGGCGTGAACAGCGCCTCGCCATCTTCGGTTCGGCGAATGCGGCTGAAATCGCGCAACAGCCTCTGCGCCTCCTGCACTGCCTGCGTGCGCTGCGCGCCCTCGCCAAAGAGCCCGAAGTCCGTCCACAGCGGCGTGCCCAGGAAGCGCACGTTGCCGATGACACACGCGTCGTCGTGCAACACCCGCACCGCGGTGCCGGCGCACATGCGCCTGAGGGCGCGCGGCGTGCCGTCGATGCTGCCACCGTAGAACTCGTGGTTGCCCGCCACGTAGATCACCGGCTTGCCCAGCCGCAACGCCCAGCTCAGCGCATGGCGCGGCGCGCCGATGTCGCCGGCGAGGATCACCACGTCGGCGTCGTTGAGGGGCGTTTCGAGGGCGCCGACACCCAGGTGCAGGTCGGAAAGGACGTTGAGCTTCATGGTGCGGGCCGGCAAAGGGGCGCACCGAAAATATCACGCCGTGATATTCCCCGTCTCGGGGAGGGCGCGATGCTCGCGTGCGAACAAGGCCTCCGATGCGAGGATCTCGCGCTCGGCCTGCGGGTGCAGCAGCTTCAGCACCTCGGACGCGAAGCTGGCCGGCGCCAGCCCGCCGGCCGTCACCAGCTTGCCGTCGGCAACCGCGCGCGGGCCGTTGCGGTAGTGCGCGGCGCCGCGGTAGCTGCCGCCGAGGTGGTGCTGCAGGTAGTCCAGCCCGTTGCTGGTGTGGGCGCGCTCGTCCAGCAGGCCGGCGCGCGCCAGGGCGAGCGTGGCGCCGCAGATGCCGGCCACCACGATGCCCGCGGCCGCCGCGCGCTGCAGCAACGCGGTGAAGTCGGGCGTCTGCGGCGTCTGCCAGGTGGGCGAGCCGATCAGCACCAGCGCATCCGCGTCTTCCGGGTCGAAGGTTTCGGCGGCGCCATCGGCATTGGCGGACAGCCCGCCCATCGAGCGTACGGCACGGCCGCCCGGGGTGAGGAAGCGCAGCTCGTCGCCGAAGTCGTCCTTGGCGCTGGCCGCCAGCAGCGCCGGCTCCCAGTCGGCGAACGGATCGATCAGGATCAGTGCAAGACGGGCCATGGCGTCCTCCGGATTGCCGAACGCGGATGCTAAGCGCTCACAGCGCCACCACCCGCATCGCCTTCGGGAAACCCTCGACCTTCTTGCCCTTGCGCGCGCGCCGGCCCACGTGCCCGGCCAGGGTGTTGCCGCGCACGTCTTCTTCCTTCGGCTTGCCGCCGCGGCCCAACCCCAGCACCTTGACGCCGGCCGCCACCGTGGCCACCGAGACCAGCGGGTCCGTCACGTCCACGTCCATCAAGGTGAGGCCGCGGCCGCCGTTGCTCTGCAGCTTCAGCTCGTCGAGAGGGAACACCAGCAGCCGCCCGCTCATCGACAGGCACGCCACCTGCGTGTGCTCGGCCACGCGCACCGCCGGCGGCAGCACGTGGTCCTGCGGCTCCAGGGTGAGGAAGCTCTTGCCGCCGCGCTGGCGGCTCAGCATGTCGCCCACCTTGGCCATGAGGCCGAAGCCCCCGGTGTTGGCCAGCAACAGCACCTGCTCCGCCGAGCCGGCGAAGTAGTGCACCACCTGCGTGCCGGATTCGAGGTCGATCAAGGTGGTGATCGGCTGGCCGTCGCCACGCCCGCCCGGCAGCGCGCTCACCGCCACCGAGTACACGCGGCCGTTGGAGCCGAACACCAGCAGCGGATCGACGCTGCGGCACGGAAACACGCCGTACAGCGCGTCGCCGCTCTTGAACTGCAGCGCGGCGGCGTCCACCTCGTGTCCCTTGAGCGCGCGCACCCAGCCCTTGAGGCTCACCACCACGCTCACCGGCTCGTCGACGATGCGCACCTCGGCCTGCGCGCGCTTGTCGGCGAGGATCAAGGTGCGGCGTTCGTCGCCGTGCACCTTGGCGTCGGCCTCGATCTCCTTGATCACGGTGCGCTTCAGCGCCGTGGGGCTGCCCAGGATCTCCTCGAGCTTCTTCTGCTCGTCGCGCAGGCTCTTGAGCTCCTGCTCGATCTTGATCGCCTCCAACCGGGCCAGCTGGCGCAGCCGGATCTCGAGGATGTCCTCGGCCTGACGGTCGCTCAAGGCGAAGCGCTCGATCAGCGCCGGCTTGGGCTCGTCGGCGTTGCGGATGATGCGGATCACCTCGTCGATGTTCAGCAGCACCAGCTG
>CAMLIZ010000220.1 GCA_946480245.1 uncultured Pseudomonadota bacterium
GCAGCAGGTGCAAGGCGCAACGCTCCAGATCCGCCATGTCGGCCAGGCCGCGCTGGCGCTTCAGCGCCGCATACTCGGCCAGCAGCACGCGCGCCAGTCGCACCATGCGCAGGTGTTCGTCGTGGGACTGCTGCTGCTCGATCGCGCAGCGGATCTCCTCCAGCAACGCGAGCGCCTCGGGCAGACCCGGCGCATCGAGCTTCTGGCGCGGCTTGCCTTCCTTGGTGAGCAGCGCCACTCGCGCTCCCTCGTACGCCTGAGCCGCATCTGCCACGGCGAGCGCGCTCTCCAACGTCGTGGCCTGCTTGCGTGCCACCGCGGCAGTCTGCGCACCGAGCGAGCGTGCAAGCTGCGCCAGCAGCTGTTGTGCCTCCAAGCCCTTGATGCGCTCGGCCGGATGCGCCAGGCCGGCCAGCAGCGGCCAGCGTTCGGCAGCCGGCTCGATGCTGCGTTCCAGCGTGCCGGCGGTATCGGCCGCCTCCAACTCCACCCGACGCTGCCAGGCCGCCTGCAGCCATTTGCGCAGTTGAGACCGACCGCGCGCGGCCACTTGCGAAAAGAAGTCCTCTCGCAACGCGGCATCGGCGCGCACCACGGCGTGGAAGCGGCGGAACAGCTCCGGCTCCAGATCCTCGGTGTCTTCCACCAGTTCCATGTTGGGTGCCATGCCGAGCTGCGCCAGCAGCTCCAGCGGTGCGGCGCGCATCAGCTGCGAGAACCAGCCATGGAACGTGCGGATCTCGACGCCCCGCCCCCGCACCAGCAGCTGCTCATGCAGCGCCGCCAGCCGCCCGCTCAGGGCCTGCGCCTGATCGGCGCCCACGCCTCGTTGCCGCAGTGCCTGCACACGCTCGCCTTCGTCGGCGTGCGCAAAGTCGCGCAACCAGTCGGACAGGCGCTCGCGCATCTCGCCCGCGGCCTTGCGCGTGAACGTGATCGCGAGGATCTGCTGCGGCTCGGCGCCCGCCAGCAGGGCACGCAGGATGCGCGACACCAACATCCAGGTCTTGCCGGCACCGGCGCATGCTTCGACCACCACGCTGCGCGCCGGATCGCAGGCCGCGGCGTAGAACGCGTCTGCGTCGACGTGTCTTCCGTCGATGCGGTAGGCCGGCTCCCGGCTCATTGCGGCGGCTCCTGCGGCTCAGCCCAATGGTCACGCCGGCACAAGCCTCGTGCCTCGCAGTGCTCGCACACAGCACCTTCGCCGAGGGCCGGCAGCGTGGCGCCGCCACGCAGGCGTCGCAGTTCGTCGGCCAGGCCGCGCAGCAGCACCTGGGCGCTGGCCTGCACGTCGGCGTGCGGCACCTCCTTCACGCCGTCACTGTCATCGAGTGCGAGGTAGGCGGCCTCGAGCTCCGGCACGTCGGCAGTGAGCATTTCCAATGCGGCGTAGAACGCCAGCTGCGTGTCCTCCAGCGGCTCACGCACGCGCTGGCGCAGGCTTTGCAGCGGCACGGTCTTGTAGTCGATCAGCTGGCGCACGTTGCCGGGCAGCAAATCCACCCGATCGATACGGCCCTTCAACGCGACGCCCTCCAGTTCGGGCACCTCGGCATGGCGTTCGGTCTCGCCCTCCAGCCACTGTGCGCCTGCTGCGTCGCGCTGCTGCAGCCACACGATGTAGTGCGGCGCGAAGCGCTCGAACGACGCCTCGAAGGGCAGGAAGCTCGCATCGTCGAGCCCGGCCTGCGCGCGCTCCGCCTGCGCCCAGTGACGCAGCGCTGCCAGATCGTCCGCTGGGGGCCGCGCCGCCGGGCGATGGGCGTGGAACTGCAGCAGCACGGCATGCAGCCAGTTGCCGTAGTCGCGCTTCTCCGCCTCCTCATCCAGTTCTTCAGCTTCCTGAAGGCGCAGCAGGCTGCGGGCGAAGAAGCGGTACGGGCAGTCGCGCAGGGCCTCCACGGCGCTCGCGCTCAACGCCGCAGGCAGGCGATGGCCAGCCCGCGGCGCGGGGCGGGGCTGCGCCTTCACCTCGAGCGCATGTTCGATGCGTGCATCGGGCGCTGCCGCGATGGGCGCTCCAGCGCGCTCGCGTCGCAGCGCCAGCCGCTCCAGCAGCAGGCTCGCTTCCAACGGTTCGCCGTCGTCCTGGCGCCTGAAGGACAGCAGCACCTGCGGCACGCGCAGCAGCTGCGCCAGTGCCAGCGCTTCCTGCCGCTGCTGGTCGGCTACCGAGGGCAAGCCGAGCGCGATGCTCGTGGTTTCTCCGAGCAGCGCGTCGGGCGCCGCCGGCACACCCAGGCGCCGATCGTCGGCGCCGGGCAGCACGGCGGCGGCGAACGGCCGCAGCAAGGCGCGCCGCAGCGGGGTGATCACCACCGCCGGCGGGGTGGCAGGTGCCGGGGGCACGAACACGGCCTGTTCCAGCGCTTCGTCCACCGACTGCACGAATTCCGGCCAACGCATCGGCAGCACCTCGGCCAAGGTGCGCCACGCAGCATCGGCCGTCTCGAGATGCAGCGCCGCAATCAACTGCACGCCCGCCGCATCGTCCTGCAATGCCTGCCACTGCCCGCTGGCCTGCAGCGCCTTCGCGAGCTGGCGTGTCCATTGCGCGAGCGTCGCGCGCCCGCTGCCCAGGCCCGCCATACACTGCTCGGCCCACCCGCGCAACACTGCTGCACCGTCGGGCAGCGCGATGCCCTCGAGCGCCGCGCGGCGCGTGCAGCCGGCACGGCGAAGCGCACGCTCGAGCGCGTCGACCGACTGCAACGAGCGGTCCTGCCCGCTTTCCGGCAGAGCCTTCAGCCAGTCCAGCAGATCGTCCGTGCCGGCTTGCGGCGCGGATGCACGCAGCAACGCCATCACCCCTGCAGCGGCCCGCGTGGTCGACAGCTTCCAGCCGGTTTCGTCGAGCACAGGCACCTGCTGGCGCGCCAGCAAAGCGCTGACGCGACGCACCAGCACACGGTCCTGCGCGATCAGTGCCAGCGGTTGTGCGCCACGTTGCAGCAGCGCGAGCAATTGCGCTGCCGCCTGCTCGGCCTCGTCCTCGAAGTCCTCGCAAGTCAGGCGACGCAGCTGCGTGCGCGGCGGCACGGCCTGCAAGGGGTCGGCCTCGTTCGTATCGGCATCGAGCAGCAGGCAGGGCAGGTCGTGCCTGGCGGCGTCGAGCAGGCCCTGCAGCATGGGATCGGCGCCGCCGGCTTGCAGCACGATCAGTCCGCCTGGCCGCAGCGCGAACAAGCGGTCGTCCGGCCAGGGACTGCTGGCGGCCACCCATTCCAGTGCCAGGCGAGCGAGCAGGCGCTCCAGCCCGCCCGGTCCATCGGCCGGTGCCAACGCTGCACGCGAGCGCATCTCCCATTCACTGCGCGCGTCGGGCGGCAATGCCGCGGCGCGTCGCCCAAGCCGGTGCGCGCAATCCACCACTTGCCCCAACGTCTGTTCGAAGCCGCGCGGATCGCGCTCAGCCCACTGACGCGACCAGTTCGCCTCACGGAGCATCTGCCGGGCGCGCAGCCGGTCATGAGCCACGTCGAAACTGATCGCACCCGCAGGTCGCTGCTGTGGTGCACAGGTGGCCGACAGGGTGCGCAAGGTCTCGATACGCGGCATCCATCCGCCAAGCCGGGCCCAGGCCTGGCGTGCCAACGTCAGATGCTGTGCGAGGGGCAGCAGCAGCACCGCATCACGCGGCGGCACCTGCCGCTCGGCAAGCCATGCAGCTGCGTGCGATGCGATGCGATCCCATGCGCACGCGGGAAGGTCAGCGAAATCGAGCGTGAGGCGGGCTATCTCGGCCATAGCGGCAGTTGCGGGCCCTGACGGCAAAGGGAGACGGGGCTTTATGTCAGAATGATTCCGCCCCTCGAATATTCAACGAATACCCGGCATGTAGGGGCCGAAACGAGGATGCCAACAATGAGTAGTGAACTGATCAAACACGTCTCCGACGCGTCGTTCGAAAGCGATGTGCTGAACGCCGAGAAGCCCGTGCTCGTGGATTATTGGGCCGAGTGGTGCGGTCCCTGCAAGATGATCGCACCGATCCTCGACGAGGTCTCCAAGGATTACGGCGACCGGCTGCAGATCGCGAAGATGAACGTGGACGAAAACCGCGACGTGCCTGCGAAATTCGGCATCCGCGGCATCCCGACGCTCATGCTGTTCAAGGGCGGTCAGCTTGCCGCCACCAAGGTGGGCGCGCTGTCGAAGGCACAGTTGACCGCCTTCCTCGACGGTCATCTATAATCGGCCGGAAATGTCGCGGGCGCTCCAGCCCTTGACGGCCAAAAGCAACAGGCCAGAGCCCGCGACCTGCATTGCCACCACGCCGCTGTAGCGCGTGGGTTCGGCTCCAAACTCCAGCGTTCCTTTTTTCGTTTTCTTCGCGCTCGCGAGTTGCGCGCTGCTCAACCCGGCTCTGCGGCCGACAGCGCTACAAGCCGAAAGCTCCCGGTGAATCCGCCTTTGGCGAAGGCGCTCACCTACCACCAGGGTTGTCCACCCATGCATCTATCCGAACTCAAAGCGCTCCATGTCTCCGAGCTCATCAAGATGGGCGAGCAGCTGGAGATCGAGAACGTCAGCCGCCTGCGCAAGCAGGAGCTCATGTTCGCGATCATGAAGAAGCGCGCAAAGGCCGGCGAACAGGTCTTCGGTGACGGCGTGCTCGAAGTGCTGCCTGACGGCTTCGGCTTCCTGCGTTCGCCCGACACCAGCTACATGGCGTCCACCGACGACATCTACCTGAGCCCGAGCCAGATCCGCCGCTTCAACCTGCACACCGGCGACGCCATCGAAGGCGAGGTGCGCGTGCCCAAAGACGGCGAGCGCTACTTCGCGCTGGTCAAGGTCGATCGCGTGAACGGCCTGTCTCCCGAGGAGAACAAGCACAAGATCATGTTCGAGAACCTGACCCCGCTGTTTCCGAAGGAGCAGTTCAGGCTCGAACGCGAGAACCTCAAGAACGACGAGAACATCACCAGCCGCATCATCGACCTGATCGCGCCGCTCGGCAAAGGCCAGCGCGCGCTGATCGTCTCGCCGCCGAAGAGCGGCAAGACGGTCATGATGCAGAACCTGGCGCACTCGATCATCGCCAACTATCCGGACGTGTACCTGATGGTGCTGCTGGTGGACGAGCGGCCGGAGGAAGTGACCGAGATGCAGCGCACCGTGCGCGGCGAGGTGATCAGTTCTACGTTCGACGAGCCGGCAGCGCGTCACGTGCAAGTCGCCGAGATGGTGATCGAGCGCGCCAAGCGCCTGGTCGAGTTGCGCAAGGACGTGGTGATCCTGCTCGACTCGATCACCCGCCTGGCCCGCGCCTACAACAACGTTCTACCCTCTTCCGGCAAGGTGCTCACCGGCGGTGTCGACGCCAACGCGCTGCAGCGCCCCAAGCGCTTCTTCGGCGCCGCGCGCAACATCGAGGAAGGCGGCTCGCTCACGATCATCGGCACGGCGCTCATCGATACCGGCAGCCGCATGGACGAGGTGATCTACGAGGAGTTCAAGGGCACCGGCAACTGCGAGATCCACCTGGACCGTCGCATGTCCGAGAAGCGCGTGTATCCCTCGATCCTGCTCAACAAGAGCGGCACTCGCCGCGAGGAGCTCTTGCTCAAGCCCGAGATCCTGCAAAAGAGCTGGATCTTGCGCAAGCTGCTGTATCCGATGGACGAGATCGAGGCGATGGAGTTCATCCTCGACAAGATGAAGGCCAGCAAGA
>CAMLIZ010000221.1 GCA_946480245.1 uncultured Pseudomonadota bacterium
CCGAGATCTACTGGAGCATGCTGCAGACCGCCGAGCAGGTGGCCAAGCGCTACAAGATCGACCGCGAGCGCATGGACCAGTACGGCGCCGCAAGCCAGCAGCGCGCCTGCGCGGCGCAGGAGGCAGGGCTGTTCAACGCCGAGATCGCGCCGATCACTGTTACCGCCGGCGTGGCAGACAAGGTGATGGGCCTGCGCACGAAGCAGGTCACGGTGAGCGCCGACGAGGGCCTGCGCCCCGGCACCACCTACGAGGCGGTGGCCAAGATCAAGCCCGCGATGCCGGGCGGCGTGATCGCGGCCGGCAACGCCAGCCAGTTCAGCGACGGTGCGGGCGCCTGCGTGGTGGTGAGCGACACCTATGCCCAGCAGCACAACCTGCAGCCGCTGGGCCGATTCCTCGGCTTCGCGGTCGCCGGCTGCGAGCCCGACGAAATGGGCATCGGCCCGGTGTTCGCCGTGCCCAAGGTGCTCAAGCGCCTGGGCCTGAGCGTGGCCGACATCGACTTGTGGGAGCTCAACGAAGCGTTTGCCGTGCAGGTGCTGTACTGCGCGGACACGCTCGGCATCCCGATGGACCGGCTCAACGTCAACGGCGGGGCGATTGCGGTGGGTCACCCCTACGGCGTCAGCGGCCAGCGCCTGACCGGCCATGCGCTGATAGAAGGCAAGCGCCGCGGCGCGAAGAAGGTGGTGGTCACCATGTGCATCGGCGGCGGCATGGGCGCGGCTGGCGTGTTCGAGGTGCTCTGAAGGCGCGAGCGATGCACATCCTGCGCACCCCGGACGAGCGCTTCGCCAACCTGCCGGGGTACGCCTTCGCCCCGCACTATCTCGAGGACCTGCCTGGCGCGCCGGGCCTGCGCCTGCACTACGTCGACGAGGGGCCGCGCGACGCGGCCGCCACCACGCTGTGCCTGCATGGCAACCCGAGCTGGAGTTACCTGTACCGCCTGATGCTGCCGGTGTTCACGGCCGCCGGCCTGCGCGTGGTGGCACCGGACCTGATCGGCTTCGGTCGCTCCGACAAGCCGGCAGATGAAGCGTGGCACACCTTCGAGCGCCATCGCGACCTGCTGCTCGCGCTCGTGCAGCGGCTGGACCTGCGCAACGTGATGCTGGTGTGCCAGGACTGGGGCGGCATCTTCGGCCTCACGCTGCCGATGGCGCTGCCCGAGCGCTTCACGCGGCTGCTGGTGATGAACACGGCGCTGGCCACCGGCAGCGAGCCCACCGAGGGCTTCAAGCAGTGGCGCGCCTATTCCAATTCGCAACCCGACCTCGCGGTGGGCAAGCTGCTGGTGCGCGGCAAGCGCGAGATGAGCGGCTCGGAAGCGGCCGCGTACGACGCGCCGTTTCCGGATGCGCGCTACAAGGCCGCGTTGCGCCGCTTTCCCAACCTGGTGCCCGATGCGCCCGACGCACCGGGTGCCGCGATCGGCCGCGATGCCTGTCGCTTCTGGAAGGAGCGCTGGGCGGGCCAGAGCTTCATGGCGATCGGCATGGCCGACCCCGTGTTGGGCGGCGAAGCGATGCGCGCCTTGCACACCCTGATCCGCGGCTGCCCACCACCGATGGAACTGCTCGAGGCCGGCCACTTCGTGCCGGAGTGGGGCGTGCCGATCGCGCAGGCGGCGCTGCGGCATTTCAGCCTGGGGGCTGCATGAGTTTTCGCGACACGCTCGACTTCCTGCTCGACGACTGGCTGCATGTAGAGCAGTTGACCGCGCGCCCGCGCTTCGCCGAGCACTCGCGCGAAACCTTCGCGTCGGTGCTGGACACCTGCGAGCGCATTGCGCGTGACAAGTTCGCGCCCTTCAACCGGCTGGCCGACACCGAGGAGCCGCACTTCGACGGCGACAAGGTGCACCTGCCGGCCGCGGTGGCGGAGGCCGCGCGTGCCCAGGCCGAGAGCGGCATGATCGCCGCCGCGCAGGACTACGAGATCGGCGGCATGCAACTGCCCTGCGTGCTGCAGATGGCGGGCAACGCGTTCTTCGCCAAGGCCAGCGTGGCGCTGGGCGGCTACGCGATGCTCACCAAGGGCAACGCCAGCCTGCTGATGGCGCACGGCACGCCGCTGCAGCAGCAGGTGTTTGCGGCCAATGAATTCAGCGGGCGCTGGTTCGGCACCATGTGCCTGTCGGAGCCGCAGGCGGGTTCGTCCTTGAGCGATATCGCCACCCGCGCCGTGCCCGACGGCGCCGACCATGAAGCCGATCCGCTCGGCCCGCGCTACCGGCTGCAGGGCAACAAGATGTGGATCTCGGCCGGCGAGCACGAGATCACCGAAAACATCGTGCACCTCGTGCTGGCGAAGATTCCGCAGGCGGACGGCAAGCTGCCGCCGGGGGTGAAGGGCATCTCGCTGTTCATCGTGCCCAAGAAGCTGGTGAACGTGCAGGGCGAACTCACCGGCGAGCGCAACGACGTGGCGTTGGCGGGCCTGAATCACAAGCTCGGCTATCGCGGTACCACCAACACGCTGCTGAATTTCGGCGAAGGCAGGTTTGCAGTGCGTGGCGGGCCGGGCGCCATCGGCTATCTCGTGGGCAAGCCGGGCGAGGGCTTGCGCTGCATGTTCCACATGATGAACGAGGCTCGCATCGGCGTGGGCCTGGGCGCGGTGATGCTCGGCTATGCCGGCTATGAAGCCAGCCTGGACTACGCGCGGCAGCGCCCGCAAGGGCGGGCAGTGGGCCCCGCCGGCAAGGACGCGACCCAGCCGCCGCTGCGCATCATCGAGCATGCCGATGTGAAGCGCATGCTGCTGGCGCAGAAGGCGTATGTCGAAGGCGGCCTCGCGCTGGAGCTGTACTGCGCACAGCTCGTCGACGAGCAGCACACCGGTGAACCGCCGGCCTCCACCGAGGCGGGGCTGCTGCTCGAGGTGCTGACCCCCATCGCCAAGAGCTGGCCCAGCGAATGGGCGCTGGAGGCCAACAGCCTGGCCATCCAGGTGCTGGGTGGCTACGGCTACACGCGCGACTTTCCGGTGGAGCAGTATTGGCGCGACAACCGCCTGAACATGATCCACGAGGGCACGCACGGCATCCAGGGGCTGGACCTGTTGGGCCGCAAGGTGGTGATGGACGGCGGCGCCGGCCTGAAGCTGCTGGCCGGGCGCATCAGCCACACGATGCAGCGCGCCGGCCAGGTCGACGGCCTGGCAGAGCCCGCCAATGCACTGGCGCGTGCACTCGAGCGCCTGGGCGCGGCCACCAAGGCCGCCTGGGCCACCGGCATGCCGGAGGAGGCGCTGGCCAACGCCACGCCGTACCTGCAGGCCTTCGGCCACACCGTGCTCGCATGGCTGTGGCTCGACGTGGCGATCACCGCGGCGCAGCGCGATGACGACTTCGCGCAGGGCAAGCTGGCCGCGATGCGCTACTTCTTCCGCTACGAGCTGCCCAAGATCGACGCCTGGCTGGCGGTGGTAGCGTCGCGTGATGCGACCTGCCGCCAGATGCAGGACGCCTGGTTTTGACAACGCGAGGAGCTGAAGCAATGAAAACATCCACCGTCGATACGCTGGTCTGGGTACTGATCTATGGCGGCCTGCTGGTGCTGAGCCTGGCCGTGTTCGTGACGGCGCGCCACCTGCCGATCGGCGCCGCGCTGGCTGCCGTGGGCGGCGCAGCCACGCTGGCCGGCGTCGTGCTGATCGTGGTGCGCTCGCGCATGAAGAACCAACCCTGAATCCAACCCGAGGAACACCGATGTCCACACCGATCCAGCAACTGTTCGACCTGACCGGCCAGACCGCGCTGGTCACCGGCGGCTCGCGCGGCCTGGGCCTGCAGATCGCCGAGGCGCTGGGTGAAGCCGGCGCCAAGATCCTGCTCACCTCGCGCAAGGCCGCCGACCTCGAAGAGGCCGCGGCCGACCTGCAGGCCAAGGGCATCGACACGCGCTGGATCGCGGCCGACCTGGCCGACGCCGACGCGGTGCGCAAGGTGGCCGACGAGGCCGTGGAGCGCATCGGCCCGATCGACATCCTGGTCAACAACGCCGGTGCCACCTGGGGCGCGCCGGCCGAGGACTATCCGCTGGACGCATGGGACAAGGTGATGAACCTCAACGTGCGCAGCATCTTCCTGATGAGCCAGGCGATCGGCCAGCGCTCGATGATCCCGCGCAGGCGCGGCCGCATCATCAACGTGGCGTCGATCGCGGGGCTGTCGGGCACCACCACGGTCAAGTACATCGCCTACGGCACCAGCAAGGGAGCGGTGGTCAACTTCACGCGCACGCTGGCCGGCGAGTGGGGGCCCTACGGCATCACGGTGAACGCGCTCGCGCCGGGCTTCTTCCCGAGCAAGATGACGCGCGGCACGCTGGAGCAGGTGGGCGCCGACAAACTGGCCGCGCATGCACCGCTGCGCCGCATCGGCGACGACGACGACCTGAAGGGCGCGGCGCTGCTGTTCGCGTCGGCGGCCGGCAAGCACATCACCGGCCAGATCCTCGCGGTCGATGGTGGCGTGAGCGCGGTGCACGGATGAAGTTCCTGGTGCACATCCCCTTCGTCGAGGAGCTGGGCATGCAGCTGCAGCGCTTCGGCAACGGGGAGGCCGAGATCCTGCTGCCGCTGCGCGAGGCACTCACCAACAGCTGGGGCGTGGCCCACGGCGGCGTCACGATGACCCTGCTCGACGTGGCGATGGCGCATGCGGCGCGCAGCCCCGATCCCGGCACCGGCGAGTTGCCGCCCGGCGTGGTGACGGTGGAGATGAAGACCAGCTTCATGCGCCCCGGCATGGGTGCGCTCACCGCGCGCGGCAAGCTGCTGCACAAGACCACCTCGCTGGCCTTCTGCGAAGGCTCGGTGCTGGACGAGGCGGGTGCGCTGCTCGCGCATGCCACCGGCACCTTCAAGTACATGAAAGGGCTGCCTGCCGGCGGCCGCAAGATCCGGCGCCTCAACGCCTCCGACTGAACCACCAAGGAACCGACATGGCCACCAACAAGCAGATCCTCCTGGCCTCGCGCCCCGAAGGCGAGCCCACCACCGCCAACTTCAAGCTCGTCGAGACACCCGTGCCCGAGCTGCAGGACGGCCAGGTACTGGTGCGCAACCACTACCTGAGCCTCGACCCCTACATGCGCGGCCGCATGAACGAGGGCAAGAGCTACGCGCAGCCGCAGCCGCTGAACCAAGTGATGATCGGCGGCACGGTGGGCGAGGTGGTGGCATCGAAGAACCCCGCATTCGCCGAAGGCGACAAGGTGGTGGGCATCGGCGGCTGGCAGCAGTACTCCGTGGTTGGTGCCGACGAGCGCGGCACGCTGCGCAAGGTGGACACCACCCACGTGCCGCTGGCCGCCTACCTGGGCGCCGTGGGCATGCCGGGCGTGACCGCCTGGTACGGGCTGGTGAAGATCATCGACCCCAAGCCGGGCGAGACGGTGGTGGTCAGCTCGGCCAGCGGCGCGGTGGGCGGCGCGGTGGGCCAGCTCGCCAAGGTGCGCGGCGCGCGCGCGGTGGGCATCGCCGGCGGCCCCGAGAAGTGCGCCTACGTGACCGACGAGCTCGGCTTCGACGCCTGCATCGACTACAAGCAGCACAAGGACTTGAAGTCGCTGTCGGCCGCGCTGAAGGAGGCCTGCCCCAAGGGCATCGACGGCTACTTCGAGAACGTGGGCGGCATGATCCTCGACGCGGTGATGCTGCGCTGCAA